>JAZOPT010000074.1:0-46719 GCA_045655725.1 Candidatus Scatosoma sp.
GTTTCACGTTGACGCCCACCTTAAAGCCGCTGAGGTCTTTCCCTCCGCCTACCTTGGGCGCGCCTACTTTGCCTACACCTCCATACGCAAAACCGCCGCTCTTTTGGTTACTCTTATAACCGCTTGCACCGCCCAAAGTAGAACGCGTTTCCGTACTTGCTCCGTACGTTTTTCCGCCATAAGAAGAGCCATACGACGAGCCGTATGACGAGCCGTAAGATGAACCGCCGTACGTCTTCCCGCCGTTCCATGCCGAACGGGTAATGCCCGAATTGCTTCTGTCGCCGCTTCGGCTACCGTATGCAGATCCATACGACGAACCATAGGAAGAACCATAAGACGAGCCGTACTTTCCGTTCGTTGCATACCTGCCCCCTGCGTATGCGTCGTTTCCGTAGCTTTCAGGGTCGTCGTAATCGCCGTAGCCCATGGGTCGCAGCAGCGTTTCACGCGGCATATCCAAATGCGAAGAAAGCTCTTTCAAGAAACGGGAACGCGCCGTCGGCTCGCGCTTGCCGTACAAATACCTGCTTTTTGAACGAGTGAGATACAGCCGTTCTTTGGCGCGAGTGATTGCCACGTACATCAAGCGTCGTTCCTCTTCCATATCGTCGTCATTGCTCACGGCGCGCGATACGGGCATGATATTTTCTTCCATGCCGCATACGAATACAGTGCGGAATTCCAACCCCTTTACGGCGTGCACAGTGGCAAGCGTTACGTAGTTTCCGTCGTCCATGTCGTCTGTGTCCGACGACAGCGTTACCTGATTGAGGTAATCGGTAAGCGTTGCCGTGGGGTTTAACCGACTGTATTCATCTACGGAATTGATAAATTCTTCAATGTTGGCGCGCTTGTTAATACTTTCGTCCGAATCGTCCGCGTATGCCTCCCGCATGGACGTATCCAAAACGATTTTCTTTACCAGCTCGTTGACGGCAAGGTCTTGACTGTCGATAATCCACGTTTTGACAAGCGTTCTGAAATCGGTTAATTTCTGCTTGGTACTGCCCGAAAAGCCCATTTCGTCCAGCTCTCGCAAGGCTTCATAAACGGACATCTCCTGCTCAAAAGCATAATTTTGCAGCGTTTCCACCGTTTTTGCACCGATTCCGCGCTTAGGGAAATTGATAATTCGAGTCGCCGCTTCACTATCGAACGGATTATTGATCAGCCGCAAATACGCCAGCAAGTCCTTGATTTCTTTACGTTCAAAGAACTTAAACCCGCCGAATACCTTAAACGGAATACCGTCCGAAGTGAATTCTTGTTCCAAAGAACGGGTAAGCGCGTTCAAACGCATCAAAACGGCAAAATCGGAATACCGATATCCGCGGGCGATAAGCCCCGCAATGGTGTGCGCGATAAACCGAGCCTCGCCGCTTTCCTCCTCCGCTTCGTGCACCTGCGCCTGTTCGCCCTCGCCGTTTTCCGTCCAAAGCGTTTTGTCCTTGCGGTGCGCGTTGTTCTTGATGACGGTGTTGGCAAGCGTTAAAATGTGCTTGGTGGAACGGTAGTTGCGTTCCAGCTTAAACACCTTTGCGTTTTTGAAGTCTTTTTCAAAGTGTAAAATGTTTTCTATTTTTGCGCCGCGCCAACCGTAAATGGATTGGTCGTCGTCGCCTACGGCGAACAAATTGCCGTGCACGGACGCCAACAGCTTGATGATTTCATACTGCACGGCGTTGGTGTCTTGGAACTCATCGACAAGAATATAACGGAATCTGCCGCTGAGATACTCTCTCGCCTCCTCGTTACGGCGAAGTAGCAGCCGCGTTTCGTTGAGCAAATCGTCAAAATCTAACGCGTTGTTTTCACGCAGGTGCTTTTGGTAACGGGTATATACCTTGGTAATCTCGTCTATATCGTGTTCGCCTGCGTATTCTTCGGCGTAGCGTTTGGGGTCGTAGCCCAACATTTTCGCGTTGGCGATATGGAATTTCACCGATTTCAACAGCTTTTCATCGTCAAAATCGCATTCTTGGAAGGATTTTTTGATGATATTGTTGCGCTCCGTTTCGCTGTAAATGGAGAAGTTGGCGTTGAAGCCCGCCTCGTCCGCGTACATACGCAAAATGCGCACGCACATACTGTGAATGGTGCACACCGTACACCCCCACGCTCGAGAAACGTCCACGATATGGCTTAAACGCTCTTTCATTTCGTCTGCCGCTTTGTTTGTGAACGTGATAGCCAAAATAGCGGAATTAGGCACTCCCTTTTCCTTAATAAGATAGCCGATACGAGAGGTTAAAACGCGTGTTTTACCGCTGCCCGCGCCCGCAAGCACCAGCACCGCTCCCTCCGTTTGCAACACGGGTTTTATCTGTTCTTCGTTAAGTTGTTGTAAAATTTCTTCCATTTGTGTCATACGTTATTATTATAGCACAAGCGAGTGTTTTTGGCAAGCGTATTTACTTGTCGTAATTCTCCATTTCTCACGCAAATTTCCATAGCCAAGGTAAGAAAAAACCGCCCGTTTTTTCCGCGGACGGCTTTCGTTTTTTTATGTAAACTTATACAAATTTATCGCTTATGCAACCGTTTTGTTTTCAACAACTACTGCGCCAAGCGTTTCGATGATATCGTGCACAACATCTTTGTTGATCATAATCTTTACGTTAGAAGGTTTGCCGCTCTTCTTGGAAAGAACAATCTTGGATACGCCGATTTCCATAGCCTCCGTCATAACGCCTTCCGTCGTGATTACCATTTGGAAAGAGCCTTGGTTGAGTTCTTTAATGCTCTTGATCAAACCGGGGATACCGATAAGAACGATAGACAAAATACCGAAGAACACGATTTTGATAATCGCCCAAAGGTTGCCTTTGGAGAACTGGCTGAACGCCAACGTCTTAACAGAGTTAAGAGGAATTTCCTGACGGTCAACTGCGTTTGCGCTTTGTGCGCTATAAACGATTCTCTTGTTGGTTACCTCAATTTTTGCGTGCGTTTCTACTTTCTTGAACAACCCGCCTGCTTTCGAGTCGGCATAGTTCCAAGATTTGATAAGGTTTTCACCTTGTGCCAATACCATAACATTATCTCCTTATAATAAATTATTTTTTAACGGCTTCACCGTTATTTTATGAGGGAAAAATATAGACTATGTCTATTGATAATATTATATCACTCTCCTCATTATCCTGTCAAGGGTTTTACAGAAAAAAGTGATTGGCATTGACGATTTTTTTGACCCTATTGCATAAAAGCACGAATATTTATACATTTATGCATTTTTCCGTTTGAAAAGGGAGATCGAATTCGCATTCGCGACGGAAGCGTTCGAGGGCGCGGAGGTATTTTTCGCTGAGCGTTAGGGTGTAGCGTTGCTTTTCTTCATAGGAAAGCGTATCGTAGTAAGGCTTGTCCGTGAGTCTGCCGATAGCGTCGCTTACTTCGCCCTCGGAAAGGAGCATTTTCTTTACTTTGAGGTAAAATTCGTCCTCCTTTTCGCCTGCGATTTTTGCGCTTACCTTTTCCGCAAAGTAGCGTCCTGCCTTGCTTTCGTTTAAGCCCATAGCCCGTGCGCTTTCCATGCGTTCGTTCATATCCTCTTTGCAATCGTGCCAAAACCCGCTTTTCATGCGCTGTTTTGCGCGCCGAGCCGCTTCCTTAAACGTTCTGTCGCTCTGTGCCATGATATACCTCCATTCTTTATATGCGTGTTATACGTCGTTTTGGAAAAACGGCGGAGAGTGCGTCGTATTGGTGCAAAACGCGTGGTTTTGCCCGATAGGAAATGTACTTTGCGTACATGAGTGAGGGCAAGTTCCGCTTTTGTGCCAAGACGGCGTGCTATACGCCGTTTTTCGACATTTTTTGCAAGAAAAAAACTCACATCCCTGTGAGTTTTCTTTCGTTAGTTTCTGCTTCTTTTTCTCGCCGCTTCCGACTTCTTCTTTCTCTTTACGGAAGGCTTTTCATAGAATTCCTTCTTTCTGAGGTCGCCGATAATACCATCGCGGGAGCATTTTCTCTTAAAACGACGAAGTGCGCTTTCTACGCTTTCGTTTTCTCCAACTTTCACCGTTGACATGCTTCTCAACCCTCCTTTGCCCAAATGCATTTACTTTTTGTACTCCGTTATTATAGCAAGTTTGGAAAATCATGTCAAGTCTTTTTTCGCGGTTTTTAGCGGTATTTTCGTAATTTTTTCGTTTTGTGAAAAACAGAACGCTTTCGCTTGTCGGCGTTTGTCTTTTTTTGCGATTTATACGAAAAAGACTTGCACTATGGCAAGCCTTTCTTCTTTTATACCAATTCAAAATCCTCTTTGGGATGTTTGCACCAAGGGCAAACAAAATCGTCGGGCATTTCTTCTCCCTCATATACGTATCCGCAAACCTTGCACACCCACTTTTTCTTGCCGTCAGCAGGCTTTGCCGCGGGCTTGGGTTTGATATTCGTTTGGTAATATTCGTACGTAACCGACTTCTCCTTGGTAAGCGTTTTTGCTTCCGTTACCTCTGCAACAAACAAGGTATGCGTTCCGTAATCAAGCGCGTCGATTACCTTTGCCGACAGCACCGCATTGGTATATTGCGGGAGATAATACAGTCCGTTTTCCGTCTTGGGATAGCTTTCTCCTGCAAATTTATCCACGTCCCTGCCCGATTGAAAACCGAAGCGTTCAAACACCGAAAACGGCGTACTTTCCGTCAGTACGGACACGTTAAACACGCCCGTTTTTCGCATAAGCTGTTCGGTATAATTAGATTTATTGACAAATACCGTAATACGTTTGGGATTGTCTGTCAGCATGGATACGGTATTGACGATACAACCGTTTTGCTTTTCGCCGTCCTGTGTTACCAACACGAACAGTCCGTACGTCAATTTGTACATAGCTTCTTTTTCTATCATGGATATCTCCTTTTGCGGGTGGCGGGTCGCCACTGACAAGTTTTTTCTATCCTTTATCCGTAAACACCGTTACGCTCGCGTACACGCGCCTTTCTCACTTTCCCTTACGTAAGATAGATAAGGCTTCGTTGCGGGCGCACCCGCCGTAGCATATTCTTCGTTTTTAGTCTTTCCAGAGCCCGTGCAGGTTACAGTAAGCATACACCCCTATAACCTTATCCCCGCCTGCAATCGAAAATTCACATACGGGCGCGTCGCCTGCTTTCAAATATTTGATTTGGTAGCCCTGCTCCGTTTCCACAAGAACCCATTCGATAAGGTGCTCTTCCGTCATCGGGTGCGCTACGCTCCCAACGTCCACCTTTACTTGCTTACACTTCTTCGTTACCACAGGCACGTGCTTCTCCACCGCCGCATCCGTCGTTCCCGCAATCAGCTCTACCCAGCCGTCCAGCTTTAATTCTTCCTTGCTTACGATTACTTTTTTACATTCTTTACATTGATAAATTTTCATATTTCCTTTACTCTCCGTTTATTATTAGGATTTAATCCTATTTATAGAATAACATATAATTTTACTTTTGTCAACAGTTTGCGCAAAAAAATTATAAAAAACACAAAGAAAATTTCAAAGAATAAAAAGAATATTCAGGCGTTTTTATCGGCGCAGTTGTATTTATATAAAAGTTCGTCCAGATACTCGCAAGCGGTTTTCAACTCGGCTTCCGAGCGATAATCGCCCGTGTACACCTCTACCAGCAGCGCGCCGTCAAACCCCACGTCTTTCAACCTCTTAATCAGCGTAGGAAAATCGAATATACCCTTGCCCGGCAGACAGATTTTTCCCTGTTCATCTACGTCTGAAAGGTGTGCGTACGCAAGCTTCGACCCCATTTCCGTTAAATACTGTTGGTACGGAACGCCCGAAATGCGCGCCTGCTTGATATCCAACACTCCTTTAAGCGCGGGCACTTCCGCCGCCAAACGGGAAAATACGCCTACTCGGTTGTAGGTGGACCATTCTACGTTTTCCAAGCAAAGGGTAACGCCGTACTGATTGCACACGTCCGAGATTTCGGAAAAGCCCTTTATCATTTTAGGGAAATTATCGTTTGCACCCGAACGCGCCGCACGTTTCATGCGCGCCGTACCGTGAAAAGTGTAATAGGGCGCGCCCAAAATATCGGCGCATTGCATCACCTTATGCAACCAAAAAAACGCGTCCGCTTTCGCGCGTGGGTGGTCGTTGAACAGCTGCGGTTCGAACTGCGTATTTAATATATGCACCGAATTGACGTGAATATCCCCTTTTACAACGGCAAGCTTTTGCGCAAACTCCCGTTCGTATTCGGAAAAGGTGGTTAAAAACACCTCTGCGGTTTTTACGCCAAGGTCGTTTAACAGGGGTAACGCTTCTTCGTTATATTTACGCAAAAACAGCGACGCTGTGGAAACACCCGTTCTCATGTCAATCGATATAATACGCCCAATTTTCTTTGCGCGGTTTGTCTGCGGGAACGGTATCGGGATAGCCGACGATACAGTTGCCGATTCCCTCGTAATCTCCCTCTATCCCCAAAGAACGCAAAATTTCCTTGCCCTCTTCCATTTCAAACGTTTCTTTGGCTCGGTGAATCCAGCACGCGCCAAGACCCAACGAGTGCGCCGCAAGCAGCATATTTTCCATTACCAAAGAACCGTCATAAAGGTAGGTAGGCACGCTTTTATCCGCCAAAACGACCAGCACGACAGGCGCACCGTAAAAGGGATCGCTGCGCTTGAACGGGTCTTTTCCCGCATTGAGAAAAGAGAGCTTGTCGCGCACCTCTTTGTTGGTAACCACCAAAATAATCGGCGACTGCTTATTCAGTCCCGACGGAGCGCAAGTGCCCGCTTCCACGATTTTTTCGATAAGTTCTTTGGCAACAGGCGTATCCTTGTATTTTTTTACGCTCCTGCGCGAACGTATAAGCCGTAACGTTTCGTTCATGGTTTACTCCTCGTATTTCAGTTTCTCCACCGACCAATCGGCAAGCACGGCGCACATATCCGCCGCCACCTTTTTTGCGCTGTCAAGGTCGTGATCTAAATAGTTTCCGCATTCCTCGCGTTTATTCCCGGGAATATCGCCCGTAAAATCCCGCACGAACGCCATACTTTTTTGTACAAGCGAAATGGCGTTTTCGCCGCTTATCCTATCGCGGAGCAGCAGGTAAAAGCCCGTTCTGCACCCCATTGGTCCAACGTATAAAACACCACCCCCAAACGCACTGTTTCTGGCATACGTTGCAAAGAGGTGTTCGATGGTGTGCGCCGCCGAGGCGGAGAGATAATCCCCGCCGTTGGGGCGTTTCATGCGGATATCGTAGGTAACCACGTCTCCGTCCACGCGGGATATATACATACCCTTTTGCAGTACGTCGTGGTTTACCGTAAAGCTTGCAATTTTTTGCATTGTTTTATACTCCTGCGGTTAGCAATAGAAAGGAAGATAGGAACAAAGCGTTAGATTTTAGATAACCTTTGCGCCTGCTTTTACCAAAATATCCACCGCTTTGTCGGGCGTAGCGGTTTTGAACCCGATTTGCGCGTGATTGTCCGCGCCTGCAAACGAATACATGTATTCGATATTTACACCGCCGTCGTTGAGCGCGATCAGCAAATCGGCAAGCGCACCCGCTTTATCGGGAACTTCCAAGCCGACCAATTCTACGATAGAGGATAAAAATCCCGCGCCCTTTAACGCCGCCAACGCTTTTTCGTTGTCGTCCGTGATGATACGCAAAATACCAAATTCTTTGGTATCGGCAATGGACATAGAACGAAGATTCACGTCCGCCTCTTTCAGCACCTTACAGCAAGCGCTTACTCTGCCCTCTTTGTTTTCCAAAAATACTGCGATTTGTTTTAACATCTTTTTTCTCTCCCTTATAATTTTCTTTTATCTGTAATGCGCTTCGCCTTCCCCTCACTGCGCACCACCGTACCCGGCGAAACCAACGTGATTTTTGCACTTACCGACAAGGCACTGGTCATATCCGCCGTCAGCGTTCTGCGAATCTCCTCTACGTGCTGCACTTCGTCCAACGATACGTTGGGGGAAAGCTCTACCACAATTTCCATTACGTCTAAATTATTCACTCTATCTACGTTAATATGATAGTTAGGCGTGATATTTTCGTTCTTTAACAGTACGCTTTCTATCTGCGACGGGAATACGTTTACACCACGGATAATCAACATATCGTCGCTTCTGCCCGTGATTTTGTTCAGCTTCACGCTTGTTCTGCCGCAAGGACAAGGGTCGTCGTTGAGGCTGGCAATATCCCGAGTACGGTAACGGATAAGCGGCATACCCTCTTTGGTAAGCGTGGTGATAACCAGCTCGCCCGATTCGCCGTACGGCAACGGCTCTAACGTATCCACGTCCACAATTTCGGGATAGAAATGGTCGTCTTGGAAGTGCATACCCGTCTTAAACTGACAGTCGCAAGCAACGCCAGGACCCGCAATCTCCGACAGACCGTAAATATCGCAAGCACGGATTCCCAATCGCTTTTCGATATCCTCGCGCATACCCTCCGACCAAGCCTCCGCGCCGAACACACCGCCTTTCAGCTTGATATCCACGCCCGGCTTTAAGCCCAATCTTTCCATTTCTTCGGCAAGATAAATAATGTACGAGGGAGTACAGCAAATGATATCCGCCTCAAAATCGGCAAGAAGCTGAATTTGCTTTTGCGTATTGCCTGCGGACGCGGGAACAACGGTTGCGCCCAACTTTTCGCCGCCGTAATGCATACCCAAACCGCCCGTGAACAACCCGTAGCCGTACGCCACGTGCACAACGCTATCGGGCGAGCCGCCCGCCATAACCAGCGAACGAGCCGCACATTCCCCCCAAACGTCGATATCGTTTTGGGTGTAGCCCGCCACCGTCAGCTTGCCCGTCGTCGCACTAGACGCGTGCAAACGTACCAAGTCCTTTTTCGGCCGAGCCATCATACCAAAAGGATAGGCGTCGCGCAGGTCCTGTTTTACCGTAAAGGGAAGCTTGGAGATATCGTCAATCGACTTGATATCCTCGGGTTTTACGCCCATTGCGTCCATCTTTTTACGGTAAGGAGCTTGATTTTCGTACGCGTACTTGACGATTTTTACAAGTCGCTCCGACTGCAACGCCCGCTTCTCTTCTTGGCTCATCGTTTCAAGGTCTTTTTGAAAATATTGCATGGTAATCACCTTCTTTTCTGCTTTTTTATTATACCGTTATACCCGTTCGTACCCCAAACGGAACGCCGTCAAATTCAACTGACGGAATTTTTCAGGCACGCACTCTGCCACAGCCTGCTCCATTAACGCCTTATCAAACCCGTACAGCTTACAAATACTGCCGAGCATAACAACGTTGGTCGCCTTTTCGCTGCCCGCCTCCAAGGCAATCTCTCTCGCCTTGATAAACCTCGCGTTGGGATATTCCCGTTGCAGACTTTCCTTTAATCCGTCGGGGTATTTTGCCGCGCCCGTGATACAGGGCATAGGCAAAATTTTTTCCTCGTTGACAAGCAAAATGCCGTCCTTTTTCAAAAACTGTTTTACCCGCGCCGCTTCCAACGTTTCAAACGCGATAATCATGTCCGCGCTGCCCTCCCAAACCACGGGAGAATATATCTTTTCCCCGATACGAACGTGCGTGGTAACACTGCCGCCTCGCTGACTCATACCGTGAATTTCGCTTAATTTACAATCGTTTCCGCTAAGGAGCGCGTATTTCCCCAACACGCGGCTTGCAAGAAGCGTTCCCTGACCGCCTACGCCGGAAATTAAAATGTTCATCATCTTACGCTTCCTCCTTTGTCAAACAACCGAACGGGCATACCTCTTGACAGACTCCGCAGCCCACGCACTGTGCCGCGTCTATGACAATGCCCTTTTCGCCCTTACTGATAGCAGGGCAGCCCAGCTTCATGCACTTTCCGCAATTTTTACAATCGGCTACGACCACCTTGGGCTTGCGCTGTTTTTTATCCAACAGAGCGCAAGGGCGTTGCGCGATGATAACGCTTACCTCGTCCGTTTGTATCGCTTCCTTTACCGCTTTTTCCACGGCGTTTACGTCGTAGGCGTCCACCACCTGCAAATGCTTTACGCCGCAAGCACGACAAAGTTCGTCCAAAAGCACCACGGGCGCACTTTCGCCCATTAAGTTTTTACCTGTTGCGGGGTGCTGTTGATGCCCCGTCATTCCTGTCGTAGAGTTATCCAAAATCAAAAGCGTGATACCGCTTTGGTTATACACGGCGTTAATCAAGCCCGTTACGCCGCTATGTAAAAAGGTAGAATCGCCTATCACGGCAACGTTATGGCTTGTTCCGTCCGTCGCTTTCTTAAATCCGTGCGCCATCCCTACCGACGCGCCCATACACACGCAGGTATCTACCGACGCAAGCGGGGGTACTGCGCCCAGAGTGTAACAGCCGATATCGCCGTTTACCATCAGCTTTAATTTATTCAGAACGTAAAATACGCCTCTGTGCGGACAACCCGCACACATTACGGGCGGTCTTGCGGGAACGTTTTCTTTCTCTCCGCAAACAACCTTCTCGCCCGTCATTTTTTCCAAAACAGTGGGAACGGATAATTCGCCCTGCAAGGAGAATATCTCTTTGCCGATACACTCTATGCCCGCCGCTTTTAACGCGTCCTCCATGTACGGTTCTAATTCCTCTATCACGTACAGCTTGGAAACGCGAGCGGCAAACGCCTTGATTGCCTCTATCGGCAACGGATACGGAGTTCCTACCTTAAACACGTTGGCTTGCGGCAACGCCTCTTTTACGTATTCGTACACCACGCCCGAACACACCACGCCTATCTGCGTTTCGTCCGTGTATTCCGCACGGTTGATTGCCATTTGATTTACGTAAGCGGACAACGCCTTGTCGCGTTCTTCCACCACCACGTGCCGCTTGATAGCGTTGGCGGGCATCATAACGTATTTCTGCGCCGATTTTTCGTATGGCTTTAAGGGCAATTCCTCCCGCTCGCAAAGCTCCACTACTCCGTGCGAATGCGCCACACGCGTCGTTTCCCGCAACAATACGGGCGTATCGAAGCTTTCACTTATTTCGTACGCAAGCTTGATAAATTCTTTCGCCTCCTGCGCCGTGGACGGCTCTAACATAGGCACGTGCGCACTGCGCGCATAATAACGGGAATCCTGTTCGTTTTGCGACGAATGCATACCGGGGTCGTCCGCAACCACGATAACCAGACCGCCGTTCACGCCCGTATATGCCGCGGTAAATAAAGGGTCGGCTGCCACGTTCAAGCCCACGTGCTTCATACACGCCATTGCCCGCGCGCCCGCTACCGCCGCGCCTACCGCTACTTCCACCGCCACCTTTTCGTTGGGTGCCCATTCGGCATATACCCCCGAAAGCTTGGCGAAATTTTCCGCAATTTCCGTGCTCGGCGTGCCGGGATATGCGGACAGAACCTTTACTCCCGCTTCCCATGCGCCCCGCGCTATCGCCTGATTTGTCAACATTAACTGTTTTTCCATATCCTAATTTTCCTTTTGTACTTACTTCTCTTAAATTTTACGCATATCGAATACGCGCTTGGCTTTGCCCTCATACCTCTTTAACGTCATGTGATCGACAATGCTTAATTTCACGTCTATCTGCAACACCGTCTTTAACGCATGGCGCACGTCGCGAGACAGCTGTTCCAGTCTGCCGTAATCGCCTACGATACTGTCGTCCACAAGCTCTACGCGCACTTCCAGCTTATCCTTGTAATCCTCGCGCGTAACGATAATTTCATACGACCCGCCAAGCTCCTTGAAGCCCATCAAAACGCCCTCTATCTGCGACGGGAATACGTTTACGCCCTTTACGACAAGCATATCGTCCGTTCTGCCTTTCAGCTTCGCCATACGCGCCGTCG
This sequence comes from Candidatus Scatosoma sp., assembly GCA_045655725.1. Taxonomy (GTDB): domain Bacteria; phylum Bacillota; class Clostridia; order Christensenellales; family Borkfalkiaceae; genus Scatosoma. The sequence goes on from JAZOPT010000074.1 coordinate 11,818, forward strand.
TACGCCCGCAAGCGCACTTGGAATAATCTATCTTCGTAATATCCTTCGTACGGTAACGAATCATCGGCATGGATTTCTTCGTTAAAGAGGTAAGTACCAGCTCGCCGTATTCCCCCTCCTCCAAAGGATGAAAATCGTCAGGGTCGAGAATTTCCGCATAGAAATGGTCCTCGTTGATATGCATACCGCACTTGTGCTCGCATTCGCCCGAAACGCCAGGGCCTATCAGCTCGCTTAACCCGTAGTTATCCGTGGGCAAAACGTGCAGCTTTCTCGCAATCTCCGCGTGCATTTCCTCCGAGCTTGCCTCGCTCCCGAACATACCCACGCGTAGCTTGAAATCTTCGGGCTTGTACCCAAGCCGCTCCATTTCCTCCGCAATATGTAACGCATAGGACGGAGTGGAAACCAGCGCCGTCGTTTGCAGGTCTTTCATTAGCATAATTTGTCGTTCGGTATTGCCTACGGAAGCAGGAATTACCGCCGCGCCGACGCGCTCCCAGCCTTGGTGCAAGCCAAGCGCGCCCGTAAACAGACCGTAACCAAAACAAATCTGTACGATATCGTCGCTTCTGCCGCCCGCCGCCGCCACAAGCCGCGCCACGCATTCCGTCCACACTTCCATATCCTCGTCCGTGTAGGCTACGACGGTGGGCTTGCCGCTTGTGCCGCTAGACGCGTGAATACGTGCAATTTTAGAAAGCGGAACGGATAAAAGTCCGTACGGATAATGGTCACGCAGGTCGGCTTTCGTAACGAAGGGCAGCTTTTCAATATCCTTTAACGTTTTGATGTCGGAGGGCTTTACGCCCGCTTCATCGTACTTCTTTTTGTAAAACGGAACGTTTTCATAGGCGTACGCCACAATTTCCTGTAACCGCTTTAACTGCAATTCGCGCATTTCTTCTCGCGATAACGTTTCTATCTTCTCGTCGTATATCATTTATTTTCTCCTTTCATTGTCCATTGCCTCTGCCGTTGCAAGTATATTTCTATATTCCCGTTAAAATAAATTCCTGAAATTCGCGGGCGGGGCGCAGGCAATGCTTACCACCTCTTTGGTTATCGGGTGGATAAACTCCAACCGAGTGGCGTGTAGTCCCAGCCGACCCAACGGATTTTTCTCGCTCCCGTACTTCTCGTCGCCTATCACCGCATGACCCAAAGACTTTAATTGCACTCTTATCTGGTTTTTTCTGCCCGTGTCAATCTTCACGCGGAGCAGGGATAAAACGCCGTTTTCCTTTTCCACTTTATAGTGCGTAACCGCCTTTTGACCCGTAATATCCTGCGTGGAATACATCATGTTGTTGGCGTTCTCTTTGAGATAGGAAACGATTGTGTCCTCTTTCTTTTCAAACACCCCTTCCGCAACCGCTACGTATTCCCGAAGCGTAACGCATTCGTTCCAATGCATACGGAGCATAGAATGTATTTTGGGATTTTTCGCAAACACCAAGACGCCCGAGGTTTCCTTATCGATACGGTGCAGAACGTAAGGTCGAACGTTTTTACCCTGCGCTTTGAGGTGCGCCGACACGTACGCGTACGCGCATTCGCCCTCCTTGTCGCTTTCCACCGACAGCAGCCCCGCGGGCTTGTCTATCGCAATAAAATCCTCGTTATCCAATAAGATTTTGATAGGCTGCGGCTTGTCCTTTTTTCTATCCCGAATACGAGTGGGAGCTTGCTTTGCCTCGCTTGCGTTTACCGAGGTTTTCGCTATTTTTATCTCGTCGTCCTTGGCAAGCGGGTAGTCGAACTGCGTTGCCACCGAGCCGTTGACAAGCACCTGCCGCCTTGCCAAAAGCGATTTTACGTTGTTGCGCGAGGTGTTGCATTTGCGGAGCAAAAACTCTAATAGCGTATCGCTGTAATTTACTTTATATACGGCGGTAAACGTAACGCCCGATTGCATGGGCTTGCCCGATTGCCGTGCGTTTCCCGCGTTCCCCGCCTGCTTTCCGCCGCGCGGCGGTTTCTTTCCCTTTACTATCATGCCGCAACAAAGGTAAGCGTAAAGGTTACGCTGTACGCAGTGCCTTGCGTGCCGTTCAGCTTCGCCGCCTCGATAAGGATAACGTCGCCTGCCGCAACGGTCATCGAGCTTGCTTCCTCAAAGGACGCATCTCCCTCTTTCTTCCATTTTACAATTTCACTCTCCGTATCTACGCCCGAAACAGTCAAATTTCCCGCTTCCGTCGCCGTCCATTTATAATACAGAGCCGTATCGCCTTCGACGTTTGCCGTAACCTCGCCAAGCGACACCAATACAATGGGATTGCTTTGTGTTCCTGCGTTTGTTACCAGCCAAGCCTCCGCAGTTACCGCCGCGGCAGTCTTGTTTACCACTTCAAACTTCACAGTGTTGTAGGTGTCCGTGGTAGCCAAAGGCACTACCACCGCCCCCAACGCCACGTCGTAAACGTACGTTGTACCGCCGTAATTTACTTCTACGTTTTCGCTGCCTACGTACAGCTTCGCGCCCTCTTGGTTTCTAACGTGGTAATACGCCGACCCGCTTGCAGGAATATTTAAGGTTGCCAATTCCAAGCTCACATCTACGTCAAAGAAAGGATAGGGATTGTCCTCCGTTCCGTCGGGTGCGGCAATCTCAAAATAATACAGCTCTATGGCAAGCGAATTTTCGCCGTCCTCTTCTATCGTAACGTTCCATTCTTCCTTGCGGGCGTGATACCCCTCGGGCAACGTTTCTTCGTCTATTTCCACGTAATAATCGCCGTATTCCACCGTTGCGGAAGCCTTGCCGTTGTCGTCTGTAACAAACTCTGCGGTTAAATCGTCCGTGTAGTAGTTATACATGACAAATTCCACACCCTTTAAGCCCTCGCCGCTTTCCTCGTCCGTAACGGTAAGGGTAAATTCCGCTTCCTCCGCTGTAGGAGCAGAAGAGCTTGAACTGTTATTTTCCTTTTTACAAGCCGCCGTAGCCATTACGCCGCACGTCATGCACAGAGCCAAAGCCAGCGACAATATTTTCTTATTTTTTTTCATACTTTCCTCCGCTGATTGTTGAAAATATAATATTTATAATATTATAACACATTTTCCCCTTTACACGCAAGAGTTTGACGAAAAAAAATACACAAAAAACACAAAAAAGAAAAACAAGGCGGTTGCCTTTCAGCAACCGCCCCGCCCTTAAAAAGGACTTACCTTTTTATTTAGTTTGTTACGCAACAACCGTAAAGTCAATAGCCGTACTCATGCTATTCATAGGATGCGTATAGAAAATTTGCACCGTAGTCAAATCCGCGCTAACGCTACCGCTATCCGAATTAAACGCACAAGGAGCCGTACCAAATACAGGGTCGCCCCAGTTACCAACAGTAATCACGCCACTATCGCTAATGGAATAGCTTGCTTGCATAAGATATTCATTAGTACCGTCTATCAAAGATAAGCTAGAAACATCCGTAATAACGATATTGCCGTTATCAAAGAATAAGTACATTGTACCATTAGGACCTTCCGCACTATACGCCTTATTTGTTACTTGCGTATAATCAACAGCGCTACCTGCTCCTTTTTGCGTCAAAGCTTGTGTTCCATAAGGTCCAAACGTTACGCATACGGCGTAATTTTCAACGGTAATTGTAACGTTGATATCATCCCCAGACGATTTCGTCCAAGCAAAACCATTGGTTTCGTCATAAGTATAGCTGTAAACACCTGTAGTCTCAATTTCATTCCATCCAGTATGAGGATTTCCCGTCTTTTGATACAAAACAAACGTTGCCGTACCGTCAACCGCAGGCGTTGTATCATTAGGCACAAACGTTACGTCATAAGAAAGTGTGTCGTAATCGTCCGCCCAAGTCCATTGACCGTTCAAAACATCTTCAATCGCTGGAGGTGCTTTTACCGTAATGGTAAAGGTATCCGTAATCGTTTCATCCGTCGTTGATTTTACTTCAACGGTGTATTCGCCAGCCGTATTGGAAGTAAATACGTAATCAGAACCGTCTTGCGTCAACGTAGCGTTAGCCGCGTTTGCCGAAGTAACCGTTGCCGTGTAAGCAGGGTTAGCACCCGTATTTACACTTGCCGTAAACGTATAGTTGCTTCCAGTAAATACGGTAACGTTTTCCACGTCTACTTTTTCATAATATTCATCATAGCCTTTCGATTCAATAGCGGTAAGCTCTGCCCATTCTACAACAACGTTAATGGTAACGGAAGCCGCTTCCGTTGCAACGGTCAACGTATAGTTGCCAGCCGCATTCGGCGTTAAAGAAAGAGCATTATTGAACGCCCCAAACATACTGAGGTCTGCATACGTACCGCTATACGTAACGTTATTAAGCGCCAATTTATCCGCAAAGTTTGCGTCGTCGCCCGTAATTTCAATCGTAGTATAAACGCCCGCCATAACGTTCAACGTTTCGCCGTCTGCTACCGTATTGGTTCCGTCGGTAACTTCAAACTCGGAAATAATATAATCTTCTGCCTCATAAGGATTAACCGCCGTTCTTGCGCCAACCGTCTGCGTGATTGCCCAGTTATAAACGGTGTAAGGCGTAGCATCTGCTTTCAACATAAACTGAGCCTTGGAATAATATGCAAAATCATCCTCGCTCATTTCATTAACGGTAATATTCGCCGTCGTAATTACGTCGTTTGCCGCCTTAAACGAAACCTCTACCGTGTAGCATCTGTCATAATAATCGTCAATTACAACCGTATAAGCAAAGCTATACGTCTGCGTAGCTGCGTTGTAGCCGTCCTTATAATCGTAAACAATGTTGGTGTTTTCCGCATTCTTACCATATGCAAACAATGCATTTACTGCGTTTTCTACGCCATATACCATATCATCGATAAATTGCAAATTAAATGCAACACCGTCCATTTCCGCAGAGTTTGCATACGTATTTCTTTCCACGTTATCATAGCTGTCCGCTACAATAGCAAACAACTTATCCCCACCGAAGATAGAATAATGTGTTTCGCTTGTATAATATTCGTCAGCGTTTTCAACGTACGTATAGTTATCATTAAACGCATACGTATAGTTGGCGGAAACGTTGCCGTCAAAGCCGTACGCAACCGTACCGCCGTTTACCGCAGCCGCGCTATTATCGCTAGTAACGTCTTCGATTACAGCAAGCATATCCAAGTAGTCGTAGCCACAAACGTCGCAAACGTTGTTGCTGTCGCTATCTACGTGGTTTTCCTTAACCGCAACGTCGTGTCCGCACTTTGCGTCAAACCAGTGCTGCGTAGCAGACGTGGAATATACCGTCTTAAATGTGTGCTGGTGTCCTGCTTCTTCAGAATATCCGCAATCTTTACAAACACCGTCTGCACCGAAGTCGTGGTCTTCCGCGTCTTTCTTCACGCTATGCGTACATTTTGCCGCATACCAGTGCTGTGTTTCGTTGGACGTAAGCTTTTCTTCATACGTATGCTCGTGATCAGCATCGTACTCGCAAACGTCGCAAACGCCGTCGTTATCTTTGTCTTTGTGCGGTTCTGCATCGCCGCGAAGGTCGGTATGATCACAGGTAGCTGCATACCAGTGATAATCCTCGTCAGAAGAAAGGTCTTCGGCATAAGTATGATCGCATACAACTTCTTCTTCCTCGCAAGCCGCAAAGCCACCCAAAGCAAACACGAACGGAATGCTCAAGAGTAACATTAAGCTTTTCTTTTTCATAAAAAGCCTCCTTAAAAAATTTTTTTATATTTCAATATGTATTGAAACCGTAATTAGATAACGGGGAATTTCACCCCTGCGCCACCCCAATTTCACTTTAAGCGTAATATCCGCACGCAAAAAGCCATTGTGATTCTTCGTCCGCATATATCCTAGTAGGGTGCGTTTCTACGTGCCCGTTCCCGTCAAAGAATAAACTTTGCGAGATACTAAAAGACTGTAAAAACTCTTTTAATTCCTGCGTTACAGGATATGCACCGTCTGCGTTGCAATGATCGGCATAACCGCCTTTTTCTATCATGATATCATACTGGTCTTGCGGAACGGTACGGCATTGGTCATGACATTTTGCACAACCGTCCACGCACACACCCCCGCAACCGTCCACCATACAAGGACAATAATCTTGGTTTTGTTCGTGCCATACGCAGAAATAGCCCATACGGAAGCTTCCTCTGCCTTCGATAAAGAATTTATGATTTTTCGTACCGTTTTCCACCGTCAACGCTTTATTCCCTGCGTATTCTATGAAAGTAAGGGGTTGATCGTAAAATCTGCAAGCTTGTGAAATTTTTGCATATAAAATCGGTCCTGTCGGCTTGCCGTCCTCGTCCCCGTCGTTTTTCTTACGGTACCAGCCCTCTTCTTCATGGAAATCGTACATAGTTGCGTCGAAAATACGCGTTCCACTGACTATTTTTTCGGGGTCGCGCCAAGTTTTTCCTGCTGTGGAGGGAGGCGCTACAAAATCGAACGTAGGCATAATAAGATCCCAAGTTGTCCAATCTCTTTGGAAGCCGCCGTCCAATTTCACTGCGAAATATACGGTAACGGGATATTTATCGTTTCTTTGGGTAGCCTTTACGCCAAACGTGAAATTGTTTCCCACCTCTTTTTCATCTATCTTGATTTCATATTTCGCGTTTTTGGTATAAGACGAGCTCAACCCGCCGTCGTCTAACGTATGGGAATAATATTTACTTGCAAACGTGCCGTTATAAATATCCAGCTTGGGATTGACGTTGTTTTGTTCTATGTCTACCCACGTTTCCACCGAATATACACCGCTCGCTTTTGGCGTGTACATATAATATACAATCTGTTCCGCAGATTTCAGCGTTGCGCTATATACGCCCGTTTTGTCTATTTCAATACTTCCATACAGGTCAAAGCCGTCGCCGCTGGTGCGCTCCACTTTATGGATTTCCACTTGTATTTTTCTATCGTTATTGGTAGCCACGTATGCCGTGGGGTCGTACATATAGCCTTGTGCCAAGCCTGTTACGCTTATGCGGTAATCGCCGTCCAGCTTATCCTTACAAACCGCTATACCCTCTTCGTTTACAGCCGCTTGGTGGAAACTGTTGCCGTCTCGCCATTGCACGTTCAATTCTTCCCCGTTCTTTGCTTTATAAGCAACCAATTCGCCACGGGTATTTATGGTAACAAGAGCAACAGCGAAATCGTCCTCGTCGCCCATATCTTGTCCGTTATTATCTGTTCCCGTCTGTTCGTTGCTGCTGCTGTCGCCGCCGAAAAATCCGCCGCCCGCAGGGTTGAACGTCCCGCAAGAACACAGCGTTATCAGCGCGCAAAGTAACGCTATCAGCATGAGTGTGAAACGTTTGCCTTTCATTTCGCACCTCCTTTGCGCTTGCGCTTGAAGAGTGCCGTTATATCCTTCCAACGCATCTTACGCACGATTACGTCCACCACGAACAGCGCAACCGCCGTAATCATCAACGGGGGCGTTAATTGCTGCTGATACGTAGCCACTTCCTTTTCGTTGTTTTCCAAGGTCGGCACGCCGTTTTCCGTTACCGTACCTCTGTTTCTTACCGTCGAATACAGCGTTCCTGCGTTATACACCGCAAAGCTGTCGTATTCGGGCGAATACGAAATACTGAACGCCGTTTTGGACGTGTACGATTTATCCTCATACGTATAAGTGATTTCTACGCTATACTTGCCCGTTTGCGGCGTTTCAAACTGATAGAAATATTTGGTGGAGTCAAACGTCAGTTTTTGTTCCACCGTTTCTCCGTCGGGCATGGTAATCTTGGCGTTTACCTCGCCGTCCGCTTTCAGCGTGGCAGGCGTTACCTGCACCGTAGAATACGTTCCGTCATATTCCACGTTAAACGCATACGGGTAATCGATTTTTTCCTCGGGCGTGTTCGCCGATACCACGTTGGAAAAGAACGCTTTTCCGTTGCTGTTTTCCTCTGCCCAGTCAAGCGACCAAGCTCCTGTCAGAGTGGAAGTAAAGGTAGCCACTTTCCCCTCGCCGTACGACCAATGCGCATACAAGGGCATTTCCGCCGTTGTGCCGCTGGCGCGCTGATAGGTAACCGCCAATACCGTCGTGGCGTTGGCTTTGGCTTTCGAACACACGTATCCGTACACCGCGGGCAGCGTTTCTATCTCCGCCACCGAAGCGTCTTTACGGCTTTTTATCTTGACGGGCGAACGTTCTTCGATTACCGTTTCCGTAACGTCGTTCGCCACCTCGCCGAACATAAGGCTGGCAATCGATTTTTCGTCCTGAATTACGTAATATCTGCCCTCTTCCCCGCTAGGCGCGCCTGCGTTGGCGATATTTTGCAACGCGGTTGCACCTTCCGTAGAATTGGGATTGATAACGGAAGTAAAAATGTTATCCTCTTTCATCTGCCCCGCGATTTTCACGGGGTCGTCCTCTTCCAAGGTATAGGACATACCGTCGCTTATCAGCATTACCTGCTTTTCGCTGTAATCGAGGTCCTTCATCAGCTCGTACGCCGTGGCAAGACCCTTACCCAAAAACGTACCCTGCGTAGGCTCAATCGCGCGGATTTTTTCTTCTATCTTCGCGCGGTTGGACGCCGCTGTGGGAATTTGCAATACCTCTATCTCGCCCGAAAAGGAGATGACGGTTACGTAATCTTCGGGGTTGAGGATATTCAGAAGCTGTATCGCCGCCTCTTTCATCATCATAAAGCGGTAAGCAAACTGCATACTGCGCGAGGTATCGATAACGATTCCGTATAATTTGGGGTCGTTATCGCTGTTGCCGAATTTGACAGGCAGCATATCTTCCAGCATTTGGAAATCGTCGTTTTCCTTGTTTTGCAGCTTGGTATCGCCAAACGTTACCAAGCTCTTGCCAAACAACGCCACCGCTTTATCCACCGAATCCACAAACGCCGTTGCGTTATTGAGCGTGCGCACGTCCACGTTAGACAACACAATTTCGTCGTATTTACACAAATCCTCTACGGCTGTGGGAACGTTGGGAGTACCGATATACGCCTCTATCTCCGCTTCTTCGCCGTACAGCTCTTGTATCATCTGCCTATCCGCTTCCAACGGACTGACAAGCAAAATATCCATTTTTGCCGTGATTCTCTGCGTGAACAGATACGCGTTATTATGCGCGGAGGTGTCCTGCGCCTCGTCTGCCGTCGCCACGCGAACCTCGTAATCGTATTCCCCCTCCGTATCGGTAGGAAGCGTGAAGTTTACCACGTTAAAGCCGTGCGTAAAACGCTCTGTCTTTTTAGCGATCTCCTCGCCGTTTTGATATAAATATAAGGTAGCAGGCGTTTCCGTTTGGTTGTTTGATTGCACCACCACGCTCGCCGTGGCTTCATGCCCCTCGTACGTGGAGGACTTCACTTCCACGCCGCCGATTTGAATTTCCTGCGTGTCTGCGGAAATATTATTATCCACGTAAATAGCGTCCAAATATATCTGCTGTGCGTACAGACCCTCAATCGCGGCGATAAGCTCGCCCGTGCCCTTGCTGTCCGTTTCCTTACCGTCCGTAATCAAGACGATACGCTTGATAGAATCGGTAGAAAAGAGGGAAGCGGTGTACTCCAACGCCGACGAAATGTTAGTAGCGCTGTCATCTACGTTGGCTTCTTTAACGCTTACCACGCTTTCGCCTAACGGCGATACAAGCTGATAATCCTTGCCAAAGCACACCAAACCAATGCGCGAATTTTTGGGCAGATTGCCCTCTATTTCATCGATATATCCGTCGATGACGTCCAAATTGCCGTTTGCCGAATAGGATACGTCCGCAAGCACGAACACGTCCGTTTGCGTGATTACCGTCGTGCGAGTGGGGTTTGCCGCCGCCAACGATACACACGCCGCAATCAAAATATGCAAAATAAGCGAAGTGATAACTCCCTTGCCCTTATAGCCCTTGCGGAACGCCAAAATAAACGGAACTAAAATCGCGATAAGCAAAGGAATAAAGACAAGCAGTAAATACGGATTATCGAAGCTGATGTTTTTCATAACAATACACCCCCCAATCCGCTATAAATATTACCGCCAATGCGATGATGAGCACCGTGAACAAATCGTACTTGCCGTCCAGCCCCGTTTTGGAGGGCATACCCTGCAAACGTATTTCTTCCTCCACTGTTACCTTAGGCGCGCGCTCCGCTTCCGTCATGGCAGAATATACGTACACCGTTCTTTGCACCGCTCCGATATTGAGCGTAACGGTATAAGTACCCACCTCCTGCAAAGCAAGCGGAACGGTTGCTCCGTTGATATCCAAATAGGAAACGCTACCGCTGGGCGATTCCACGCGCACGCTTTCGCAGTTTGCCACCACGTTAATATCCACCGTTTCCCCGCAAGCATAGTCCGTCTTATCCACGATATCGGGGAAAGAATACCGAATGAGATTGCGCAGCAATACCACGTAATCGTACAATACGGGCAGGTTACTGTCGTGCAGGCTGAACGCAAACACCGTTTCGCGGTTTCCGTACGTGTTCGTACCCGCAAACACTACGGGATTGCCTTGGTGCGAATACAGCGTAGTGAAATTTTGATACAGTCCGCAACGCATATATTTGGATACGTAAATTTCGTTTTGCGCCAAATCTTGGGTCAGCTTTTGCACGGTTGTAGAAGAGGAAGTGGAAATTTCCAGCTTTTCCGAAGCCTCTAATATCAGCTCGCCCTGCACGTTAAAGCCCGCGTCCTTGATTCCCGCTTGCGGATTAAACAACCACACCGCGCCGTCCGTCGGCATCGCTTGCGGATTGAACGAATCAAAAATATACAATCCGTACCCCGTCGTGGGCAGATAATCCTTGGGCGAAACGACGTCTATTTTCGCATTGATAAGCGACTTCACCGCCGTTTTCAAAAAGAAAGGCGTATCGCTGACAATCAGCGTATCGTACGCGCTTTCGCTGGTGGTGTTGTAGATAACGTATTCGTTATCCTGCGCCAAACCGTCCTCGTCCGCTATCGTTACTTTCAGCGACGAAAAACCGCTGCACTCGCAGGTAAGCGTAAAGGGAGTCGATTGGTTTTTTACCGCCTCTACGGTGGTGGATGCCTTTGCTTCTTCCGCTCCGTCCGTATAGACGTTTACCGTCAGCGTGTCGTCCTTTTCATAGGCAAACAGATTGCCGTTTACCGTCAGCGTACCCGCCTCCAAAGCGTACGTAACGCTTTCTACGGCGCAGTTGTTCTCCCCTTTCGCCACGTTGACCACGTTGATATTTTTTACCTTCTTAAATTGCGTATCCGTTACCAAATACGTTTTCAAGCCCTTGTTATCGTCGAAAAAGCCCTGCGCAATACCGATAGAATCGGTAAATTCTGCCGTATCGCAGGAAACCTCCGTTTCCTCCAACACCGCCAATGCCTTTTCTTTATCCGAAATACGTTCGTATAATACGTTCGTTCCGTCCGCTACGTACACCAGAGTATAAACGCTGCCGTTTACCGAGCTTTCTATCATCTCCGCAATCGTCTGCTTGCCCCGCTCAAACCGCGTTTGACCGTCCGACTGCATATTCATACTCCCCGAAGCGTCCAAAATGAAGCAGTACTCGTTTGCTTTATTAGGAATAATCAGGCTGGGGTGCGCAATCGCAAGCGACAAACACGCAACCGCCAAAATTTGCAATATCAAACTAATGATACCCGTCAGCTTGCTGATAGGATTTTTGCGTTTCAAAAATTTGTTGGACAGCGTCCACAAATAGGTGGAAGCCACCGTCTGTTCGGTGTACTTATTTTTGAGAATATAAATTATGATAAGGACGGGGATTCCCAACAATCCCAACAATCCGAGGGGGTATAAAAAACTCATTTCAGCACCCCCGTATTGATTAGTTTTTCCAAGAATATTTTGGTGAGATTTTCGGTGGCAAGCACCTGCATATACGCTGCTCCGCGCGCGTGCGCATAATTTTGAATACGGTTTACGGAATATTCCAACGCACGGCGGTATGCGCGCGCAATCTCTCTATCGATATTTTTACGGTAGGTGTTTTCGCTGTTCTCCGAATCGAAGAAATGCACCTTTCCGCGGATAACCGGCTCTACCTCTTCCTTGGAGAGTATCTGCATACAAAAGATATCCCTCTTCTTGCTTGCCAACACGTCGATTGCCGATTCGTAATCGTTCTCCGTCAAAAAATCGGATAAAATCAAGGACAAGCCATCGCCGTAGCCCACGTTGGAGGGAACGATACAATCGCTGATACAGCAATCGCCGTCAAAGGTAATCTCGTTCAGCTTTTGTATAGAAGAAATATACGCCTCCTTGCCCACCATGCCGCCGATCACTTCGATAAGCTGCTTGTCTTTCATGACGTAAATAGACACCTTGTCCATTTCGCATACGGAAAGATACGCAAACGCCGCCGCAAGCTTTATCGCCTGCTCTCCCTTTTTACTGCCACCGTATTCCATCGAACGGCTTCCGTCGATATAAATACGCGTGTGCATTTGCCTTTCGTCTAAATACAGCTTCAAGTACAGCTTGTCAAACCGAGCGTAGGCGTTCCAATCTATCTTGGTAACGTCGTCGCCCGCCACGTAATCGCGATAATCGGCAAATTCGCATGAAGAACCGTAGGTCTTGCTTTGGTGGTTGCCCCCGAACAGACCCGCTACGTTATTCTTGATGAGCATTTGCAGCGTTTCTATCTGTTGCAAAAACTCTTCGCTTATTACCGACTTTCCTGCCATAACCGTTTACGTTCCTTTACGTTTCCTTGCTATACGTTACTTTTTTGCAGCCTTTGCCGCCGCCTTTTCCGCTTTTTTCGCTGCCTTTAACGCCTTTTTATCCAAAACCTCTTCCACCATCGGCTCGTCAAAAGCCACTGTTTCCGTTACAGCCGCGCTCTCTTCCACGTCCGCCACGTCTGCTACGGGCATTTGTGCGGAAGCGTTTTTCGCCTTGCCCCTGCCCGACGTTTCTTTCAAAAGCAAGCCGATGACGTCGTCTACGTTCAATTTGTCGTTTACGGCGTTATAGTTGATTTTAATTCTATGACGGAGTACCGCGTGCGCCAAAGCGTCGATGTCGGCGTAGGACACGTTGTAATTGCCGTTCATCAGCGCGCGCACCTTTGCACAGGTGATAAGTGCCTGCGCCGCACGGGGGGACGCGCCGTATTTGATATATTTTTGCGCCGTTGCGGACGCGTTTTCCAATTCGGGGTGCGTGTTTGACACCAACCGAACGGCATAATCCAACACCTCGTCCATGACGGGAACGGTAGCCGCAAGCGAACGCATATCCAAAATCGCCGCGCCGTTTAACGCCGCTTTCGCCGTTTCGTCCATGGTGATTTGCGTCATTTTAACGATATCCGCAAGCTCTTTGTTTGCGGGGAATTTCATGATAAGCTTAAACATGAAGCGGTCCATTTGCGCTTCGGGCAACGGGTACGTACCGTCCTGTTCGATAGGGTTTTCCGTCGCCAATACGAAGAAGGGCTCTTCCAGCTTGTACGTGGCGTTTGCCACCGTTACTTTATGCTCCTGCATAACCTCCAACATGGCAGACTGCGTTTTCGGCGTGGCACGGTTGATTTCGTCCGCCAACACCAGATTAGCAAAAATAGGTCCTTTGCGGAACACCGTTTTCAGCTTGCCTGCGTCGTCCTTTTCCACGATGTTTGTACCCGTTACGTCCGAAGGCATTAAGTCGGGCGTGAACTGAATACGCGAAAACGGCAAATCCAACGCCTTGCCAAGCGAACGCACCAAACGCGTTTTTCCTACGCCCGGTACGCCCTCTAAAAGTACGTTACCGCCCGCAACTATGGCGATTAGTACTTTCTCCACAATCTCTTCCTGACCCACAACGTCCTTTTTTAATTCGGCTTTTACTTGCGTAATCAGTGCGTTGAATTTTTTCACTCTTTCCGTGTTTTCCATAATCCTTCTCCATTTTTCGATTGTTTTATCGATTGTTTTCTTGCTATCTTCCCCCGCTTATTCTTCGCCGCTGTACAGCATAGCGAAATAGTCGCGGATAAACTGTTCTAATTCTTCGGGTACGTCGCCGCCGAGCTGTTCGGATACCTTTTTGAAATACTCCGTCAGCACGTCCCCGTAATTTACGTATTTTTCCTCTTCGGGATAGTAAATGGTATCGTTACTGCCGTACACCACTTCTCCGCTTCCAAGACCGCCGCTGGAAAGCTCCTTATCCTCTTCGGGTTCGCTGTAATCCCCGCCCGAGCTTCCTACGCCGCTCTGCAACAAATCCGCGGGCAAATCGCTTGCCGATATCCCAAAGATATCCATAAGCTCGGTTACTACCAAGTCCGCCGTTTGCTTGTTATCGTTCTGTTGCACCACCGCTGCGTCCGCCGACTGCGATACCGCATAAAAGGCTTCGTCTACCGCCGTTTGCCATGTTTCGGGGTTTGCAGAAAGCGTATCGTTTACCTCTTTCAGCTCTTGTACAAACGCTTGCAAAGCCTTATACAATGCATCGCCCTGTCTGCCCAGCGTTACGGCGTTTAACGCCAAGGAAAGCGATTGCTGATACGCAACCGATTTTTCGGCGTTCTCTCCGATAAAGGAATCCCGACGCGTCATCCATTCTTCCGAAAGCTTCTCCGCATCTACCGCCGCTATCACGCCGCCAAGACTTTTCACGTCCTCGTCCTCGCTAGCGTTCAACGCCGCCGAAATTTCGTCGTACGTGTTGACGGAACGTTCTAACCGCACGGTGTTAGATATCACTTCCACCACCGCTTTTTTCATGTCCTTTTCGTATTCTACCGTTTCCAAAAGCGCCGATAAATCCTCTAAATCGCTGACGATAAGCACTTTCGGCTCCGTTTCCATATCCGATTCGCGTACCTTTTGAATAAGCTCTTGCAAGCGTGTGGCGTCATATTCGCTGTATTCGTAGCGAGGATCTTCCTCGCCAACGGGCTCTATCACTTTCATCGGCGTTACCGCCGCCACTACTAACATCGCCACTGCCAACACGGGAGCAACCAAGTGCTTCCAAAGCTTGCCCGTTTTTACCGCCGAAAGCGGCGTGCTTTGCAGCCGCCGTTCCGTATCCTCCCGTTGCAGAGCAATCATATCTCCGTCCGCGTTTTGGAATTCTACCATGGTTTGTGCCTTTTCGCCCAAGCCCAACTGACCGTCCAACGCCTTAGCCACTCTTTTTTGGTTGGGGCGCAAAATGAGATACAGCGAGGCAAACGCCGCCGCAGCCAACGCCACGCCCGCTACGATATACCAAACGGGGGAAATGGCAACGCCCAACCGCTTGCACACCAGCCAAGCCGCCGACACCGCTAAAACGGCTACGGAAACGCCAAAGCCCGCGCTCTTTATCAGCGCGTGTTTATGAAATTTTGCAAAAAATTTCCGAAAGCCTTGCATTTACTCTGTCCGTTGCTCTATTGTTTTGCGTTTTTGCGCACTCGTTTTCCCCCTCTATCTACGATAGAACCCGAAAAAAGAGTAAAAAAGCGCATAATGAGCACATTTTATTTTATCACTTTCCGTCTATGAAGTCAATGCATATTTATATGAAAAACAAAAAAATCTTTCTTTTTCCTAAATTTTCTTCCTCCAAAAAAAGGCGATTTTGGCAAAATTTGTACCGTTTCCAACTCTTTTTTATATATTTTTTCACAATATTTTCGACTCCGCCACCCTGATTCGTTTCCCTTTTTTTCGACAATATGTTATACTGTAAATACAGGTTAGACAGGAGTTTTTTATGGCTTATTACGAAAATTTACCCCAAGAATTATCCGAACGCATTTTGCGTGAACAGTCCGCGCGTTCGTTTACGACCGTGGCTTGTAAGGAAGCGGACGTTCTCCGCCGAAAAGCCAATCCGCACGACGAGGCAACCGCTCTTCGCGGCGCGTTTGTGCGCGACGTGGATAAAATTTTGAACTGCCCTTATTATAATCGGTATTCGGATAAAACGCAGGTGTTTTCACTGTATAAAAACGACGATATCACGCACAGGAGCTTGCACGTACAGTTGGTGTCGCGTATCGCCCGCACTATCGGCAAGGCACTCAATTTGCATTTGGATTTGATTGAAGCCATCGCGCTTGGGCACGACGTGGGTCATACCCCTTTCGGGCATACGGGCGAACGGTTTTTGGACGCTCTGTACGCCGAGCATACGGGCAGACGGTTTGCGCATAATATTCATTCAGTACGAGTGCTGGATACGCTGTTTCCGCTCAACCTTTCTTTGCAAACGCTTAACGGAATCGCCTCACACAACGGCGAGCTAGAATTAGACGAATACAAGCCCCTTCCTTTGTCGAATTTCGAGCAGTTTGACAGGCAAATAGAAGAATGCTATCAAAACGCGGAGTACGTCAAAAAACTCATTCCCTCTACGCTGGAGGGGTGCGTCATGCGGATATGCGATATTATTGCGTATTTGGGGAAGGACAGGCAGGACGCCGAAACGGGCAATTTGATGCGAGCGGAGGATTTCTCCGATTATGGAATCGGGAAGCTGAACGCGGAAATCGTCAACAATTTAATGGTGAATATCATCACGCACAGCTACGGCAAGCCGTATATAAAAATGGATAAGGCGCACTTTGAGGCTCTGCAAAAGGGCAAGCGGGAGAACTACGCGCAAATTTACGGCAACGAGAGTGTCAACCGCGCGTCTGAAACGCTTTCTCTCATGATGAAAGATTTATACGAGGCTTTGTTATCGCACGTAACGGAGGGAAATACCTCGTCGCCTATTTTCAAGCACCATATCGGGTATTTGAACAAGCCGTACTATGCTATCAAGCGGGAAATTCCTTACGAGGAAACGGAGAAAAACCAAATGGTGGTAGATTATCTGGCGAGCATGACGGACGATTATTTTATCGAGCTGCATAAATATCTGTTCCCTGACAGCAAACGACAAATACAGTACGTCGGGTATTTCCGTTAGTCAATTGAATATACGGTTTACGCCCCCAAAGGCTTGCAGCCTTTGGGGGCGTAGTTTTCACTTTCTTTATTAAATTTTACGCTTGAAGTTGCCGAATACCTCGTTTACCTTTTCAAAGCTCGCAAACGTGTCGGGGTGCGATTTCAATATCTTCATCATTTCGCCAATCTGCCGCTTGTTGATGATACAAATCAGCATATATTTATCCGTATCCGAATACATTCCGTGCACTTTTATTTCCGTAACACCATGCTTTAATTTGGCCATCAGCTCGGTGGAAAGCTCGTTGGGATTGGCGGTTACAATTTCAAATTTATAACCGTTTTTGATACCGCTCAAACCGTTATCCACCAAGATATTTGCGATAAACAGGTTCAACAGCGTACACATCACGGGCGTTACTTTCATTCCGTAAACAAAGAACGCGATAAACACCACGCTTGCGTCCATAATAAAGGACACGTATGCAATATTCGTTTCAGGCTTCGCCTTTTTGATAAGAGCCGAAATGCCGTATGTACCGCCGCTTGCGCCAAATCTGCGCAGCATAATGGAGAATCCAAAACCCGAAATTACGCCCGTGGCAATACACGCAAACAGAATATTGAAGTCCTCGCCGTTATTCGCAAAGCTGTACGCTTTTGCGCCTAATGCGTTGTATAACTCGGGCACAAACGACTGCACTAGCATATACAAAATAAGCATAAACCCTAACTTTCTATTGACGAAAATGCTTACCAAAATAAAGATAGGCAAATTAAACGCCACCATGAGAATAGACCAGCTTATCTTATTGGAAAGAAGGTAGTGGGTAATGGTAGCCAAACCGCCCACTCCCCCCGGGGCAAACCCGTTGCTGTTTTGAAAAAAGTGGTATGCCGTTCCGACGACAACTCCCGCCACAATAGCATACAGAATATCAAAAATCAAACCTTTGACGTCTATTTTTTGTTGCATGATTTTTTCAATATTCTCCTTTGAGCATAAGAATACCTGTATTATACTCCCAACAAAAACGTTTGTCAAGCGAATATTGTTCCCCTTTGCAAACAACGTATCGCAATATCTTTTAAGATTTTATCAACCTATTTTCGGTTTTGGAATGGGTGCTTTTGCTGGGGTACAAGCAAAAATTATTTCACTTTTTACCTATTTTTTACTTTCAAAGGCTTTACTTTTCATCGGATATATAGTACAATAGTTATAATGGGTATTAGTTTTACTTTCATATTTTCAGTAGAATTTTTAACCAAAAATCAACTTATTTATTTCAAGGAGTACTTACTATGGATAAAAAAGAATTTGCATTGGAAGAACACGCGAAATGGCATGGAAAAATTGAAGTTGTAGCCCACGCCCCTATCAAAAATTCCGACGATCTTGCCGTTGCTTATACCCCCGGCGTTGCCGAACCCTGCTTAAAAATTTCTGAAAATACTGATTTATCATACGTTTATACGCGCCGTTCCAACTTAGTAGCGGTGGTAACCGACGGCACTGCGGTTTTAGGTCTTGGCGATATCGGTCCTGAAGCAGGAATGCCCGTTATGGAAGGCAAATGCGCTCTTTTCAAAACGTTTGGAGACGTTGACGCGTTCCCTTTGTGCATCCGTTCGAAGGAGGTTGACGACATCGTGAACACCGTTAAGCTTTTAGCTGGCAGCTTTGGCGGCGTTAACCTTGAAGATATTTCCGCTCCCCGTTGCTTTGAAATTGAAAAACGTTTGAAGGAAGTTTGCGATATTCCCATTTTCCACGACGACCAACACGGTACGGCAATCGTTACTTTGGCTGCAATCATCAACGCTTTGAAACTTGTGAATAAGAAAATCGAAGACATTGAGGTTGTTGTGAACGGCGCAGGTGCTGCGGGCATTGCAATTACAAAGCTTTTGATGAGCAAAGGTCTTAAAAAAGTTATTTTGTGCGACCGTAAAGGCGCAATTTATAAAGGTCGCGACGGGCTTAATGAAATTAAGGCTGAAATGGCGGAAATTTCCAACCTTGAAATGAAAAAAGGCAGTTTGGCGGAAGTGATTAAAGGCGCTGACGTGTTCGTGGGCGTTTCTGCACCCGGCAGCTTGACCAAAGACATGGTGCGCACTATGGCAAAGGACCCTATTATTTTTGCTATGGCAAACCCGATACCCGAAATTTTGCCTTCCGACGCAATAGAAGCAGGAGCGAAAATCGTCGGTACTGGTAGAAGCGACTTCCCCAATCAAATCAACAACGTTCTTGCGTTCCCCGGTATTTTCCGCGGAGCTCTTGACGTGCACGCACGCGATATTAACAACGAAATGAAGATTGCTGCGGCGGAAGCAATCGCAAACGTCATTCCCGAAAATGAAATCACCCCCGAATATATTATCCCCGACGCGTTTAATCCCGCAATTAAAGAAGCCGTTTCTTCGGCTGTAAAAGAAGCGGCTCGCAAAACAGGCGTTGCCCGATTTTAACAATATCAAAAAACGTCCTGTCTAAAAAATAGAATATATTATATTAACCGAGCTTTTGATAAGCTCGGTTTTTTTGCGGTAATGCACAACCAACGTTTTGACGTGTTTGGTTTAAGGAAACATATATCCCCTTGGCAAACAAGGGAATGTCTGTTTCTCCCCCGCCGAGAGCGAACCGCAAACATACAAACGACACTCGTTTTCGTTCTCCTACAACGAATAAAAAGAAGCCATGCTCTGCACCCATGCAAGCACAGTGCTAAGCGTGGCTTCTTTTTTCTTATATCTTGCGCGCAAGGCGAACAAGCGTCTCCACGTGTTTGGTTTGGGGGAACATATCGTACGGCTGAATGCGCTCTATTCCGTAATACCCCGCTAGCGTTTCTCCGTCTGCAACTCCGTTATACAACGGATTTTTTACAAGCTCGCCGTTTTCGTTCTCTACCAACCGACCTGTTAAAATCCCCAAGTCTCGTGCCAACGTGGCAGGATTACAGCTAATCAGCGTCAGCCTTTCAATTCCGCTTGCAAGCAACGCTTTGACAACGCTCCTTGCTATCCCCGCGCGGGGCGGGTCTAATATCAGCCGAACTTTCTCTCCCTTTTCCGATTCCAAAACGTCCGCAAGCTTATCTTCTACCGCTCCGCAAATGTTGGTCATATTCTCCAACCTGTTTTTGCGTTTCAATGCATTTGCGCAACGAACGGCTTCCTCTTCCAACTCGATTCCGTACACCCGCTTCGCGCGCTTGGCTATCATGGCAGTAAGCAATCCACCGCCCGAATACGCGTCGATTACCACTTCATCGCCCGCGCCCGTTACCGTTTTCACGGCGTCTTTATACAGCTTGGATCTCACGTTTTCGTTTACCTGCAAAAAGGTAACCGGACCCGCCTCAAAGCGTATTCCCTGCTCCTCTCCCTCAAAAAACATCGGACCATGTATAAGACGAAACTCTTCGCCAAAGATAACGTTGGTGTCCTTATCGTTGACGTTTAGATACAGCGAAAACTCTGTAAATTTCTCGGAAAGCAGGTTGATTAAATACGCCAAGTTGGGCAATTCGCGTTTGACCACAACCAGAGTAAAAATAAATTTGCCGCCCAGCTCTCTGGCAACGATATGCCGAAGCGAACCTGTTTTCTTTTCCTCATCATACCCCTTAACGGCGCATTCCGTGGCGTATCGTTTGATGATTGCAATCAGCGTTTCCGCCCATTCGGGGTGAATCGCGCAAGCGTTGACAGGCACGATTCGATGACTGTGTTCCGCGTAAAACCCGATTACGGTGTTTCCGTCCTTATCCACGCCGATAGGCATTTGCAGTTTATTTCTATACCCGTACGGAAAATCGCTTTTGATTGCCGTAGGAACGGCGATATGAATACCGCCTATCTTGCGCAAAGCTTCCTTTACCGTGTTTGCCTTATGCGCAAGCTGCGCATTATATTCCAAATGCTGCAAGCTACACCCGCCGCACCGCAAAAATACGGGGCATTTAGCGCGCGCCCGCTCTTCCGCGGGGGTAAGTACCTCTTCTATCTTGCCGTAGCCGACGTTCCCCTTTATCTTCAATACCTTAAAAACGACCTTTTCGCCGGGTAAACAAGCAGGCACGAAAAAAGTAATCCCTTCGTGCCTGATAATGCCTTCGCCGCCCGAGCCGATAGCTTCCACAACGGCACTGACTATACTGTTTTTTTCTAACATAACCGTCCCTCCGCCCTATCGTTTTTTTTGCATTTCCTGTCTTGCTTGCAAGCGTTTACAAGCAAGCTATTTTTTGCTGATTCTGCGCACCGTATTATTCACGACGGCACGCCATTGATACATGAAATAATCGTACACCACGAAAAACAGCGACCCGCCGATAAACAATATCCATATAATATACTTATCCACGAACGGTATAGCCGTCGTCATTCCGAACACAAACCGCCAAATCAGATACATGGTAACGTCAAACCAAAGCGCCTTGATTGCGCACGCCACCCAGCGGTTGATTTTTATTTTTAACTGTAATTCGTTGACAAGCGGATGTATCCCGAAGAACATAATAAACGGCAACAAATCCCAAAAACGCGCCGCATTGAAAATAAAAGACAGAATACAGCTTGCCAAATACGCCAACGCATACCCTCGATAGCTTTGCTTGGCAAGGGGCAGCATCAAGGCCACGCACGCAAGCAAATACCCCGTAAAGAGCAAAAATTCCGAATACACGCCAAGCGTCAAAAAGATAGTAGCGATGGCGCAAGCCAAAGCAGAAAGCGCAATTTCGTACGAACTGATTTTTTTCATATCTCGCTTCCCCTTTGTGAATTTTTATCCCTCAAAAACGACAATCCGTCATGCCTCTACTACTTAAAAAATTTTATCTGCAACCACAGCACAAGCTGAACAGACAATCTACGCACAAATACGTATAACAGCAAGAAATACAGTTAGAGCAAGCGTTGCCGCCGCCCATTTGGTTATCGTCCATAGGCATTCCCTGCGGATTAGAATACGGGTTTTGATTTTGCTGCGCCGACTGTCTTTGATAATCGTTTTTCGCATTCATCTTCCCGTATGCGTTACGGTATTTCACGTTGTCGGGGTCCATTTGCATAGCGATTTCCAGCTGTTTTTTGCTTTCGCTGGTCCAATTCTTTTTATAGAACACCACCGCTTGCAAATAATGCCATTCCGCCGAACGTTCGTTACAATCGTCCAAACGGGCTTGCGCCTCCGAAATTTTGTTTTCCTTGATTAAATCGGAAATTTCTTCAAACACGTTTTTTCCCTCCGTGTTTTTGCTTTGTTCCTTACGAGCCTCCATAATTTCACGGTAAGCAACGTCGATTTTGGTCAGCATTTTCGCCGCTTCATTGCCAGCCTCGCCGTCCAACCAACGCTCTTCGCTATACCGCTCTTTCAAGGCTTCGTAGCTTTCTTTAATCTCCTCGTCCGTCGCGCTTTCGCTTACGCCAAGCAATTCGTAATATTCCTTCATAAAACCAAACTCCCCTCGGCGTTTTCCCGCCGATTTCTCCCATTTCTATTATCTGTTATCTATTAGCTTGCCCTTACTTGCGTTTATTTATCCAAGCCGCGCTTTTCATCGGCAGGCTGTTTGCATTTGCCCTTGCAGTTTGTTCCGTCCATTACCCGCTTGGTTACCGCAGGCAGCCCCAAAAGCAGGATATTGTCCGACAAATCGCGATTGAACACAAACGGAATATGCGACAAATTCTCCCGAATATCGAAAAACAGAGCGTGAAACGCATACCGCACGTCGTCGCCGTGTTCGCCCGAAAGCAAGGCTTTTTTGCATTCTGCACCGAAGCTTAACACAAACGGATTGTACGCACCTTTTTTCTTATCCTTGTCGTAGTCGTCCAAGGCGTCGATAAGATATATCCATTTCCCGATTGCATAGCAAAGACCGCGTGTATATTCGGTTGCCTTCTCGCCCAAAACGTAATCGGAGAATTGTGCAAGCATGGTAGCCGTTGGGTCGGCGGCACGGTCGATACTGCCTACCCCCGACTTTTCCAAACGCGATTGCTCGGCAAGATTTTCTCGTACGATACGCTCTATTTCGGGATATTGTTTCTTGGCTCGGCGAAAGCCCTTTTTGAAAAACAAGCGTTTTCCGCGCCCGCCTTCGCCGTCCTCGATATCGTCGGTATATTTATAATAGGCAAGCAGAGTGTTCAACGCGCCAAGCTGCATGGTCATCTCGTCCACGTTCGCCATTTGCCGCGAGCGGATACAATGCGTTAAGCAGTGCTGTTTTTCTATCACCACGTCCACGCCCGCCACGTTGTGCAGCAGAACGGACAAAAACGTAACGTCGTACGAAAGTCCCATACGCGCGCTTTGACCGCATACCTTGGCTATGCCTTTACATACGCCGCAATACATCGCCTTGTACAACGCGTCGTCTTTGATATATAAATGCGGAATATCCGCACGAACGTATCCGAACATCGCTCCCCCTCGACTACCGTTATCCCTCTTTTGCAAAAGCCATAAACGTATTATAGCACAACCTTATGAAAAAGGCAATAGCAAACTGCGGGTTTCACGTGAAATCACGAAATCTTTCACCGAATGAACAAACTTTTACTAACTAATGTGCAAAATTCCCCTCTATTCTCCTATTTTCCCCGTTTCACGGGGAACGGAACGGAAATTAGAGGGGGGATTGCATTACTTTTTCGCAGGCGCGTCGGGTACGGGCACGATATTCCCGTCCGCAAATTTCAAAATTTCCGTCGCCATTTTGTTGAGGTCGTTATCCACCACCGTCTTAAACCGCAAGGGACGGTAGCGCAAATCCAACAGACTCTTGGGCGGTTTCATTGCCGTCAACAAATTCAAGCGTTTAATGCCCTTGAAGCTGTCCTTTACGTCGTTACCCGAAAGAGCGTACAGTACGTCCTGCGGGAATTTATAAGGGTTGGCAGTGGAAAGCACGATAGCAGGCGTTTTGTCGGACTTTGCGTCCTCTTCCTCCAACGGCTTTTTGTATTCCGCCAAAACGGCAAGCGCAACGCCCGTATGCGTATCCATCGCATAACCGTACTCTTCAAACGTTTCGTACATCGCTTCTATCATATCGTCTTCGCTTGCAAAGCCGCCGAAGAATTGCTCGTTTAACACCGCTTTTTCTTCCGCCGTTATCGAATATTCTTTCTTATCGGCAAGCTCTTGCATGCGCGCTGCGGTAAGCTCGGCGTTTCTTCCGCTGATTTCAAAGAGCAAACGCTCTAAATTGGAAGAAATCAAAATATCCATAGAGGGCGACATGGTGCGGTGGAAGCTACGCTTTACGTCGTAAACACCCGTTGCAAAGAAGTCTGCAAGCACCTTATTGCGGTTGGAAGCGCAAATCAGCTTACGCACGGGCAAGCCCATTTGCTTTGCGTACCACCCAGCCAAAATATCCCCGAAGTTGCCCGTGGGAACAACGAAATCCACCTCGTCTCCCATTTCTATCTGACGGGAAGTGAGCAGGTCGAGATAAGCAGAGAAATAATAGGCGATTTGCGGCGCAAGTCTGCCGAAATTGATAGAGTTCGCGCTAGAAAGGCGCACGCCTTTTTTTGCCAACTGCGCATTGAAATCGTCGGAAGCGAACAGCTTTTTCACCGCTCGCTGACAGTCGTCGAAATTGCCGCGTACCGCGGATACGAATACGTTATTTCCGTCTTGGATACACATCTGCAAACGCTGCATTTTCGCAACGCCCTCGTCGGGGAAGAACACCGCCACTTTCGTTCCGGGAACGTCGCGGAAGCCCTCCAAAGCCGCCTTACCCGTATCCCCGCTGGTGGCAGCCAAAATAAGCACCTCGTCCTTGATTCCCGTTACTTCCATACTCTTTTTCAAAAGATAGGGAAGCACGGTAAGCGCCATGTCCTTAAACGCGCACGTAGGACCGTGGAAAAGCTCTAAAACGAAAAATCCCTCGTCGATTTTTACAAGCGGAGCAGGGTCGTTACCCGTAAACGTAGAATACGCTTTTTCGCATATTTCTTTGAGGTAATCTGCGCCAAGGTCGTCGGCGAGATACTTGCCAAGCACAAACGCGGCGCGTTCGGGATAGGACATTTCCGCCATTTGCTCCATTTCCGCCTGCGTAACGCGCGGAAAGCTTTCCGGAACGTACAACCCGCCGTTTTTCGCCAAGCCTTGCACAATCGCTTGTGCGCCCGTAACCTTTTCTCCCCCTCTCGTGCTGATAAAATACATACTTTTAACCTGCCTTTGATTGTTTACTTTTTTTCTTCATATTCTCAAAACGCGTAAAACCTACGGCAAAGCGTACCGCTTGTCCGTATTGCGTTTTTTATTCAGTCTGTTAAAAACCTATTGATAAGTAAATAGCCGAGCGGGGTATTTCCGTTCGGCTATTCCCTTTGCCAAAGAATTGCCGTTCGTCCTTACAAAGCGGCGAACGTACCGCACAGCTTAAAGATACTTCGTAACGAAATCAGGAAGTTCTTCCTTCGATGCGGAAACGGAAACGGTGATAACGAGATTGTTGCTCTTTGCCACCTTATCCAACATATAGAAGAATGCGGCAAGCTCTGCCACGGGTTTGCCCGCAATGCGAACGACGCCGTCGATGAATACGTACTCGTTGTCATGGTTACCCGCGATAACGCCTTTAATAAATCCGCAAAGAGCGGCTTCGCCTGCGATGTCGTATTCGCTTGTGTCGATGAAGCGAACGTCGCGTTCCAAATCATACATACCGCGCTTGCTGTCCGTGATAAAAATCAAATGACCTTTTGCTTCTTCAACCGCTGCGTTAGCCGCTTCGATCATCAACTTGGTTTTACCCGTACCTTTTGCGCCGTAAATTACTTTAATCATAATCAAATCCTCCCAGATTTTGTGCTACACCCAAGGCAAATTCTCTCTCTTTACTTGGGTTTATTATAGTTTACCAAATTTTTCACATAATTTCAAGGGTTTGGGCAAAAATTTTTTGCCAAAAAACAAAATTTTTTATTTTTTCTGGAAATTTTTCTCTTTTTTCTTGAAAACGTGGACTTTTTCCCTCGGACGTGCTATAATAAACTCACTAAATAAAAGGAGTTTTTACCATGATTGCAGACAAAATTGAAAACGCACGGCTGTACCCCGTATCCGAAAACGTAAAAAAGGCACTTGATTTTTTGAAAAATTTAGGCAATAGCAATCCTGCCGAGTGCGGGTTTGGGGCAAAAGGCGATGACATCTTCGCTTTCTATACTACTTACGAAAACGAAAAAAATCCGCCCGTGTTTGAGGTACATAAAGAATATATCGATATTCAATACATCGTGAGCGGCAGAGAAACGTTCGGTTGGAAAACCAAGCCCGATTTCCCCATTGATAAATACAACCCCGAAAAGGATTGCGCCTTGTTCTCCGAAGAAGATTACGGCTCGTTCACGCTCGGCGCAGGCGAATTTGCCATTTTCTATCCCACCGACGCGCACGCACCGAAAATGAAAAACGCAGGCGGCTGCCCCATTGAAAAAATTGTCGTGAAAGTCCGCGTATATTGATTTTTTAATAAAAACAAACGCACCTTGTGAAAGGTGCGTTTTTTATGCAAACAGATTTTTTGTTTATTGCAAGCTTTCCACAAATCTCTTGATACGCTTTAAGCCCTCTTCGATATCCGCTTCCGAAAGCGAATAGGAAAGCCGCAAGCAATCGTCCGCGCCAAAGGACACCCCGGGAACGGTTGCTACCTTTTCCGCATCCAACAACGCGTCCGCAAACTCGATAGAGTTATTGATAACCTTGCCGTTCGCGCTCTTGCCGTACAGTCCGCTAATAACGAGCATTACGTAAAACGCTCCGTCGGGCTTCACGGCTTGCACGCCGTCAATGCCGTCGATAAACTGTAACAAACGAGCTCGGCGTTTATCGAATACGTTTACCATTTCTTCTATTTCCGCTTCCGACGATTGCAGTGCCTCTATCGTGGCATATTGCGAAATTGAGCAAGCGTTAGACGTTGCGTGGCTTTGGAAAGAGTCTATCGCTTTCGCCACGTCCTTGGGAGCGGCAAGATAGCCCACGCGCCAACCCGTCATGGCGTACGTTTTGGACACGCCGTTTACCGTAATGGTAAGCTCTTTCATCTTCTCGCTGCACTTGGCGATAGAGAAGGGTTTTACGCCGTTATAGCAAAGCTTTTCGTAAATCTCGTCCGCCAGAACGAAAATATCCGCTTCTTCGCAGACCTTCGCAATCTCGCGCACTTCCGCTTCCGTATAAACCGCACCCGTAGGGTTGGAGGGCGAATTGAATATCAACATCTTCGTCTTGGGCGTAATCGCCGCTTTCAAATCGGCTGCGGAAAACTTAAACTTGTTTTCCTTTTTGCAATCGATATACACGGGCGTTGCGCCGCATACCTTTACCACTTCGGGATAGGTAAGCCAATAGGGAGCGGGAATAATTACCTCGTCCCCCTCTTCCAACACCGCATAGCAAGCGTTGAAAATGGAATGCTTCGCACCGTTGGAAACGATAATTTGCGACGGCTCGTAGCAAAGTCCGTTGTCCTTTTCAAACTTTTCGCAAATGGCTTTGCGCAAAGGCAACAACCCCGATGAGGGCGTGTATTTGGTCTGTCCTGCGTCCAAAGCCGCTTTCGCCGCTTCGATGATATGGTCGGGAGTATTGAAATCGGGTTCGCCTACGCTAAACGAAATCACGCTTTCGCCCGCCGCTTTCATCGCTTTCGACTTCGCCGCAATCGCAAGCGTAAGCGAGGGCGATATCGTCGTCATTCTTTGTGCAATTCTGTTCTTCATCTGATTTTTCTTCTCCGTTTTTGTTCGTCTTTCTTTTTTACTATGTTATTTTACTAAATTTTTTCAAAGATTGCAACTATAAATATACCGTTTTTCAAAAAATAATCGAAAAATTTGATAATAAATTTTGTTTAATCAATTTTTTCGATTGAGTAAATCGAAAAAACAGGGTACGAAACGCACCCTATTTCTCTTTTTGTCGTTATGCTTTTTTTGCGCTGACGGCGGAAACTAAAAGATATTGCACCGCGTCCTCTGCGCTCACCGTTTTTACCACAACGTAGACGTCGTTACCAACGGTATAGGTTACTTCCTCGCTCGCGCTCTTTAAGCCCGTCATGCTTGTTCCATCAAACCAATATACCGCGTAAGCGTCGTCCTCCGTACCCATAGAGCCGTCCTCGCCTGCTTCTCTGACAATATAACCAGCTTCCGCAAATTCGTACACTTTTGCTTGGATATCGGTAAGGAAAGCGGTCGCTTCCATGGTGGTAGTATCCAACAGATAAAGCGTGGTGTCCTCTTTATAGATAAGGTTGCCGTTTTTCAGCCAACGCGAGCCTTCTATATCCACCATACCATAAGCAGTTCCGTCCAAATGATAGAGGAAATACTTGCCGCTTGCCTGCGCGTAAGCCATATTGTTACGGTAGGTAAACGTATTCGCAACGAAAGTGCCTACTACCGTTTCGCCCTTGCAAACGTACTCTTTATCTCCGTCCGATAAAACGATATAATTTTCATACGCTTTATAGCTCGCTGCACCCGAAACAAGCGTTTGCAGGTTGGTAAGCACCTCGCCGTCCTCGTCAAACGATTGCACGATTTCCGCCACGCTCGTTTTCCCGTCCGTGATACGGCTTACGTTAAGCACCGCTACGCTATCGTTGGGCTGTTCTACCTGCGAACGCACTACGTATCTAAAATCGTCCACCGTTACCGTTTCGCCGTCCGATACGTCGTAATACGCCGTTTTTAACTGCGCTTTTACTGCGTTCCCTGCTCCCCCTCTCGTCAATAAATCGTATTCCTCTGCGTCATCGGGCAGAATTTCGGCGTATTGACAGAATATTCTATCCCCCACCGTCCAAGCGACGGTATCCTGTGCCAAATCGTTTGCGGAAAACGCCGCCAACACATTGACGTTCTTTACCCATATACCGCTTTCATCGAAGAAATTATAAACGCCGTTGATATCGGTCGCTTTTGCATAGTAGCCGTCCAATTTTATCAATTCGGGGTCGGCTGCGTCCTCTATCGTCAAGTATCTATCAAAGGGCGATTTACCCGTTTGCAGCTTGCCGTCCATACCCACGTACGTCATCGTTCCGTCTGCCGCGGAAAGCTCTAACCCGTGCATATCCCCCGCACCTGCATCTACCTTGCCCTCACGGGAATAAAACTTATAAAACGTTTCGCTACCGTGGATTTCAGTGGAATAATAGATACCTTTCGTGAACTTGTCAATGCCGCCGTACATAATGCCGTCCGTAGCGGTTGCGGGAATTACGTACGAAACCTCTTCGGGCAGATAGGCGTTGGTGGTGATATCGAAAAACGTATAGGTTACCGTGCCGTCCTCTGCGGTACGCTTTACCAAAATCAAGCCCGAATCGTCTGCGCTTACAATTTCGTCAGAGCCAAGAGCGACAAGCGTTTCAACGCTGATTTCAGCGGAAGAATATTCGGCTAATACGTCTGCGACCTTAGCATTGGTAGATTCTGCGGGCGGTTCGTCATCGGTACACGCTGCAAGCGAGCCGAAAATCGCAACGGACGCCATAGCGGTAAGCAGTGCGGTAATTTTTTTCATAATTTAAGCTCCTCTCTATAAAAAGATACTATATTATAACATATCTTTTCCTTATTGTCAACTTTCCAAACGGAAATTGTTGGCGATAACGCAAAAAGCGCGCCTTTCGTCGGCGCGCTCTTACTCTGCTTTAGCTTTATATCTTATTTTTCTTCTAACGTTAAATATACCGTGGGGTCAACGTGCACGTCGTCTTTCAATACCTCGAAATGCAAGTGCGCTCCGTCCTTATACTCGTTGCCGTTGGCTTCGGCTACCGTGGCAATCACTTCGCCCTTTTCCACGCTATCGCCCGCCTTTAAGCCCTCTACTTCCGTTACGAATCTATACACCGTCTTTAAGCCGTCTCCGTGGTCAATCACGATTTCCGTACCCGTTACCACGTCGTCTTGCGAAATGCTTTCGATAACGCCCGCTTCCGCCGCCATAATCTCCGTGCCCGCTTCCGCTACGAAATCGACGCCTTTGTGCTCGTAAAACCAATTTAAGGTGGTATTATGGTAGAATCCGTAATCGTTCAAAACGTTTACCGACTGAATAGGCGCCGTCATGCCCTCGGGCGTTACCACTACCTGTTCGTTATCGTTGTTATCGTCGTCGCCACCGCCTACCTGCTCGTCATCGGGAGGCAACACCACCACGTTATCGCTACCGCCTTGATTGCCGCTGTTTACCTGCTCCTTTTTCTTATCGCCGCTTACCGCCACAGCGACAACCACAATCGCCGCCAATGCCGCCGCACAGCCCAGCGCAGTGAAGAGGTAAAACTTTTTCTCTCCCTTCCACCATGCCTTTTTCTTGGACGTGTCTTTTTCCTTTTCCTGTTGCTGTTTCTGTTCTTTCATTTTTCAATCCTCCGAAAATTTGGTATGTATAGTTTTGCCTCCTTTTCCCTTTTTCAAACCTACCGATTGCATAATTTTTTACTCAAAACCCGCCGTATATAAGCGGAATCCCCACCCCGGCGCGGCTATCCGCAACCGCTACGTGTAAATTGACCGTCCTCCCCGCTACCCGTTCCGTCTGCAAAATTTCAGGCGAATAGCCGTAATAAGACACCGTTCCCGCGCAGCGTTCCACAAGCACAATTTCCGCTTGATACCTTTGAAAAATCTCCTCGACAAACGCCTGCTTTTCCGCTTCGTTTTTCCATTCTTTTTTCATACTGACGCTTTCTCCGCGCACTCTTTTTATATCCATAAAAGAAAGCTTCGTTTTGATAAGACCCTGCGAGCTTGCGCTATCCAAATAAAAGGTACGTTCCCCCACCGCCGCGTACGGAGCAAGCTTGGAGGCGTTTTCCGCTCTTAGAGCAAGGCACGCTGCCGCAAACACGATACAAGCCGATAGCCCTGCCATTACACTGCAAATACGCCGAAACCGCACGAAAAAACCTCCCGACAACGCCTTTTTTACGTTTACGGGAGGATTATTGACCGATATTTTCGCTTTTATACTATATAAATAGGAATTCTTTCGCTTTTTCTTTGCGTTTTTTATCCGCGATTAAAAACCGCCGAGCACTTCGCCGCCAAGCAAATGAATATGCAAATGCTTGACCGTCTGACCGCCGTTTTCGCCCTGATTGATAATAATGCGGTATCCCTCTGCCAAGCCCAAGCTATCCTTGATTTCCGCTATCTTTTGGAAGCAATATTTGAGCGTTTCCGCTTTTTCGCCGTCCATTTCGTCCAACAGCGCGAAATGCGTTTTGGGAATGCAAAGATAGTGCAGTTTGGCTTTCGGTTCGATATCCTTGATGACGATAAGCTTGTCGTCCTCGTACAGCTTTGCGGACGGAATTTCCCCCGCAATGATTTTACAAAAAATACAGTTTCCCATGGTGGTTGCTCCTTTTTATCTTTCTATCTTTCTATTTTATATTTTTACATTTTTTCGGCTTTTACGCCGTCCTTGAAAAGCTCGGTTACGCGCACCGCGAACGGCTTTTTATCCGCTTCAAGCATTTCGCTTGGAGTATAAACTCGGATATAATTTTCAGAATACCCCTCTATATAGCCGTCTATGCAGCGTTCGGGAACGACGGTAAGCGTTTTGCCCACAAATTTACGCATGTAGCGTTCTTTTTCTTCCGCTCCCACCTGCAATAAGGCTTCCACACGCTGTTTTTTTACCGCAAACGGCAGTTCCTTATATTTTTTATAGGCATTTGTGCCTTCCCTCGGCGAATACGGAAAGGCGTGAATTTGCGCAAAGCCCGCCTCGCGGACAATGCGTATGCTGTCCTCAAAATCTTCCTTCGTTTCGGTGGGGAAGCCCACAATAATATCGGTAGTTATCGCCGCGTTGTCAAACGCCGAGTATATCCGCTTGCAGGCGTCTAAATATTCCGCGCGAGTGTAATGGCGGTTCATGCTTTTCAGCACCTTATCCGACCCGCTTTGCAAGGATAAATGGAACTGCGGCGCAAAATTTTTCACCTGCTTCAACGCGGAAAGAAATTCGTCCGTAATCAAACTGACCTCCATCGACCCCAACCGAATGCGGGTATTTGCGTCCTTAACGGCAAGCATAAGTGAGGTAAGCGTTTTCCCCTCTTCGTCCTGATACGCGGAAATATCGATGCCCGTTACCACCGTTTCCATTGCCGTAGAAGCCAAAATTTCTGCTGCCGCGCTTTCCACGCTTCGGCTACGGCTTCTGCCACGCAAATACGGTATCACGCAATAGGAGCAAAATCGGTCGCAGCCGTCCTGTATCTTGACGAAATTACGCGTTTTTAAGCAATGCGGCAAGGGCATTTCTTCATACGTTCTGCCCGCACTTTTTAATAAATTTCCGTTCTTTGTAAAGCCCGATTGCACAATTTCCAGCACTTCGTTTTTACACTGTGCCCCCACGACGGCAAATACTCGTTTATCCTTATCCAAAAAAGCTGCGGCGTTCTTTTCAGCCGCGCAGCCGCAAACAATCACTTTCGCGTTTTCATCGCCCGACTTTAACGCCTTGCCCACCGTTTGACGGCTCTTTCTTTCCGCCTCCGCCGTTACCGCACAAGTGTTGACGATATAAAGCTGCGCGGGAACAAAGTCGTTATGCACCTCGTAGCCCATTTGCTCCAAGCCACGAATAATCGACCCGCTCTCCACGTCGTTTACCTTACAGCCAAGCGTAATCACCGCCGCCGTTTTTTTGTTTTTCGACACGTTCACGTCTAACCCGTTCATACCTGCCATTCTCCCAAGGAGAACATCACAACGGCGGTTAAAGCGGTTGCCGCCGTTTCCGCGCGCAGAATGCGTTTGCCCAGCGTAACGTGCGCAAACCCCAGCGTTTTCGCTTCCGTCGCTTCTTCGCGGGAAAAGCCGCCCTCGCTTCCTATCACTATCGCCGTGCTACCCTGTAATTTTTGCAGCTCCGCTTCGCTTTGCGTGGCAAACTCGCAGGCAAAAAGCTTGTTTTGATAGCCGTCCGCCGAAGCCAGCGCGCTGGATAAATCAGAATAATATTCCACCGTTGGAGCAGTCGCGCGAAGGCATTGCTTTGCCGCCTCTCTCGCCACCTTGTTCAGCCGTTCTAGCTTGTTTGCGTTGATATAGGCGGAAGAATACGCCGAAGAAAACACGCCTATTTTGCTTACGCCCAGCTCCACCGCTTTTTGCACGATGAACTCGTTTTTGTCAGCGTTTTTTAAGTACCCGAAAAGCAATTTTACGTCCGTGCCTGCCTCCCGTTTGCCTACCTCTTCCCGTACCACGCTTAAAATAAGGCTTTTCTTTTCCACGGCAGATACCACGGCGGTGTATTCCTTTCCGCTGTTATCCAAAAGTACCACTTCCGCGCCCGTCGAAATTCGGAGCACGTTTTTTGCGTGCTCGAACTCTTCCCCCTCCAAGCGGGTAACCTCTTCAATTTTATCTACGAAAAACCGTTTCAGCTCCGACATATCCGCTCCGTTTTAGCTCCGTTTTAATTCCGTTTTAGTTTCGTTTTAATACCAACGAATACCATTCGCCCTTTCTGCGTTCGTTTACTACCGTCATACCCACTTGGGCATACGCCTCTTTTACCATTTCCAACCGACTTTCTATAATGCCGCTGAGCACCAACGTTCCGCCCGTTTTCAAGTTTTTGGGGATAGAGGGAGCAAGCATTTTCAGCACTTCGCCCGTGATGTTTGCTACCATTAAGTCTGCTTTGATATCCGTATCGTCTAACAAATTAGAGTGCGCCACCACCGCATTTTCCGCAACGCCGTTTAATTGACAATTATGCAACGCACTTTCGACGGCAATGGGGTCAATGTCCGTAAGATACGCCTTTTTTGCACCCAATTTCAGTGCGGATATCCCCAAAATTCCGCTGCCGCAGCCCACGTCGATACACGTGGTTTCCGAAGTGATAAACTGTTGCAGCCATTCTACGCACATGGACGTCGTTTCGTGCTCACCCGTGCCGAACGCCATATTAGAATCCAACAAAACGGTATGCTCGTCCGCTTTGGGCGTATAGCTTATCCATTCGGGCACAACCACGATTTTTCCCAAGGGAATGGGACGGAAATGTTTTTTCCAAACGTCTATCCAATCGTCGCCGTCCACTTGGCGTTTGGTGTCTTCCAAAGTCCCGAAAGGGAACGCTCCCTCGCTTAAACGCTGCGCCGTTTGAATATCTTGCAAAATGGCGGAAATTGTTTTTTCCGCAACGTCCTCGGCGATATAGCATTTCACCAACACGTCGGAGGGCTTGTTTTCCGTCAATTCCTCGTCCATGTAATCCCAATAGGTGCTGTCCTTCGCGTTTTGCAGAGCGATAATGTCGTTCCTATCGCAAATGGTTACCCCGAAATCGGTATAGTTCCACATGATATCCGAAATAATTTCGCTAGCTTCCGTGGTGGTATGTATCGTAAGTTCTGTATATTTCATAGCGTTACCTCATTCCCCTTTATTATAGCACGCGCCGTGTTTTTTTGCAACCTGTGCGCTGCGCATTTTTAGGAATTTCACAAGATATGCGTAAAAATCGGCGGCTGCCTCCCCCGCCGAACGGCTTTCGTGCAAGCCGATTACCAGCTCCCTTTGGCATTGCGGAACGGAAATAGGCAACAGCTTTACGTCCGCAGACGCTTTTCCCCAAGAATATTCGGGCCAAAATCCCACGCCTGCGTGCGCTGCGATAACGTTTCGCACCGCTACGATAGAGTCGCTTTCAAACGAGGTTTTCGGCTTAAACCCTGCCGCCGCACAAAATTTGTCGCATTCTGCGCGGAACAGCCTCGACCCCGCCAAATGCACAAACCCCTCTTCCTTTACCTCACGGAGCTGAATACTCTCCCTTTCCCCGTAGGGCGAATTTTTGGGCACGGCAAGATATACCGATTCTTTCAGCACCGTCTTTTCCCGAAATGCGGGAAGATCACCCGCCCCCCCGCCCCGCCTACTCAGCCATCCGCCGC
>JAZOPT010000075.1:0-19129 GCA_045655725.1 Candidatus Scatosoma sp.
TCTCGTCGGTGAGAGAATATATTTCTTTCTTATCGCAAGCTTTGCACGTTTTTCCAAACGGACAATAGCAAAGGTCCATTAGTTTAATATCGCCCGCACCAAGTACAAAGGCTTTTTCGCTTAACAAAGGCATTGCTTCCGTAACGTTTAATTCTTTGGAAAGGGCGTAGTAGGCAACGCAAGCTTCTTTTAACAGCTCATTGACGGATAAACGGTTAAACAAATTAAAACCCGTACCCGCAAACAATTTAACGCCGCATTGTTTGGCAAACGTGATACCGCCGTAATTTTCAGCATACACACCGTCTAAATGGTATGTGGCTATCCATTTTTGCACTTGTTCCCTATCCGCTTGCGTGGCAAAAGGTGGATAATATACGTATTTTTCAAAGCTGCCCGCAAGAAATGAGGCATTGGGCGGCAACGAATAATCCTCTGCTTTATAGACGGCAACATCCGCCTCAATATCGGTAAAATCGTTTGAAATTACCGCTATTTTCTCGTTTGCTGTTTTGACAGTGTGATTGTTAGGCAAATTGTCAGGCAACGCAATCTCGCGCGGTTTTAACGGCTTTCTATCCCCATAAACCACTTTTCGAGCAAGCTCATCAAAGAAAGTACGGCGCAGCGCGTTCAATTTGGATTTCGGAATAAAAATATTCCCGTCGATTTCGATACTTTCAAAACAAACCCGAACGGGCAATCCGTCCGTTTTAGAAAAGCAAGCTCGCAGTTCTTCTACCGTCAAAGGGCGCGATAAAGAGGTTTGCATTTTCTCTTCGGAAAGTATTTGTACTCCACCGCCCTCTATCACGGCGAATTGATTTTCCGCAAATCGGAACCGAAGCGCAACCTCGCCTATTTTTTGCGCGGATAAGACACGCTTGGAAACCGCATGGTCCGTTGTAATAAACACGCCGTCCCCGTTTTTTAAGCGAGTTTTTGAAAAGACGGAAAACGCCTTTCCTATCTGCTTTTCAAAAGTTGCACCGCCCACTTCTTGACCGTTACGTAAAATTTTGAATGCGTCGCCTTGGCTGGGCGCAAACGAACTATCCACCAAATACTTGCCGTTTACCACCTTAATAACGCCAATCTTCTCCCCGATATGACCCTGAATTGCCGTGGATAAAAAACGCTTATCCTGACCAAACGCCAAGCCTTTGGTGTAGTTCCCTCTATTGTACGTGCGTTTCAAATCGGACAGCGCAGCGGCGGTTTGCGTTTGCTTTTGATTATCCAAAAGAGTACGGTAATACCGCACTGCGGCGGCAACGTATTCTGCGCGGCGCATTCTGCCCTCTATCTTAAAAGAGGTAACGCCTGCCGCTATATATTTTTGGATATCCTCGCCCACGCATAAATCGGAAAGTGAAAGCGCGTACGTCTTCTCCGCAAAGCCGTTGCGGTTATACGTGTACTGTTTTCGGCAAGGCTGTTTGCACCTACCGCGGTTACCGCTGTTCCCGCCCGCAAACGAAGAAAAGTAGCACTGACCCGAAAACGCCGTACAAAGCGCGCCCTGTACAAACGCTTCCGTTTCGATAATTTGGGCGATGTTTTCAATTTCCTTTAACGGCGTTTCACGAGCCAAAATCACTCGCGAAAAACCGTATTCTTTTGCTAGCAACGCGCCGTCGGTATTGCATACGCCCGCTTGCGTACTTAAATGCAATACAATATCGGGATAGGCGTTTTTTATGACTTTTCCTAAGAAAATATCCTGTAAAATAATCGCGTTAACGCCCGCATTCCAAACGGCGATTACGCTATCCAAAAAGGACGGCAGTTCCTCGTCCTTAATTAGCGTATTCATCGCCACGTACACTTTTGTATCGCAAAAATGTGCGTTACGAACGGTAGTTTGTAACGATTCCAAATCGAAATTATCAGCGCCTTGGCGTGCGGAAAACGCGCTAAACCCCAAATAAATAGCGTTTGCTCCGTTATTTATCGCAGCGTTTGCGCATTCTGTATTCCCCGCAGGTGCTAAAATTTCCAACATTATCTGCCGATACTCCTTGTAATCAATTCTTCCGAGGCATCGTAGCCCATACTTTTCAAACGGAAATTACGAGCCGCCACCTCAATAATAATCGCCAAATTACGCCCAGGACTAACAGGAATGGTGATTTTCGGCACTTTTATACCAAAATACGTTGCAAACGAGCTTTCGTTTCCTACTCTGTCGTATTCCTTGCCCTGTTGCCAGTTTTCCAGCTGAATGATAAGCTGAATATTTTTCTCGTCCAACACCGAACCCGAACCGTACATACTTTTTACGTTGATGATACCGATTCCGCGCAGTTCCATGAAATAGCGGATAATTTCAGGCGCAGTACCGTACAATTCGTTAGCAATCTCTTTGATAATAACGTTATCGTCTGCAATCAAACGGTGTCCGCGTTTAATAAGCTCCATTGCCGTTTCGCTTTTCCCTACGCCGCTTTTTCCCGTCAGCAAAATCCCCACGCCGAACACTTCCATAAGTACCCCGTGCTCGGTAACGGACGGCGCGAGCAACCGATTGAGATAAATATATAAATCGCTCATAAGGTCGGTGGTCATTTTCGGACTGCGAAATACGGGGCAAGAGAAGTTTTTCGCCGTTTCTACCAATTCAGGCAGAGCGGGAAGGTCTCGGCTAAGTATAATACAAGGCAATTCGCCGTAATGAAAAAGACTTTCAATTTTCGCACGCCGTTCTTCCGAAGTAAACGTGCGCAGGTATTCGTATTCGGATAAGCCTAAAACGATGATGCGCCGAGCGTCGAAATAGTTAAAAAAGCCGCCTGCTAGTTGAAGCCCCGGGCGTTCTACGCTCATGCTTGCCAAGGTTACGACACCTCTGCCTGTATATACAATTTCTATATTCAAATCGTACGCAAATTTATCCAGCATGACGCTTTGCGTAACGTGTTCACTCATGGTTTATTCCTCCGTATATCCGTATTTTTTAATGATTTCTGCAACGGCGTTTTCTTCGTTGGTATAGGGCGACGTAACGCTTGCAGCTTCTTTGAGTAACGGGTGCGCATTGTTTACCGCAATGCCCAAGCCTGCTGTTTCTATCATCGGGATATCGTTCCGTTGATCCCCGACTGCAATCGTTTCCTGTAAACGTATCCCGTAATGCTTTGCCAAAAACGCCAATGCCGTTCCTTTGGAATACGTTTTATTACATACTTCTACAAACACATACTCGTTTGCGCCGCTTGTCGTAACGTAACAACGCTCTCCAAAAATGCGGTGTAGCTCGGTGTAAACTTTTTCGCTTTCGCTTGCGTGAAGTAAGCAAATAAACTTATACGGACAAATACGGTATTTTCGCATATATTCCGTCAGATTTTCCACGTAAATACACTGTCTGCCTACTACATTTTGATAATAGAGTTCCGTCTCGTTTATGCGATTAGAATAATAATCAACAAGACCGTAAACGTGGATATGTACGCCAAGCTCTTCCATTTTTTCGCAAATTTCCAAGCCCAATTCATGGGACATACTGCCTTCCATGACGGGCTTGCCCGTTTCTATATCCACAATCGCCGCGCCTTGGAAGCACGAAACCAAGCCTTTTAAGCCGATTTCCCTTGCATACGATAATATCCCCATGGGCATTCTGCCTGTGGATATGGCAAACTTGCCCCCGTTTTCCACGTACCGATTGATTTCTTGTTTACAAATTGCACTAACCGTTCCGTCCGCTCTTGCTAACGTGCCGTCAAAATCGGTGATAATCAATTTGTAATTTAGCTTTTGTGGCATTATATTTTCTCCTTAAAGTGCTCGAAAATCTTTTGGGCAAGCTCTGTGCCAATCCCCTCGACCAACGTCAGCGTTTCCACCGAAGCGTTCATGATTTTATCAATCGTACCGAAAGCGTCCATAAGCGATTTTTGTTTCTTTTTCCCGATACCGTCTATCTCTTGCAAAACGGAAGCCAAATTACGCTTGGAATGCAAGTTTCTAAAATACGTTATCGCAAAGCGGTGCGCTTCATCACGGATACGCTGTAACATTTTTAACGCGTAGTCTCTATGGTCGATTTTTATGCTTTCTTGTGAAAATAGAGTAAATACTTCCTCCTCCCGTTCGGCAAGAGCAATGAGTTCGATATCCGAAACGCCCATTTCGTCGAAAATCTCTTTCACGGCGGCAAGCTGACCTTTTCCTCCGTCGATAATAATAAGATCGGGTTTGGGGAATCGTTCCTCTTCTTCCGTGCCGAGCTTAGCAAGTCTTCTTTTCATCATTTCCTGATGAGAAGCGTAATCGTTTGCGCCCTCCACCGTTTTAATCTTGAAACGGCGATAACTGTTTCTATCCGCTTCGCCGACGATAAATACCACCATAGACCCCACTTTATCCACGCCGCTGATATTGGAAATATCGTAGCATTCCATTCTTTTGGGATATTTTTTTAAGCCTAAAATATTTTTCAAGCGCGTGCAAGCGTTTTTCGTCATGTCGTGCTTATGCTTGATTTTATCAATGGACTTGCTCAAATATTCGGCGGCATTTTGCTCCGCCATATCTAAAAGCTGCTTTTTTACGCCTTGCTTGGGTAAAACAATCTCCACTTTTTTCTCGAATTTTTCTAAAAAGTAACGCTCTAATAGCTCCTTTTCGCAAAATCCTTGTACGATAATTTCCTGCGGCAATTCATGATTGCCGTAATACTGCGCGATAAACGCCGTTAATGCGTCCGTTTCCGAAAACGAGCCGTCCTCTAACGCAAAGCTACTGCTGCCTTGCATGATACCGCTTCTTGTTACCAACACGCTTACCGCCGAATACAAATAGTTGGTTTTTAACGCAATAATATCCGCGTTTAACGAACGGTTTAACGCCGTAATTCGCTTCAATTTCAGCTTGGATAGCATATTTAATTTTTCACGGTATTCCATAGCGAGTTCAAATTCTTCATTTTCCGCAAAACGGGTCATTTTTTCGCGTAAAATCTCTTCCGCTTCTTCATAATTTCCATCTAAAAAAGCGAGCGTTTTTTTGATATGTTGCGCGTATTCTTCCTGTGTACAGCATTGCGCGCAAGGCGCAAGACAACGGTGCAAATGGTGCATTAAACAGGGCTTTTTCGGCGTTTGCGTAATGACGGTTGTGCAAGTACGCACGTTATATACCGAGGCAATGATATCCAATAATTCACCGCAACGTACTCCCCCCATAAACGGACCGAAATATTTGCCGTCTTTTTTTATCTTTCGGGTAACGGATACGCGCGGGAACGGCTCTTTGGTATGCACTTTGATATACGGATACGTTTTATCGTCCTTTAAGAGAATGTTATACTTGGGCTTGTATTTCTTAATAAAATTGTTTTCCAACGCGAGAGCGTCTATTTCCGTCTGCGTGATGATATAATAAAAATCGGCAATATTCTCTACCATTGCCGCCACTTTTTCAGGCTTTGCCGAAGCGTGAAAATATTGACGCACTCTGTTTTTCAAAACGCGCGCCTTTCCCACGTAAATAACGATACCGTCCTTATCCAACATGACGTAAACGCCGGGCTTGTCCGGTAACAGTTTCAATTTTTCCTGCAATGCACTCATAAAATACCGTTGAAAAGCGGAGAAACGGCAAAAAGTCGTTTTCCACCATCATTATTATATACCAAATTGTGCAATTTTGCAAGGAAATAAACGAGCTTTTCCCGCTTAACAGCCTAAAAACTCTATTCCCTTTAACAAAACGTCGTTTATCGAATCGTCCGTTAAACTATAAAAGACGATTTTGCCCTGCCGAACGCTTTTTACAATGCCCGCACTTTTCAAAAATCGAAGCTGATGCGACACCGTGGTTTGATTGATTTCTAAAATTCTAGACAAATCGGTAACGCATAGCTCGCTGATGGCAAGAGCGGATAAAATTTTGACCCTGGTATAATCGGAAAAGACGGAAAAAAAGCACACAACGCCCTCTAAAATATCCCCTTGGGGAACGTAATCTTCTATCAGGCTTTGCGTGCGTTTATCTAAAAGTAACATTTGCGACATATTGTTTCCTCCTAATATGCTTTCTTGCGAATATGATAACATATCAATAAAACGTTTTTTCTGCTTATTTTGTCAGGAAACAATATATTTTGTCAATTTTGCGATTGGGTCAATTCCGTGCGTTAAGATATCTTTTTTACCTCATATCCCGCTTGCGTAACCGCAGATATCAGAGCCTCGTCTGCAACCGCTTCGGCAAGTTCTACCACCGCCGTTTTCTTCTTCAAATTCACTTCCACTTTGCCAACTCCCTGTACGCCCGAAAGTGCTTTCGTAACGTGTGCAACGCAATGCTGACACATCA
Source organism: Candidatus Scatosoma sp. (assembly GCA_045655725.1). Lineage (GTDB taxonomy): Bacteria > Bacillota > Clostridia > Christensenellales > Borkfalkiaceae > Scatosoma. Next base: position 6,325 of record JAZOPT010000075.1, read on the forward strand.
TACCCTCAATTTTTAACGTCTTTTTCATTGTGTTTACCTCTTGTTTATTTTTCTGCGTTTCCTCTTGTTTGTCCTTTTGTTTTTCCTTGCCAAACCGCGTCAATCTCAATGCGTTTGTAACGACAAAAAGCGAGCTTAAACTCATACATGCCGCGCCAATCATGGGATTTAACGACAGACCCGAAAACGCGAACACCCCTGCCGCCACGGGAATTGCCACACAGTTATAAAAGAATGCCCAAAACAAATTTTGATGAATATTTTTTACCGTCGCTTTGCTCAACTGAATCGCCGTATTGACAAGGCGTAAATCCCCTCTGGAAAGCACCACGTCCGCACTGTCGATAGCGACGTCCGTTCCGTTGCCCATTGCAATACCTACGTCCGCAGATTTCAACGCAGGGCTGTCGTTGATTCCGTCGCCTACCATAGCAACAAATCCGCCAACGCTACGCACACGCTCCACCGCTTCCGCCTTGTCTTTGGGCAGAGCCTCTGCGAAATATTCCTCAATCCCCGCCTCTTTCGCTATCGCTTTGGCGACGTTTTCGTTATCGCCCGTCAACATCGCAACACGAACTCCGTTACGCTTTAACGCTGCAACAGCCTCGGCACTTTGTTCCTTTAAGGTATCCGCCAAAGCGAAAAACGCCACAAGTTTGCTGTTATCCGCCAAGAAAACAACCGTTTTACCTTGCTGTGCGTACTCTTTTTCCAATGCATACGCCTTTTTTTCTTCTATTTTTCCCAATAACTTACGATTGCCAAGCAGGTAGGTTTTTCCGTCCAAGGAGGCACTTGCCCCTTTGCCTGTTTCATACGCATAACCCTCCACGGTATCCGTTGAAATTTCTCCCACCGCTTCTTTTGTATAAGCACAAATGCATTCTGCAATCGGATGATTGGAAAAGCTTTCTATTGCCGCAGCAATGCGCAAAGCATGCTCCCTGTCGCCTTGTAGGCATACGAAATCGGTTACTTTCGGCTGACCCACGGTAAGCGTGGCGGTTTTATCCAGCAATGCACAGTTAATATCCTTTGACTTTTGCAAAGCTTCTGCATCCTTATACAAAATGCCCATTGCCATTCCGCGACCCGTTGCCGCCATTACCGCCACAGGCGTTGCCAAACCCAACGAACAGGGGCAGGAAATGACCAACACGCTAATAGCGTAATTTGCCGCTTTTGCGATATCTTTTGTTACGATAAACCAGATAAAAAAGGTAAGCAGCGCAATCATCGTTACTGCAGGAACAAAAACACCTGCAATTTTATCTGCCGCTTTTTGAATAGGCGCTTTGCTTGCTCCCGCCTCTTTTACCATTTTTACGATTTGGGAAAGAGTCGTGTCCGCGCCCACCTTTTCTGCCAGCACCTTCAAATATCCGCTTTTGACAATATCTGCGCCTGTAACCGTATCCCCCTCTTGCACTTCCAAAGGCATACTTTCGCCCGTAATGGCGGCTCTGTCCACGTAGCCCTGACCTTCGATAATTTTACCGTCAACGGGCACGTATTCGCCTTGCTTTACAATCAATACGTCGCCGATTTGCAATTCTGAAAAGGCGACTTTCGTTTGCGTTTCGCCGCGCTCTACCGTTACGGTGTTGGGCATAAGCTTTATCAGTTTTTCTATTTCATCGCCCGTTTTGCGTTTGGATTTTTCCTCCAACCACTTTCCAAGCGTTACCAACGCCAAAATCATTGCCACCGATTCGTAAAACATATGCACGTGTTCGCTTACTTTATTGCAATACAAAAGCACCGTGAACACCAAACTGTATAAAAACGATACCCCCGAACCCAACGCAACCAACGTATCCATATTCGGCGTACGTTTTATCAAGGCTTTTGTTCCGCTTGTAAAAAACTTAAAATCAATGACTATCACCGCCAACGCCAACAGCATCTGTAACGAAACGCTGATTTTTACGACAGGTTGCGGCAGCCCTACCATATGACCCATAGAAAAATACATAAGCGGTAACAAAAACGCCAAAGACAGCAAGAAACGTTTTTTCAGCCTATTAGGCTGTGGTTTTCTTTCCTCTAATACGTTTTCGTTATAATCGGAGATTCCGTACCCAAGACCCGTAACCGTCGCAAATATCTCTGCTTTCGTTACCGCGCTTTCGTCGTATTCTACCGTCATACATTCGCCCATTAACGATACGTCTGCTCTTTGTATGCCGTTTAATTTTCTAACGTTACGTTCTATCCCCGCACTGCAAGCTGCGCAAGACATTCCCGTTACGCTATACCTCTCTTTCATGTGATTACCTCTTTCTTGGATTATTATATCACATAATCCGCAAATTTGTCAAGAAATATCTTCACTTAACTTTGGTTAATTCTATGCATGCATTGTAACGCAAAAAGACGGGTGCCTAACGCCACCCGTCTAATGATTGCACATAGACGAAAATTAGTTATTCTTTTCTTCTTTCTGAGCAACTACTTCTTTGCCGTCATAGAAACCGCAGCTCTTGCATACTCTGTGCGCTTCCATCAATTCGTGGCAATGAGGGCATTCTACCAACGTAGCTGCCGTTGCTTTATAGTTTGCAAATCTCTTGTTCGTTCTGCTCTTAGATTGTTTACTCTTAGGTACTGCCATAATAACACCTCTTGTTTAATTTTCTTTCTTGTTTTATTTGCTCGGCTCGTCCGAATACGTAAGCCCTTTGCAACTATCGCCACAGGAAACGGAAAACGGCATACTTGCCATAATCGCGTCGTCCACCGCTTTTTGCAAATCGACTACTCCGTTTGCGTAAGAGTAATCTTCAAAGTCTTTTCTATCCTCAAACAAAGCGGTCAGCTCGCCCTCCACGTCCGCTGTTGCGGCGTTTAGACAGCGCGAACATTTGCCAATAAGACGATAGGAAATTTTGCCTTCGATTTCAAACGCATTATCCTCGTACAATTCGTAACGGAACTCAACGTTGACTCCGTCTTGAAATTCCACAAACGGAATATCTATCAAAGAATTGGGAGCTTCATAATGAAACTGCATCGTTCCCGAATACTTTTTTTGTGCGTTTAGCTTTCTTATATCGATTTTCATCATAAACCAAGCTTATCAAGTATAGTATATTTCCGCGCGTTTGTCAACTTATTTTTCACGGAATTTTTCGATTTTTTACAATAATTCTACGGTTTCTCTCGCAATAACCAATTCTTCGTTGGTAGGAATGATTAAAACCTTTACTTTGGAGTTCTTGCCCGTGATATCGCGAATCAAGCCGTTATTCTTTTCTTTGTTCTTTTCAGGATCAATTTCCAAACCGAGATATTGCATATTTTCACAAATCGCCGCGCGAACGCATTCGGTATTTTCGCCTACGCCTGCCGTAAATACGATACAATCTACGCCGTTCATCGCCGCAGCGTATGCGCCTACGTATTTTTTGCAAGCATAAGAGAACATATCCAACGCCAATTTTGCGCGCTTATTGCCCTCGTTTGCTGCTGCCGTCAAGTCGCGGAAGTCGCTGGAAACACCCGAAACGCCTGCCATACCGCACTTTTTATTGAGATAGGTAAGCACTTCGGAAACATCCATTCCCTCTTTCTTGGCAAGATATTCAGCCGCCGCATAATCTATATCGCCGCTACGCGTACCCATAGGAACACCTGCAAGCGGCGTAAAGCCCATGGAGGTATCTACGCACTTGCCGCCGTTTACCGCCGTAATCGACGAGCCGTTACCAAGGTGGCAGGTAATCACCTTTACATCCTCAGGCTTCTTCCCTAAATATCTCGCCGCTTCCTGCGATACAAACTTATGGCTTGTTCCGTGCGCGCCATAACGTCTGATTTTATATTTTTCGTAATGCGTATAATCGATTGCGTACATATACGCGTATTCGGGCATAGTAAAATGGAAACCTGTATCAAACACAAGCCCCATAGGCGTATTGGGCATTGCCGCAAGACAGGCTTTTACCCCTACGATCGCAGCGGGATTATGTAAAGGCGCAAGGTCTTTGATTTCTTCCATCAATTCCATAGCCTCAGGGGAAACCAAGGTAGGTTTTTTGAACACTTCGCCCGAAGCAACCACGCGGTGTCCCACTGCGTCGATTTCCGACATGGAAGCAATCACTCCGTATTCTTTATCGGTAAGCGCTTTTAAGACAAGCTCTACCGCCACGTTATGGTCGGGCATAGCCTGTTCTACGACAAGTTCTTTGCCGTTAGCTTTATGCGTCAATTTAGAACCGTCAATACCGATTCTTTCGCAGTTTCCTTTTGCGATAACGCCCTCCGTTTCCATATCAATCAGCTGATATTTCAAGGAAGAGCTTCCCGAATTGATAACCAAAACTTTCATACTTCTATCTCTCCTTATATTAAAGTTGCGTTTGCAACGCCGTAATAGCAACCGCCGCTACGATATCTTCCGATTTACAGCCTCTTGACAAATCGTTAAGAGGTTTTGCAAAGCCTTGACAAATAGGACCAACCGCCATAAAGCCGCCAAGACGTTCCGCAATTTTATAACCGATATTACCTGCCTGCAAATCAGGGAAAATAAACACGTTAGCTTTACCCGCCACGTCTGATTCGGGCGCTTTTAACGCCGCCACAGACGGAACGATTGCCGCGTCAAACTGCAATTCGCCGTCCAACTTCAAATCGGGAGCTTTCTCTTTTGCAATTTTCACCGCTTCCGCTACCATTGTAACGTTGTCGTGTTTTGCGCTGCCCTTGGTAGAGAACGAAAGCATTGCCACTTTCGGGTCGATACCCGCAATCGACTTTGCCGAATTTGCCGTTGCGATAGCGCAATCCGCGAGTCCCTCGCTTGTATAAGTGGGGTTTAATCCGCAATCGGCAAAAATAACCAAGCCGTCGGGGCAGTACTGATTGCCTTGCGGCGGGCAAATCATAAGGTTAAAGCTGGATACCGACGATACGCCGGGAGCCGTTTTGATAATTTGCAATCCGGGACGAAGCGTGTTTGCCGTAGAATGGCACGCACCGGACACCAAACCGTCCACGTCGCCCATTTTCAACATCATTGCACCAAAATAAGTGCCGTCCGTAAGCAGCTTTGCCGCTTGCTCGGGCGTCATACCTTTCGACGCACGAAGCTCGCAGAGTTTTGCATTGTACGCGGGCAATTTATCCGACGTAAGCGGATCGACAATTTCCACTCCCGTCAAATCGATATCGGGGTTCGCGGCTTTGATCGCCGCTTCATTGCCGAGCAAAACAATTTTTGCTACGCCCTCTTTGGTTGCGTCCGCCGCGGCTTTTACCACGCGCGAATCTTCGCCCTCGCAAAGTACGATCGTCTTTTTCAAGGCTTTTGCTTTGCTTTTAATCTCTTCCATAATGTTCTTCATAGATTACCTCTTAAAAACGCTTTATTATTTTTTTATTTTCGTGTATAATAATATCAGTAAAAAAAATTCCACTGTATGATATTATAGCACATATTTTTTTTATTGTAAAGGAAATGGCAGGAAATTAAATGAAAATTTGCGCAATAATTTGTGAATATAACCCGTTCCATAACGGTCATTTATATCAGCTTGAAAAAGCACGGGAAACTTCTGGCTCGGATGCCGTTGTATGTATTATGAGCGGTAATTTCGTGCAACGCGGCGAAGCGGCAATCATGGAAAAGTACGTACGAGCACAACACGCCGTAGCCGCAGGTGCGGACGTTGTATTAGAACTCCCCACACCTTTTGCCACAGCCACCGCCGAATTGTTCGCCAAGGGAGCGATACACCTGCTCTCTTCGATTCCTGCCGTACGAACGCTTTGCTTTGGTTCGGAAACAGCGCAAAAGACAGCGTTTTTACTTGCCGCCAAATACCTCAACGACGAGCCCGCAGAGGTTTCGGAGAAAATTAAACAAAGCGTACAGTTAGGACAAAGCTACGCCAAGGCACGCGCACAGGCTTTTGCGGGATTTATCCCCTTTGATTTACTTACTTCGCCCAATAATATTTTAGGCGTAGAATACACCAAAGCCATTCTCGCCAAGGGCGCAAATATCGATATTTTACCCATACAAAGAATGGGCGCGGATTATGCGGATAAAACGGTAAAAGCAAACTTCTCCTCCGCTTCTGCTATTCGGGAACAGTTAGGAAACGCAGGAGTATTGCAATCCAACCTGCCCCCTTACGTCTTAAAGGACCTACCCTTGACAGCAGAAAACAATCTTGAACTGTTGGAAAAGCACGCAATTTTATCCCGTTCAGCAGAAGATATCGCCCGCGTTTGCGATTGCACGGAGGGATTAGAAAACGCCTTTAAGAATGCCGCACTGTTGTCCGATTCTCTCACGCAAACACTTACGTCTGCTCGCTATACAGCTTCCAGAATTCGTCGCATTGCACTGCAAAATTTGTTGCATATTGATAAAAAACTTATCTTTGACAGCTTGAACAATCCGTTATATTTACGAGTTTTAGCGTGCAAAAAAGAGCGCAATGACGTTCTGTCCGCTCTGAGTGAAAGCAAGTTGCCACTTCTCATCCGAGCTCATGACGAAGATACGCTATCCAACGAAGCGAAAGCTTGCTATTTAGCAGACGTATATGCAGAGGAGATTTATCAGCTGCTTTACCCGCTTTCCTCCTCCGCGACGAAAACGCACGCCGTATTTATATAATTTTTTCATCTCAATACATACATTGAAACATAAGGCGCTCCAAAATCGGAACGCCTTTTAGCTTATTATGTTATTTTATAGGTTTTGCTTTCCCCGGCTTTAAGCCCTCTTCGCAAAATACGACGTCTGCCGTCAAGCGGTTACTTGTAAAGCCCGATACGTAACCGTCAACGTTAATCATAGACTCCGTGTCGTCCACCGTCCAAACCTCTAACGGAATATCATGCTGCATAAGCTTCCCCACCACTTCTTCTGTTACAGCCGAATACATCAAGTTCATAAACACTTCATTTTCGGGGGTACGCAACATTTTGATATCTTCAATAAAACGGTCTGCCCAGACGTTAGAAAGCACGCCCAATCTTGCTTTCGGCTCCTTTTGGGAAATGGACTTCAAAACCTTCAAATTAGAATCTATCCACGTTGTATTCTCGGTAATTCCATACCGTTCTACCGTGTAAAGCAGACCGTCAAGCTGTTCGTCCGTCGCCTCGGGTTTTATCTCCACGTAAGGCATTAACCCTGTTTGTTTACATAATTGAATAAACTCTTCAAACGTAGGTATCGACTCGCCTTTATATTTTGCCGCTTTCCAGCAACCGAAATCGTACTCTAACGCTTCTTCGTAGGTGATATCCGTTATATATATTTCCTCTTCGAGTTCGCTTCCGTCCGCATTTCTTGCCGTTCGGTTAATAGCGTCGTCATGCAATAAAACGGGAACGCCGTCTTTGGTCCACGTTACGTCGCATTCTACGTATTCAAAGCCCCTTTGTTTTGCCATTTTGTATGCAGACAAAGTATTTTCAGGCGCTTCCCAATACCCGCCGTGTCCAATGGATTTGATATGCGGATTCTCGTTTAATGCGCTTGCGTTTTTTATCCATTCAAGAAAATCTTCTTCATCGCCCGTATATCCTGCTTCCAGCCAAATTTGATACGCACTTTTTTCCTCTTTTTCGCAAGCCGTCAAACACATGGAAACAGACAAAGCCAACAAAGCCGCTGTCAACTTTATGAAATTTTTCTTAAATGCTTTTTTCATACTTATACCCAAAGACAAGAAACACACTCAAAGACACAACGCTTGCTTTTGCGTTTTGCTTTAACTCCGTATACGATAGTAAAAAAATGCTTACCAAAAGGATTTCAGTAAGTTACAACCAATTACTACCCAAACGCTGAATTTATAGGTTCTTCTCGTTTATTATGTTTATTAAGCAATTATACTACTTTAATAAATTTTTGTCAATTGAATATAGTATCTAAATTACGTCCGAGTGCATCTTAAAGCGCTATTCTAATGATTAGCCAATGCAATAAACCAAGAAAAATACAGGAAATCGTAAAATCTCCTGCATTTTCTTTGATTACACAAACGTTATTTTAAGCTGTTATAACGTTCAAACAAAGCGACGTAATTATTTTTGATATCTTCCAGCGTATAGTGCACGTTGCCGTCCGTTTCCATTTTTAACTCATAATTGAAAACGCCTTGATATCCAACGCTTTCCAATGCCCCTATCACCGCCATCCAATCAATTTTACCGTCCATAGGCATAACGTGTTTTTCGTCGATATAATCGTGGTCGGAAATATGCAACGTTTTTATATGCTTTCCCAACGCCAAAATCGCATCTTCCGTTTTATCTTGCAGATAATGGTTGGTATCACAACAAAAACCGACGTTTTTACAACCGCACACTCTACGGAGCACTTCTTTTTGCTCCGCAATGGTATTCATAACCGCGTTACGCACCATATTTTCCACACAAACGAAACTATCCGTATATGCAGACATTTGTATCAGCGAATCACTCGTTTTTTGCAAACGCAACGGGCGTTCGTTTACGTCCTGAACAGCTATCCCTGCGTGTAAAACGTATGCATAAGGCTGATAGGCGTTTGCAATAGCGAGCATTTCTTTTGTGTCTTGCAACAGCTGCGCGCGAAAATCCTCGTCTAACGATGAATAATCCCTTTGCGAAGAAAAGGGCAAATGAATGGCGTTTATTTCTAACCCGCGTTCTTTTACCCATTCCAAGCCCTGCGGAATAAGCTCGTGGCTTTGCAAAATTTGTTCACGGCCGTATAGCGTACATAAATTCACGTCAACGCTGTCAAATCCCAACCTTACAAGTTCGTCTAAATTCTTTTGAAATGCTTCGTTGTATCGCGCAGAATAGCGCGTAAACACATTTAAGCTTGTACCCAATCTTAATTTATACATTATTCTTTCACCAAAAATATCCTCGATACGTATACGTTCATTCCGTACGTTTCCGTTTTTGTTTCTGCTTCTTCTTTGTTAGCGAACTCCCCGTTCACAAAGAAAAGCGGCATAGCGTTTTGATAATATACGCGCGGGAGATTTGCGTCGGTATACACACGATTCACTTGCAATCGCCCGTAAAACTTTTCCAAATACCCCCTTATAGGTATTTTATAGGTTATCCACTTATTCGCGCTCACAAGCACGCCACGCTGATCCATTCCACTAAGGAGCGGTTCCACACTCTTTGACGTAACGTTATACCTGCCGTTTATGCCTACCTGCAAAGGAAAAGGATTTTCCGTTTCAATATACATGGTTATATATAAATAGTCGTATTTTTGAATTTGCCGTAAGCTTTTCGCTGGCACGACGGCAACGTTCATACCGTCGTCTTGGGGCATTGCGTATTTTACGAGCTGTCTGCTCACGTCGCATTCGTCTGCTCTACGCACGATTTCCGTATCACTCCAATACACCCAAGTGTTCGTTGAACAAACTTTCTTGTTCATTGTAAATTCTCGCGTTTGCGTGAGATTTGCAAAATCTCTGCCCAGTGTTTCGTCAATCTCGTCCACACCAAGTTTCACGTTTGAAATATACGCAACGTAGTCGTTTGCAGAGCTACCGTTGGATTTCGGAGCGACAATTTGCAAGCATAATCCCTTGCTTCTATCCCCGCTGACAGCCTCGTCGTTAAGCGAGCGGTACAAGGCTTCTTTATCCGAATACACAGCCTTATCCCCCGTATCCAACCAAAACGCTAACGGGACTTTTACTTCATACCAACCGCAACGGAACACTCGCAACAACGGGCGATTTTTGAAATACACCGTTACCGTGTTCGACTCGTTTTCGTTCGTGCTTTCGTTGTAGATACATAACTTAAAGGACAAAAAATCCGCTTGTTCAAACTCGCCCGCCGTACACTTGGGCTTGAGATTTAACCGTAGGGTTTTGTATCCCGTGTTTTCGATTTTAAGAAAGGTATCCGTCGCAAGTCCTTGCATTACGTTATCCCCTTCGTACGAGCCTTTCAAGCCCAACCGAATGCTTTCGTCCACACTAATATCCGAAAGTAGCTGTGCACCCGAAAGCACACTCGTTTGCGGTACGTCGCTTATCTTTGAATAGTACGCCACCACCGAGCCGTCGCCAAGAGTCTCGGAAGAAAACGTAGCGTAATCTTTTTCAACCGCACCGTCGGAAAATACGCCGTCGCATAACCCGTCGCTATCCGACCAAGAATACTCCGCGCTGTCGATAATCGCGTCGTATTTTCCCCCGTCGTCGTAGAATCCCACCTCGTCCGTCGGTTCTTCGGGGGCTGGATTGGACGCAGAGGGTGGTTCAGAAGTTGACGTTTGCGTACACGCAAACAACGACAACGAACATATCGCCGACAATATCCAGGTTGTAATTTTCGTTATTTTTTTCATAGTTTTCCCGCTTTTCTTTTTTTGCTCCGCAATGCGTTTCGGCGCATTGCGGAGCACGATTTTGTTATGCCGTAGGCGCAACGTCGGTCAATTCTTTAGCACCATCTCCGTCAGTATCGTAATAATAGATTTTACGATGGCTTGAATACGTAACACCGTCTAACTCAAAACGGGCATATATCCAAAAGTTATTAAAGGTCTTAGAGAGATCGACAGCAATCGGGCACGTTGCACTATCCTCATTCCATTCCATCTCTCTTCCTTTGTTAGGCATATTATAAGCATTCCCAGCTCCGCTGCTCTTAACCGATCCGCTCACAAACGTCTCGTCGTTAAATCCACGAGCAAAGAGCGTAACCTTTGTAGGGGTAATAGAAACGCCTTCTTTTAAGGTGGCGGTAATCGTCGCGTAATTGTTCGTCTCATCCGTAAACTCAAGCCCAAGATTCATAACATCGTTATCTTCTACGTATTTCACTTCATCGACATACACGGTACGCTCACCCAAAACAGCCAACGTTGATATTTTATCATCACCAGAGTTATTCGAGCTTGAAGCGAAGTTGTTCCAAGGGCGGTACATGCCATTCCCGATAAAGGTATAAAGATAAACACGGTATTCCCACCAAGTATTGCAAGGCACATTCTCGTATTTACCCGTTCCATTCGTATTCGCCGTAACGGTAACCGTTTCTCCGTCTTCGCCTTCGATATATATCCACATGGAAAGATAATCCCAGTCCGTGAGTCGAGTAATATCTTTATGGCTCGGTCGATTAAATTCAGAATTTCTCACTGTACTCTTCACGTAATATACACCGTAAGTTACCGAGCTTGCCGTTTTAGTTGTCGCGGGTTTCATGGAAATAACGCCGTATCTGCCTTCGTATGCCTCGTGCCATTCCGCAGTCTCATTCATAACGCTTTTACTTGCACTAGTTCCACTCATACCATAAGCGGCAACTTTCGTTGAAGGAGAGTCGAAATAGTCAAGAGCAAGCGCGTCTTGCTCGTAGTCGTGCGTTTGAATAAACGTATACGCTCTATCCATAGCGAAATCAGTGGTGATTTTTGCATTGTCAACACCGTCAGCAAACGTCATAAATTTGTTTGCGCCGTAGATCAGATTGTTATTCGTTGCGTTTATCAAGCCTGCACAATCCGTTTCTTCTACTACGTAGGGATTGGTTTCCGTACCTGCTTCTTTTTCCGTATCCGTAGCCGTAAGACCTAAATTTGCGTAACCACCGTTTACGTAATTTTCCACGACCTCGTTACCAACTGCGTTTTCATCGTTTTCCGCAATCGCTTTTTCCGCAACGTAGGTAATCGTTCTTTCGTTGTTATTTTTGGTTGCAAAGTGATACGTAACCACGTCGTCGTCCGCGCTGACGGTATCGCCCTCGCTCGTCGTTTTGATGTACCCAACGCCTACGTAAGTTTTCGTGTAGTTTGCTTGGCTGATATTCGTGAGCGCCGCGTTAAAGAGCTTATTGCCCGTGGCAACGCCTTCGTCGTCCTTTTCGTCCACAAGCGTGTCGCCCGTGATATTGACAAGGAATTTTTTCTCGGCGATATCCTCTTCATCAAACGACCATTCGCCGTCTTTCGCAAACACCGCTTCGCCTGCGGTGTAAATTTCGTCAATCGTCGCTTCACTTTCTTGGGTAACTAACATACCGTATTCTACCGCTTTATACGCGCTCAACGCCGTTTGTCCTTCAGGTAAAACGCGTAACGAGAAACGGATACCCGAAGTATCGGCGCTTGTACGAACGCTTGCACCTTCAACCATTTCAAATAAGGGTTCGGACGTATTTGCCTTTACCTCATCGTGTGCCAAAGTTCCAACGCCAGCCACTGCAACTGCAAGCGCGGCAACGCCTACTAACATAATTTTCTTAACTTTTCCTTTCATCAGTTTTGCCCTCCTGTGAAATTGTTGCCCGAAAACGGGTCTACCACGCAATAATCACCAAGCGTTTCGTCAAAAACGACGGATGCGGTTACTACGTCTGTTTCGTGCAAACGGATTTGCACTGTGGGTTGTTCATAGTTCTTCATACATTTCTCCTTTTTATCTTTATTTTCCAAGCTTTCGCTTGCAATTTCTTTTTTATATGGCGGTATCTCCCTTGTTGCAAGGGAGATATTTCGCCTATTTTTATGCGCTTGTCGGCAATTCGTAAATACAGTGGCTCAAATGCGTTTCGCCGTCTATCTCTACTTTTACGCATACCCAATACTTCGTCCATTTCGACGCGTCGTAGGTAAACGTAGCGTTTGTTACCGTACGCGCCGCCGCACTTTGTGTACCCGTTTTAAGCGCACGCACGTAGTAGGTATACGTTGCATTTGCCAACTTCGTTTCATAGCCCGCGTTCGGCGTTACGGTAATGTTTACCTTATTATCGCTATTGCCGCTATCCGTAGCCGTAACCGTCATCACATCTGCAG
>JAZOPT010000076.1:0-4628 GCA_045655725.1 Candidatus Scatosoma sp.
ATCACGTTGGCGGAAAGAACTTGCTGTTCTTCCTGCGTTTTGGAAACGTCGGAAATAATCTTACCGTCTTTTAATTCGATAACTCTGTCGCCATACTGTTCCGCGAAATCTCTGTCGTGCGAAACGACGATGACAAGCTTATCTTGCGACAGCTTTTTTAACGTATCGAAAACCTGCTTACCCGTCGCCGAGTCCAACGCGCCCGTAGGTTCGTCCGCCATAATAATTTCGGGGGATTTGACAAGCGCACGCGCGATAGCGATACGCTGCTTCTGACCGCCCGAAAGGGTGTTGGGCTTGCGTTTTGCATAGCCTACTAAATCCACTTCTTCCAAAAGCTCGGCAATGGCTTGTTTGTCCTTGGGCTTTCCTTGCAGCTCTAACGCAAGCGCGATGTTATCCTCTACGGAAAACTCGTTGAGGATGTTGTATTCTTGGAAGATAAAGCCGATAAAGGTGTTGCGGTAGCTGTCGAAATCGCTTTGCGTGAAGTCTTTGCTGCTTCTTCCCTTAACGATAATTTCGCCGCTTGTGGGCGAATCCAAACCGCCGCAAACGTTCAAAAGAGTTGATTTACCGCTGCCGCTTTTACCCAGCAAGAATACCATGCCACGTTCGGGAAAGCGAACGGAAACGCCGTCTAACGCGTGCGTGTCCGCGCCACCTTTCGTCTTGTAAATTTTTGTTAAATTTCTAACTTCTAACACTATGTAACCTCCTTTTCAGTGTTTTAGTTTATCCGTCCTACCAGCTCGTCGATGGATACGTCGAAAAGCTCTGCAAGATGAATGAGTTGAGAAATGGAGGGCTCGGTATAGCCCGTTTCCCAGTGTGATACCGTTTTTGCGGAGATGTTCAAAATGTCCGCAAGCTTTTGCTGCCCCAATTCCTTGGAATGCCTTAATAGCTTCAAATTCTCGGCAAACGTCATTTCGACTCCTTATATATTTATTCTACTATGTCTATTTTATCAAAAATTGAGATTGTCTACTGAATTTTCTCAATATTTGAGAATTATATACATAAAAAAATCCCTCCGAATACGGCATTCGGAGGGAAGATCCCGAAAGGGGATACAAAGGAATTATTTTGCGAAATCCAAAACCTGTAAAGCGAAATATAAGCCCAAATCTTGATCGTTGGAGAAATCGTCGAAAAAGCCCCCGTAAGTTTCGTTGAGAAGCTCGGGATAAACGTAAGCACAATACCCTCTGCCCTCGGAATCGAAAAGACATAAATTATTGCGGATGCATTCCAAGCCGTAAGCAATCGCATCTTGGTTGTTTGCCAGCTTGCCGTAGTAGGCAAACGCCACACCGCTGTATGCGCTCCAATAGTGGGGCATGGTATCGACGTAAGCATGAAATTTACCAAACCAGAAATCGTCCCAATAGCGAATAGCGATATTATGGAGGTGGTAATCGGGTTGGAATCCGTCGAAGCGTTGGAGCACGGAAAGGTGCTTTTCCGCTTCTTTTAACAAGCTTTCTTCCCTTGTGAGGTTGTATTTGTCTAAAATAAAGGTAACGGCAGGAGAAACGATGGTTTGCTCGTAAAATACCTCGTGTTTAGGGTAATCTATGCCGATATCGATAATGTTTTGCACGTGTTTGTCAAATAAATCGAACACATCCTGTGCCTGTTCTTGCATTCCCGCTTGCATAATGGTTTGGAAGCTGTTGGCAAACATGCACCCGTCGGGATAAAAACGCAATCCCGCTCCGTTCATATCAGTATAGTAAAAACGCATGATTTTAATAAGTACTTCTACGTAGAATTTATCCCCCGTTAGCTTGTACAGCTCGTCCAATAAATTCATAACCCAAGGAACGTTATAAAGCCGCTTGCGTTGCGGATCATTGAAAATGGTGTCCGTTACCGTGCCCGTGTCTTTGTTGACGCATTCGCGGAACATAAACTCCATAAATAAATCCAAGCTTCGGCGCATTTTTTCGTCCTTGTGCGTTTGCAGCCATTTGGCAATAACAGACGGAATACCGAAGCGTTCGCGGCAGGCGTTGTGGTCGGGGAATATGTAATTAAAATATTGCCGTTCTTCTTTCATATCGTAAAGCAAATATGCGCCGTACAGCGGAGAACGCTTATCCAAGCACTGCTGCTTATCGATAATGAAATGAATGCGTTTTTCTATCAGCTGCTCTATGGGCAAAATGACGTTGAAGTTGGCATAGCTTTGTACGCCGTTGACGGTAAACTTCATTTTATGCTCGCCCGTCGCTGTGGGAACGTAACACACCGAAACAACGTTGTTTTCCACCGTCAAGGGTACGGAAACGTCGCCAAGCTTGCATTCTGCGCTTTTTACGGCATTTTTGGCGGTTACCGTAAAAGAAATAGAGTTGCCAAGCTCGCAGGTGTAGCCGTTTTTTGCCTCCACGTGCAAATAGTTGTCAAACGTTTTCAGCTTTTGAAAAAAATGTGCTCTGTCTTGCGCTTGGAACATGGTAAAGGAAAAGGAATAGCTTTCGCCGTGCAACAGGGAAAAGGCGGCGACGTTCATCATCAGCTCGCCCCGATAAGACCCGTTACAATACGCCATATTTTCCAATTTTTGCGTGTAGCCTGAAAAATTACCTTTGTCAAAAAATACGCCCACGCCGGGTTTGGGGAGTCCCATACGCTCGGCGTAAATATAAGAGCTTTCGTTGGCAGCCCAGATATGCTCGTGGCAGCAATATTTTACACAGATTTCACTGCCCGTAAAGCTGTCGTTAAAGCCTGTTGCCAAACGGATATCCCCGTTTTTGAAATAGTAGGGGTAGGGGTTAGAGTTGGTCAGCGTATAGGCAGCCTTGAAATCATCGCCGTCAAAGAAATACCGTGCGGTAAGCATAAGGCCGTTCTTTTCGTATTCGGCGTACACGCCCGTTTGCGTTTCTTCAAAACGTAACAAATTGAAAGGGGTCGTTTCATATAACCAGACTTCGGGTACGATCAGCTTTGCATAAACGCCACCGAACGTAACGCCCTCTTTGACAAAATTCATGTTGTATTCGTCGCCTTGCAGAGCGATGCGGGCGATAGAGCCTGTGTTTTTATCAAATTGAATATCAAAAATACCGTTTTTCATGGCGTACCTCGACATGATATTTTTTCTATGTTTATTGTAACACGGGGGCGAGGAAAAGTAAATAGAAAAATAATACGAAAAAATATAAAATATAGACATATTTGGTTTGCGTCGCGAGAAAAAAGTAAAAATATTTCAGGGAGAGGTAATCTGACTGCATTTACTTTCATTTGGAAAAAATGTATAATATAAATATTGTAAACGAAAAGAGGTGTGCTATGGGTTACGTCTTGGTGCTGATTGCTTCCGTATGCTTTGCGGGAGAGTTCGCATTAGTAAAAGTGTATCAAAGCTCAACACAACAAAAGATGTCCACCGTATTTTTCATGCTGTTCGTGCGGTATGCGGTGGGTGCGCTCGTTGCGCTGTGTTGTAGCAGTTTTGCGTTGGATTTTGCCAATATATCTTGGACAATAGTGCTTGTCATGGCGGGCGTTTTGATTGCTTATAATATGCTGGGCGTGGCGATTTTGTCGCGCGGCAATCTTGCGGTGTACAGTATGTTTATGATGGTGGGTGGAATGCTGCTCCCCATGCTGCACGGTGTTCTATTTATGAAAGAGAGTTTAAGCGGGTTTCAGATAGTCGGGTCGGTGCTTTTGGTGGCGTTTATCGCGTTGCAAACGTTGCAATTTGAAAAACAGGATAAGACGGAAAAACACAATTCCAAAGCGGTTATGCTTTTCACGTTGTTGTGCGTATTAGCGTTTGTGGATAACGGGAGTTTGGGGATTATTCGAACGCACGCCGTTACGGTGGAGGGCTCGCACGAATACACGTTTGCGTTTTTGTATTGTTTGCTTACTGCGGTCATCGGCGGCGCGGGGGTGCTTACCTTTTTGGCAAAGGATAAGGCGCAGACGGTGGAGCTGTTAAAACCGTGCGTAAAGCCTGTTACGCTACTAGTTTTAATCGGTGTAGGTTGTATTGCCAACGTGGGGGATATTCTGTTGTTGGTTTCCGCGGGGAAAATAGCGGAATCGGTAATGTATCCCGTGGTTTCAGGGGCGACTATCGTATTTTCCGCCGTTGCCGCGGTGCTTATTTTTAAGGAAAAGATGAAAACGAGGGAGATTATTGCGGTAATCGGAGCGGCGTTGGCAACCGTGTTGTTTATTTTTTAGAGTAATGAAATAAGGAAAAACACCCGTGCAGGGTGTTTTTTTCGTGAGAAGTGCGTGCTCGCGTGCTTGCGTACTTTGCATGGGGTATGTGGTGCGTGCTCGCTCGCGCGAACTCCGGGTAATGCCGTTCGTTCTCGTCCGATAGGACACACCAAAAAAGGATATCTCGTTTGAGATATCCTTTTTTGGTGGTCCATCGGAGGCTCGAACTCCGGACACCTTGATTAAAAATCAAGTGCTCTACCTACTGAGCTAATGGGCCGTATTTTGTTGTTAGCCAACGTGTGGCTGGGGTGGCAGGATTTGAACCTACGAATGCCGGAATCAAAATCCGGTGCCTTAACCACTTGGCGACACCCCAATATAAAAATTGGTGGGGCGGGCGACGAGAATCGAACTCACGACCTCCAGGG
>JAZOPT010000077.1:0-82685 GCA_045655725.1 Candidatus Scatosoma sp.
AGTCATTCCGGATAACGCTTGCATCCTACGTATTACCGCGGCTGCTGGCACGTAGTTAGCCGATGCTTATTCTGTGCGTACAGTCACTTTCTTCGTCCCCACTTAAAGAGCTTTACAATCCGAAAACCTTCTTCACTCACGCGGCATTGCTGGGTCAGAGTTGCTTCCATTGCCCAATATTCCCCACTGCTGCCTCCCGTAGGAGTCTGGACCGTCTCTCAGTTCCAATGTGGCCGATCACCCTCTCAGGTCGGCTACCCATCGTCGGCTTGGTGGGCCGTTACCTCACCAACTACCTAATGGGACGCGAACTCATCCATATCCGATATAATCTTTTACCTCTGAAGGATGCCCCTCCGTGGTCTTATGCGGTATTAGCAGTCATTTCTAACTGTTATTCCCCTGATATGGGCAGATTGTTCACGCGTTACTCACCCGTCCGCCACTCACTTACTCCCGAAAGAGTAAGTTCGTTCGACTTGCATGTGTTAAGCATGCCGCCAGCGTTCATCCTGAGCCAGAATCAAACTCTTAAGTTTAATTGCTTAAAGTCGTTGTCCTTTTTCAAGAACAACAACGGCTCTAACTTTGTTATCTCTTTGCTGACTTGCTTTCTTGGTTACTTGTCTTTTCAAGTACTTCAAAAAAATTTAACGGAAATTACACTTATTTGCTTGTTTGTCAAATAATTCTCATTTCTTTCTTATTCTGTTTTTAATCTGCTTTCGCAAGGCTTCAGCCTCGCTTGCTACCCCCTCGCGGCGACAGCTTGTATATAATAACACAAACCCTTTTTCTTTGTCAAGCGTTTTTTCAAAATTTTTTTAACTTTTTTTGAAAAATTTTTATTTTTTTCTTGACCTTCACCGTTTTTCGGGGCTTTCTGGGCTTTTTTACCCGCCCCCTCGCGGACAGCTTGTCTATATTACCACTTTATTTTACTATTGTCAACTGTTTTTTCAACTCTTTTTTATATTTTTTACTTTTTTTTGGAAAAATATACCTATAAAACGAAAAGAAAACAAAAAATTTGCGCGTATACGCTTTTACTCCGCCTTGTCTGCCTTTCGCCAACCTCCCGCTGCCAACAGCTTCCCTGCCAACTTTTTCCGCCCTTTTTCTTGACTTTTTACGCGCGCGCGTGTACAATATATATATTATATAATATAAAGGGAGCTTTCAACCAAGTTTTCATCAAGCTTTTTGGGTACGCTCCCAAAGGAAAATGTATGCTTGTCTATTTACAAATTGCGTTTACCATACTTTCCGCTCTGTTTATCGCGGCGATTATCCCCGTCGGCGCGCTTCTTAACTGGGCGTATGCGCTTGCCTGCGGATTTATCGCGCTTCTCTTTTTCGGACTCATGCTTCTGTGCAAGCAGAGTATTGCTATGAACGCCCCGCCGACCTCCGAGGCACAGTCAAGCGATGAAAAGTCAAGCAATGAAACGGAAAACGCCGAAAAATAAAGGCTGTTAAACAAAAATATCCTTTTTTCGACAAAAATTTTTTCTTGGCGGTATTGACAAACGGCTTTCTTTGTTGTATAATACCAGTACTAAAAAGCGGAGGTTACCTTGATGGGAAATTTTGCAAAATGGTTTTATAAACAAAACTTTTTGGTACAGCTTATTCTGCTCCTTATCCCGGTCGTGAACTGGGTAGTGGAAATTCTTGTACGCTGGTCGGCTTGGCTAAAAACAAAGAACTTGCTTACGTTAGTGTTTGCAATTCTTGTTACCATTCCTTCCGGTATCGTTATCGGTTGGCTCGACTTTGTATGGCTGTTGCTGTTCAGACATCTTTTGTTTGCGAAAGCATAAAAGAGTATAAGAAAAGTATAAGCAAAATTATAATTAAAAAACCGAATGCAAGCCGTTCCGCAAAGGAGCGGCTTGTTTTTTATGTTCACTACGCTTACCAACTCCCATTATATCCCGCCTTTTTTGCAAAGAAAAAGGCTTTTCTTTTTTATTCTTGTAAAATTTTCTTTTATTTTTATTGAAAAAAAGAAAAAAACGTGGTATAATATAAATGTCACACCATCTTAATAGAAATCATTATGGGTATATTTTACTCATTTTCCATCAAATACTATATTTCGGTAGAAATACAGTATCGCAATAATCGATTGGAAAATGGGTTATTTGATGGTGTGACAACTATGCGAGAGGTATTCTACGGTGTCATCTCGCAAGGGGTGGCACCTTATTTTTTATGAATAAAAATAAAATTTGTTCCTTTTTTGGACACCGCGACGTTGTAATAACCGAAGAATTACAAAAGATAACCACTACCGAAATTATGAAAGCCATTGATTACGGCTGCTCTATCTTTTATTTTGGTGGATACGGTACTTTTGACGAACTGTGCTATAATATTGTAACAAACATCAAAAACAGCAATCCCTGCCTCCCCATTCAAAGAATCTATTGCGTCGCACAAGAACGGTATTTACGAAAAAGGGTGCGCTATTTTTGTCGAGAAGATTATGATGACGTGATATATCTTCCACGACCTTTTGAGGGGTGGTACAAAAGCATTTACTTCCGCAACTGCACAATGATAGACGAAAGTTCCGTGGTTATTTTCTATGCCCAAGAACGAGAAAACAGCGGAGCGTATAAAACCTATCGTTACGCCAAAAAGCAAAAAAATATCTCCGTTATTAATCTTTTTGTTGAAAAATAAAGAAAAAACGCTTACGTTAGTCGTAAGCGTTTTGCTTTCTTTTTACTTGGGTAGGAAGCTTATTGCGCGTCCGCTACGGGATATACGCTTGCTTTCTTTTTATCCTTACCCATTCTCTCATAACGAACTACACCGTCAACGAGCGCGAAAAGCGTGTCGTCTTTACCGATGCCTACGTTCGTGCCGGGATGAATCTTCGTGCCTCTTTGACGAACAAGAATGTTGCCCGCAAGCACCTTCTGACCGTCGCTGCGCTTCGTGCCAAGACGTTTCGCTTCACTGTCTCTGCCGTTGTGCGAAGAACCCGTACCTTTCTTATGAGCGAATAAACTGATAAAAATCATTTTTATTTCTCCTTAATTCTAATTTCTTATGCCGTCCAAACGTTTGGACGTGCGGTGCAATCAAAGTAAACCGAAAAAGCTAAATTACAGTTCGATTTTTTCTACTTTCACTGCGGTAAAGGGTTGTCTGTGGCCCTGCTTTTTACGCTCGTTCTTTTTCGCTTTGTACTTAAAGACGATAATTTTCTTCGCCTTGTCCTGCTTAACGACCGTCGCGGTTACCTTTGCAGAAGCAACGTCTGCTCCTACTTTTACCCCGTTTTCATCGGAAACCATAACTACCTTGAAGCTGACCGTATCGCCTTCGTTTGCCGCGAGTTTCTCTACGCGTACAACGTCGCCTTCCGCCACTTTGTATTGCTTGTTTCCGTTATCGATGATAGCGTACATAAAGTTTTACCTCCTCTTTCCAGTCTCGAAGAATATCCAAGGCGTGCTTTTTCAAGCAACTTAAATTTAGCCCGTTTCTATCGGCTCGCGTATTACTATACCACTTTTTATACGCTCCGTCAAGCATTTTTGCGCTTTTTTCTATATTTTTTTGAAAAACAGAGCGAAAATAGGCATGATTTTCATCATTTTGGGTCAAGCTGAAAGAAGGAAGAAAGATAAGGAGAAAGCCATATGGAAAATGAAAAATATAAACAAACGGAAGAGGCATTAGCCGAAATTTACCGCAACGCACAGCTTGCTTTGCAATCGATATCCAATATTTTGCCGCAGGTAGATGACAGCGAAACGCGCGCGCAGCTGGAAGAACAGCACGAAGAATACGAACGTTTTTCCGCAAAAGCCGCTATTTTGGCAAAAAATAAGGGCATCGAGCTGAAAGAACCCAATCCTTTCAAAAAGGCGATGATGTGGGGGTCGATTAAAATGAACACGATGACGGATAACTCCCGTTCGCATATCGCGGAAATGATGGTGCAGGGT
The DNA here is from genome assembly GCA_045655725.1 of Candidatus Scatosoma sp. Classification (GTDB taxonomy): domain Bacteria; phylum Bacillota; class Clostridia; order Christensenellales; family Borkfalkiaceae; genus Scatosoma. Next base: position 3,969 of record JAZOPT010000077.1, read on the forward strand.
ACGGTGATGGGCAATACGTCGCTCCGCACGACGGCGAACGACCTTTCGCCCGACGGCGATGAGGAAATCCGCTCGCTTCTGAACGAAATGCTTACCATGGAAGAGAAATTTGAAAAGAAATGGAAAGAGTATTTGTAATCCGATTTGCGGAATAACAAAGACAATGCCGCCCCGCGCAACCTGTTTGCGCGGGGCGGCTACCCTTTTCATTATTATATAAGACTCTTTATTTATATAAGTCCCTCTATCAAAATTTTCAAGCCGATTGCCAGCAAAACCGCACCGCCGAAAATGCCCGCTTTGTCCGAAAGCTTATCCCCGATGAGCTTGCCGATATACACCGCCGCAAAGCTCAACGCAAAGGTGATGACGCCGATCATACCCGTTGCTCCCCATGCGCCCAACGCCAAGCCCGCCTCACTGATTGCCGCCATTTGCAGCGTTACCCCCACCGCCAACGCGTCGATAGAGGTCGCCACCGCTTGCAAGCACAGCTTCCCGACGGTCAGCGTTTGCTTTTCTTCTTTGTTTGGAGCTGAAATTTCCGCCGCGCCCGTGGAAGCAAGCTCGCCGCACGCACAGCTTTGCGCCAGCTTTCTTTTCTCCCGCAGCTCGGCAATGCTTTCCCACAGCATTTTGCCGCCCAAAAACGCTAATAAAGCAAAGGATATCCAAGCCGAAACGGCTTCAAAGGTATCCAAAAACGCGCCCGCGATAACACCCGTGATATAATAGCCGATAAGTGGCATCAAAAATTGGAAAAATCCGAAAAACGCGCCGATAAGCAACACTTTCGGCAGTTTCATCTTACTTTCCGTCATGCCGTCCGTCATTCCCACGGCGCAAGCGTCCATGGCAAGCGCAACGCTTAATAATACAATTTCCCAAACCTGCATTTTCGTTCCTTTTTACGTTCTTTTTACGATTTTTTCACCCGATTACAGGCAATTTCTCTCTTTCAAAATTTGCAACACGTCCGCGAAAATTTCCTGCGGCGTTTGCCTACCGTTGACGCAAACTACCCTTTGTGGATACGACTGCGCCACCGCTTTATATCCCTCGTACACCCGTTTATGGAACTGCATACCCGCTTGTTCCAAACGGTCGTTTTCGTCCGCGCCGTGCTTGCGCAAAAAAGCCTCTTCGGGAGTGAGGTCGATAAACACCGTTACGTCAGGAGCGTACTTTTCCAGCGCAAACGCGTTGATTTTCGTTACGAAATCCAAGCCTAAGCCGCGCGCATACGCTTGATATGCCAAAGAGGAATCTACGTATCTATCGCACACCACCAGCTTACCCTCGCGCAAGGCAGGCTCTACCCTATCGCTTAAATGCTGCACGCGTGCCGCCGCGTACAATAACGCTTCGCATTCGTCCGTCATTTCCGCGTTTTTGCCATTGAGCAAAATTTCCCTGATTGCTTCGGATATTTTCCCGCCGCCCGGCTCGCGCGTGAACACGTGTGCCACGCCATTTTCCGTCAGGTAGTTACTCAACAACCGAAGCTGCGTGCTTTTTCCGCAACCGTCGCAGCCCTCAAACGTGATAAATTTGCCTCTCTTATCCATATCCTATTCCTCTTTCCGTCTTTTGCAGAACGGTTTTCGTTAAAGTGAATGTTTTTCCTCTGCCGCATACACCGTTTCATACACAAGTATTTTTTGTTCCCAAACGCCGTAAACGTTGTCCGACTTTTTTAATAGCTCCAACGCCTCTTTGCTTACCCTTTCCCCTTGCCTTATCAAAGGAGTGCAAGGGGGGAACAAACCGCAATCTCCCGCGCAGATTTTGCCCTCCGCTTTTTGCATATCCACCCAAACTTTTTCCTCGGTATTCCCCGATTTTACCCAAGCAGGTATGCAATCAAGCTGTTTTTCGTCCGCTTTTTGCTTTGAGCTTCGGGAGGGAAAAGTTACGGTAAAGGGGTACTTTTGCAGTAGCTTGAACAGCGTTTTTTGCAGCGATGAAAGCTGGCGCAACGTGGTGGCGGGGGAGAGATAAAACATCAATACGTCTCCGTCGCAGAACTCTGCGTAAACCCCTTTCTTTTGCAGCTGCTTTTGCGCCTCGAATGCGTTTTCGCCAAACCGAACGCAAAGCTTCGTCCAATCGTCGCCCACAAACGCCGCAGGCGTAAGCGCGTCCGCTACGGCGCGTACCGCCCTTTCCAAAACCTCGTTTCGGGGGTATTTTACGGCGTATTCCACACTCGCCATAATCGGATAGGAGGGGCTTGTCGTGCGGAAAATTTGCACTCCCTCGTACAAATGCTTGGACAAAGACTCCGTGCGCGCAGACACCACCGCACCCTGCGTAAACGCAGGCAGACTTTTATGCACTCCGTCCACCCACATATCGGCGTACTCGCCTGCATATAAGCTTCTGTCGAAATGCAAATGCCCGCCGTGTGCACCGTCTATTACAAACAGCTTGCCCTCTTTTTGGCATAATGCGGAAATTGCCGCAAGCTCCGCGACGTTTCCGTAGTAGTCGGGACTTGTCAAAAGCAAAACGTCCGCTTTCTCAAAAGCGGGCTTTGCCTGACGTTGCAGCGTTTGCGCCGTTACGGGCAGCGGAACGCCGTTTTTCTTTTCTATGGAAAACACAAACGGAGTCAATCCCAGCACGCGGCAGGCGTTCCACACCGATTTATGTGCGTTATCGCCCGTCGCAACGGTTTTTGCGCCCGCTCGTTTCGCCGCATACAGCATGGAAAAAATGCCCGAAGTGCTGCCGTCTATCAAGATAAAGCTTTTGCTTGCGCCCAAAATTTGCGCAATATCCTTTTCCGCCCAAGCAATACAGCCGTGCGGCGCAGAAAGGTTATCCGAATACGCAAGCTCGGTAATATCCCATTTGCCTACCTTATGACCGGGCGTATGAAAGGACGCGTGCCTTTTGCGCGCGTATTTTTTTAACATGGAATATACGTGGCACGTTTTCAATACCTTTTTGTCTTTCAAAAACTTATGCATACGCAGCACCCGAAACACTCCACCCGACAAACGCCGTTACACGGTTTACGCCGTTTACGCCGTTTTTGTACGGCAGTTTTCAATCAGGTAATTGACGTACAACAAGCTTTCGTATTGGAAGCTTTCCTCCACGCCTTTCATGCGGAAAAACATAACGTTCATGTCCTTCGCCGTCTTGCGCGTTTCCGTACTTTCGTTGCCGTCCTCGTCCGTTACCGTCTCTTTCGTCAAATAATAGAATTGTTCTTTCAATCCACCCATGGTGGCTTCGTTTGGACAAAGATTGAGCCCGTACTTGCCCTCTACCACCACTTCGCCGTTCTCGTCTTTGAGGGCAACGGTGGTAAATTCTACAAGACCCTCTTCCAAATATCCGTAAAAGGCAACCAAAGCGTCACGGTATTTTTGGATACGGGCAAGCTCGTCCTTTTTACCCTGTTCTATTTGTGCGGATTTCTTGAACCGCTTGTCCTTGTTGACTTTGATTTTCGCCTCAAACGCCGACGTTACTTTATCCTCGTCCAACTCGCCGTTGACGTAGTCGCCGTTATAAAAGCCGTTGAGGTATTCTTCCATGCCCGCAAAATAGCTATTTTCCGCTTCGGGGTCAAGATTATAAAGATAGGGGGAATAGCCCCTAAAAAACGTTTCGATATACGTGCGGTTGTATAACGTGTTGCCGTTTTCGTCCGTGCCTGCCTCGCCCGAGGAAGCGTCGGGCGCGTTGGGAATAAACATAACGTCGCCCTCGTCCGTCGTAACGCGCGTTTCCAAGATAGTGGAAGCGTATTCGCCCGAAGTAACCAAATCGTTATTGTTCGTTTCAATTACCTCATACGAAAACACGCCGTCCTCAAACGCCTTTTGATAGGTATCGTAAAATTTCGTTGTGGAAAGCGACCCGTTAGAATGATAATTAAACACCGTAAACTGTTGCGCGGGCGTAATTCGCGTAGCGGTCATCGTAAAGATAAGCACCCAGAGTATAATCACCGCCGTTGCCAGCGCCACAATCTTAATCCAATCGTAGGAAAGCATACGTGCAAGCCGTTGTTTGGTAATTTTTGCGTCCATCTTTTCTCTCCGTAGCTCCGTTTATTTCTTTGCATAAACGGATATTTTTAACCGTTTATCCTATACATGGTTGCGTTTTTCCTGTATAAAATACGGTATATTTTGCATAAATATTCGCGCCGAATTATCCTTGGACAATCGGCGCGTAACGTTTATTTTTTCGGTTTCATGGTAGGGAACAGGATAACGTCGCGTATCGTAGAGCTGTCCGTAAGCAGCATGACGAATCTGTCTAACCCCATGCCCAAACCGCCTGTGGGAGGCAGACCGTATTCCAAAGCGTTGATGAAATCCTCATCGATTTGCGCGTCGTTGTTGCCTTTCGCGCGCTTGATATCTACCTGCTTTTGCATACGCTGTTTTTGGTCGATAGGGTCGTTCAATTCGGAGAACGCGTTGCCGTATTCGTGTCCGCAAATGAAGTATTCAAAGCGTTCGGTAAACGCAGGATTGGAGGGCTTGCGCTTTGCAAGCGGGGAGTTCTCCACGGGATAATCGTAAATGACCGTAGGTTGAATAAGCTTATCCTCAACAAACGCGTCGAACAGCTCGATAAGCACCCAGCCTTTGGTTGCGTTTTCGTGTTCCAGCTCTACGCCCAAAGCAGCAGCAGCCGCGCGTGCGTCCTCGTCGGTAGCCCAGTCGTTATAATCTACGCCCGCGTACTTTTTCACGGCTTCTGCCATGGTCATTCTCGTCCAGTTGCCCATGTGGATTTCTATGCCTTGATAGGTAATGTCCAGCGTACCGCAAACTTTCATCGTTACTGTTTTGTACAAGTCCTCGATCATATCCATCATATCGAAATAGTCGCTGTACGCTTCGTACATTTCAATACTGGTAAATTCGGGATTGTGGAAGGCGTCCATACCCTCGTTACGGAAAATTCTGCCTACCTCGTATACCTTATCCATACCGCCGACAATCAAACGCTTCAAGAAAAGCTCCGTTTCCACACGCATATACATATCCAAATCCAAAGCGTTGTGGTGCGTTTTGAAAGGTCTTGCGTCCGCACCGATTTCCAAGGGGAGCAGCGTAGGCGTATCCACTTCCAAATACCCGCGGCCGTCCAAATATGCGCGAATTTCACGCAAAATAAGCGAACGGGTACGGAACAAATCTCGCACGTCCTTGTTCATGATAAGATCCAAGTGGCGCAAACGGTATTTCATGTCCTGATTTTGCAATCCGTTGTACTTTTCGGGCAGGGGCAGCAGCGATTTGGAAAGCATGATAAGCTCGGTAACGTGCACGGTTACCTCGCCCGTCTGCGTTTTGAACACAAACCCCTTAAACCCAACGATATCGCCGATGTCGTAGTCCTTTTTATAGGAAGCGTAATTTTCCTCGCCGATGTCTTGGCGGGTAACGTAAACCTGCATAAGTCCCGTTCTGTCGGCGATATGCGAAAAGGAGGCTTTACCCATAACGCGGCGGGACATCATACGCCCTGCCATCGTTACCGTTTTGCCCTCGTATTTCTCAAAATTGCTCTTGATACTTTCGGAGTCCGCGTCCACGGGATATTTCACCTGTTCGTAGGGATTTTTGCCCTCGGCAACCAGCTTTGCAAGCTTTTCGCGGCGAATTACCGCCTGTTCGATAAGTTGTTCTTCTTCCGCTACGCCCGTTTGCAGCGCAACCGTCTTGTTTTCCTGCATAGTAAACCTCAAATGTCTAAAAATAAATCTCTAAAAAACCCAATATTAGAAAAATATTAGAAAATTTCTTTAATCACAAGCTTGTATTCGCCGTCGGGAGCATTTACCTTTACCGTATCGCCCACCTTATGCTTCAACAACGCCGCGCCAACGGGAGATTCGTTGGAAATTTTGTTGTGCATTGCGTCCGATTCCGTCGTGCCCGTGATTTCGTACACCTCTTCCTCGTCCATTTCCACGTCGTACACCTTGATTTTAGAACCGATATGCACGGTGGTTTTGTCGTTGTTCTCCTCTAAAATGACAGCGTTTTTGATTTTGTAATCCAAATCAACGATTTCGCCCTCGTTTGCCGCCTGTTCGTTTCTTGCCGCGTCATATTCGGCATTCTCCGAAAGATCGCCGTGGCTTCTCGCCTCCGCAATACGTTCCACAATCTCCTGACGCTTCACCGTTTGCAGATATTTGAGCTTCTCCACCGCTTCGTCATACCCTTTTTGGGTCATAATATATTGCTGTTCAGCCATAACAACACTCCTTTTGCCCCGCCCGCCTTTATTTTTAGGCGCATTTTCCCGTTTTCGCATTTTCCATTTTTCTGTTTTCGCCTTATTCTTCCTACGTCGTCCCTTTATCCAAAAAGCGAATTTACACAAATTTATACGAATTTACACGAAAAAAACCGCCCGATGCGCGGAGCGTTAAAAATGCACCGTGACTTCCATTCGCAAAAGTCACGGCGTTTGTCTTTCTGTACTGTATTATATCTTATTTTTCCGTCTTTGTCAATGCTTTTTGCCACTTTTAACAAGATTTTCATCTGTTTTCGATAATTTTCAAGCAAATTTCAAAAATCGACCGCCGCGCAAACGGCGGATTTCTCCGTTTACAGCTTAGCTTTACAGCTTGCCTTTACAGCTTGGCAAGGAATGCCGCCGTGCGGTCAAACGCTTCGGAAAGGGCGTTCATGCTGGTAGCGTACGAAATACGCACGTTGTTTTGTCCAAACTCCCCAAACGCACTGCCGGGCACAACCGCCACTTTTTGGTCTTTCAACAGGCGTTCGGCAAACTCCTCGCCCGAAAGGGCGGTGCTTTTCACGGACGGGAACGCATAAAACGCGCCTTGCGGCTCGAAGCAATGCAGACCGATTTCCCGTAAGGAATGCAGCACAAACTTACGGCGTTTGTCATACGAATCGCGCATTTCCTCCACGGTGGCAAAGCCGTCGGACAAGCCGTCCCGCAACGCTTCCACCGCCGCGTATTGCGACATAATGGGCGCGCAAAGCATTCCGTATTGATGAATCTTGAACATGGCGTCGTCAATCGCCGCAGGAGCGCACGCAAACCCCAAACGCCAACCCGTCATAGCGAACGCCTTGGAAAATCCGCCGATATATACCGTGCGTTCTTTCATTCCCGCAATGGAGGCAATGGACACGTGCTTTCTTCCGTAGGTAAGCTCTGCATAAATTTCGTCGCTGATGACCAAAAGGTCGTGCTTTATGACCACTTTCGCTATCGCTTCCAGCTGTTCCCGCGTCATGATCGCGCCCGTGGGGTTGTTGGGATAGGTCAAAATAAGAGCCTTGGTTTTGGGTGTAATCGCCTTTTCCAAATACTGCGGCTGCAACACGAAATTATCCTCTTCACGGCACTCTACGGGCACGGCTACGCCGTCGGACAGCGTAACGAGAGGGGAGTAAGATACGTAAGCAGGGTCGGGAACAAGCACCTCGTCGCCCTGTTCCACGCACGCGCGCAAAGCCAAATCGATCGCCTCGCTTCCGCCTACCGTAATCAAGATATGCTTGGGGTCGTATGTAAGCGAAAACCGCGTTTCCAAATACTGCGATACCAGCTGCAAAAGATTGGGCAGACCGCGATTGCCCGTATATTGTGTATATCCGCGCTGCAACGACGTGATCGCAGCAGAACGAACCTTCCAAGGCGTAACAAAATCGGGCTCGCCTACGCCAAGGGAGATCGCGCCCTCCGTTTCCCTTACGATATCGAAAAATTTACGGATACCGCTGGGTTTTATCAGCTTGGATTTTTGATTGACAAAATCTCTCATAATCGTTTTCCTTAACCGTACTAAAACGTTACTTATAGGGTTTACAGCTTGCAATTATACTTGCCATTATGTCTGTAATTATGCCTGCACGCAAATGCGGTTGTCCGCGTCCTCTTTTTCCGTAACCACGCCCTCGATTTTATACTTTTTCAAAATGAAATGGGTGGCGGTGCTGATAACGCCGTCAAAGGTGGAAATACGTTCGGAAACAAACCGAGCCACCTGTTGCAGCGATTTATCCTCCACAAATACGGCGAGGTCGTATGCGCCGCTCATTAAATATACCGACTTCACTTCGGGGAAAGAGGCTATCTGCTTGGCGATTCCGTCAAAGCCCTCCTTTTTCTTGGGCGTTACCTTTACCTCTATCAACGCTTCCACCAGAGTATCCTCGGCTCGTTCGTTGTTGATAATGGCGGTGTATTTTACCAAAATACCCTGTTTTTCCATGCTTTGTACGGCATTTTTAACCGTCGCTTCGTCCACCGACAGCATCGCCGCTATCTTGGCGGGCGCAATGCGCGCGTCGTCCGTGAGTATGCCTAAAATATCCTTTTCCAGTGCCGTCATAACAGTCCCTCCGTTACTCTATTATTATATTATAGTATTTTATAGTATGTTTTCCAAAAATAAATGGTCGTAGCCCAAATTTTCCACGAAATCGCGCGGAAGAAATTTCACGTGATTGAATTTAGCGAAGTTAAAAATGTGCGTTTTGGTCAGCACGGGCGCGGAAATATCCAGAGCTTGACAAATCTCCACCAAATAATCAAAAAAGTGTGAATACGTTAATTTTTCAGGGTTCTCATACACAAATTGCTTGCGTATCTTTCCACCCGTTATCAGCTTTGCCCAAATTCTCATATCCGTATTATACACGAAACAAGCGCAAAAGTAAACCGTTTACGCCCCGCCCGCCGCATTTTTTTCTTCGCCGACCGCCGTAATAATCCCCGCAAGCGGCGGTATATTCCCGCTTTTTACCGCATACGATAAAACAAAGCTGCACCGCAGCAAGCCTAAAAAGCGAAATGCGTTTTTGACAAAACAAGCCGCTTTTCGACAAAGTTTGTGAAATTACGCCCGTGATAAAACGCTATGATGGAGGTAGTTAAATTCATGAAACACAAAGAGGGCGGCTGGCCCCGCCTCACTGCCGCCACGTGCGCACTTGCCGCTCTCCTTACCGCCGTATCCACAGGCGTTTTCGTCGTGCATAAGCGCACGCAAGTATCAACGGAAGCCTCGGCAAACCGCGCGCTGCCTATCTATTCGGTGGCGACGGAGGAGAAGAAAATTTCTATCAGCTTCGATTGCGCTTGGGGCGTGGACTACACCGACAGGCTTTTGGAAATTATGGAACTAAACGACGTCAAATGCACCTTTTTCGCCGTGCAGTTTTGGGTGGAGAAGTACCCCGAATACGCCGAAAAAATCGTCAACGCCGGGCACGAGCTTGGCACTCACAGCCGCACCCATTCGTATATGAGCAAGCTTTCGGAATCGGAGATTCGCGACGAGCTATCCACCTCCGCCGCGGCGATAGAAAAGGCGACGGGGCAATCCACCTGCCTTTTTCGTGCTCCGTACGGGGATTATAACAATTTGCTTATCAACACGGCGCAGAACATGGGCTTTTACACGGTGCAATGGGACGTGGATTCTCTCGATTGGAAAAACCTTTCCGCAAACGAGCTTGCCATGCGCGTAATCAACGGAGCGAAAGAGGGGTCTATTATTCTTTGCCATAACAACGGACTGCACACCGCCGAGGCGTTGCCGCTTATTTTCTCCACTCTGCAAAACCGCGGCTTTACTTTTGTGCCTATCGGCGAGCTTATCTACAAGGAAAACTACACGATAGACTCCAACGGCAAACAGCACGCCAAAACATAGCCGCGGCAATAAAAATAGGCAACCATGTATACGATGAAATCACTTTGAACCATATTTATTACACAATATACATAACACAATGGAGGTATTTATGAACTACGTTACGGAAAAAAACAACAAGGTGTACGTGCAAGGAGAAATCGTCAGCGACGCTTCCTTTTCGCACGAGGTGTACGGCGAGGGCTTTTACGAATTTTTCGTAAAGGTAATGCGGCTTTCGGGTCAGGCAGATATCCTGCCCGTTACGCTGTCAGAGCGGTTGATTCAAGGGGGAATGCTTTGCAAGGGCAAAAGCATTTGCGCGCTTGGTCAGTTCCGCAGCTACAACAAGATTGAAAACGGCAAATCACGGCTGATGCTGACGGTATTCGTTCGGGAGCTTTTAGACGAGCTGCCCGGCAAAAACCCCAACAGCATACTGCTCAGCGGGTATATTTGCAAGCCGCCCGTTTACCGTACGACGCCGTTCAACCGTGAAATTGCGGACGTGCTGATTGCCGTCAACCGCGCGTATAACAAATCGGACTATATTCCCTGCATTGCATGGGGGCGCAACGCGCGGTTTGTGAAGAATTTATGCGTTGGGGATAAAATAGCGGTATCGGGCAGAATCCAGAGCCGTGAATACCAGAAAAAGCTTTCGGAAACGGACGTAAAAACGATGACGGCGTACGAGGTTTCCGTATCCAAATTAGCGGCGTTTGACAGCGCAGAGGAATTTGACATCGACAGCGAGTTTGATTTATACACTCTGCAAGGCAAGCAAAACGGCGAATATGAAAATTACGCCGCCAATGCCGATTATTGATTGATAAGTAGAAATTGTTGTTTACGCTCCGCGCCAAGCGGAGCGTTTTCACGGTTGACAAAAAGCGAGAAACGTGGTACAATAGTGGCGACCACAAGCCAAGGCTTGGGTCAAGGGGCATTTGCCTCTTGCACCATGTAAGGCGCGCAGCCTTGCGACCCTCTATCTATTACCGTATAATTTACAAAAGGAGGCTACCATGCCCGTATCCAAAACGGATTTTGTGCGCGGCTTGCAGTGTGAAAAAATGCTGTGGCTGGACGCACACGCTCCGCATTTGAAAATTATCCCGCCCGAAGTGCAGCAACGCTTGGACGCAGGGAACGAGTTCGGCGATAACGCCATGGGCATTTTCGGCGAGTTCACCGAAACCACCGCCTACCGCCCCGACGGCAGACTGCATTTTGCCGCCATGATACAGAAAACGCAACAGCTTCTCTCCGACGGCGAAAAGGTTATTTGCGAGGGCGCGTTTTCGTGGTACGGCAATTTTTGCGCCGCCGATATTCTCAAAAAAGAGGGAGCAGGCTACGCTTTATACGAAGTGAAAAACACCTACGCCGTACGGGAAGAATTTCTTATCGATTTGGGCTTCCAACGCCTGATTATCCGCAAATGCGGCGTGCCTCTTACCCGTTGCCACCTCATTTTACGCGGCGATACGCCGCCAGAAAATACCGCTCCCGAAAACGCCCTTAACTATACGGAAGAGGGGGCTACGTTTATAGAACACGTGGGTATGCGTTATAAAATTATCGACGTTACCAAACAGGTGCGGCAATACGACAAAACGGCGTCCGACCGCATTTTCGAGCTTGGGAAACTCAAACGCAAGGACGCGCCGTTGCCGTCCATTGAAGTCGGCGAGCATTGTGAAGCTCCCTACCGCTGTTGGTATTACGAGCATTGCCACGCAAACGCTTTGAAATCGCCCGAACGGTAACAGCTCTCTATTTGATACAGTTTTATACGGTTTTTCTTAAATTTCTTGACGCGTGCGTTCTATTCCGCACGCGTTTTGCATAGGATAAGATAAACGACAAGGAAGGAGAAAACTGTATGAACGAAGAAATCGAATACGCTGAAATGCTGGAAATTCCCGTATCCACCGTCAATGTGGTACATAAGAAACCCGCTCGCAAGCGCAAAACGGCAGACCCCTCTGCCCCGTTGCAAGCCAACGCGCAATCCGCAAAACCCGCGCAGACCGCGCAAGCAACGCAACCTACACCCACGGCAACCGCCGCGCAAAGTCTGAAAGACAGCGTTATCGCGCAGGTAAACGACAAGCTGTCCACCCCCGAACAGCCCAACGCCAACGCTCCAACGGCGCAGGAAATCACCGCTGAAGCCGCTCTGTTTGCGGAAAGTGCGAACAGCGAGGGTCGTGTGGATTTTTCGGAAGTTCCCGAACGAATTGACACGGTACGGCTGTATTCCGCGCAAGAGCACGCGCTGAAAAAGCGGGATTTGTACTTAACCGCAGAGGACTATGCTTTGCAGGGCGAAACGGAGGAAAATACGGAAAACGAGCCGACCATGTATGGAATGAAGCCGCTTTCGCGCGCAGAAAAGCGCACCCGTATCGTGCTTACGGCAGAATTTGCCGCCGCCTGTGCGCTTTGCGGCGCAATCTTTTTAACCAACGTCTTTATGCCCAACAGCGTTATCAACACCTTTTTCCGCGCTATGGGTCAGGAAAAGGAAACGGTAGAAACGGACGCGCGCACGTATGCCGATTTTACCCTTTCGCCTATCGTCAGCGAGCTTTCGGACGCAGAAATGACGGTATCCCCCGCAGGTATTTTGACGTTCACGGACGAATGCTGCGTGTATCCCGCGGCAGACGGCACGGTTACGGAGGTGAAGCAAAATGCGGACGGAACTTATACCGTAAAAATTTCGCATTCGGATAGTTTTTCGGGCGTTATCAACGGCTTGAACGTGGTGTATTACGAAGCGGGCGAAAACGTAAAAAGCAATCTCCCGCTTGGCTTTACGGATGGCGAAACGGAAGTGCAGCTTACCATGTATTCGGGCGGAGAGCTACTTAACTGCTATCAGCTGACGGAGGAAAACTGTCTGGCATGGACGGTAACGGAATAAGCCAAACAGGCGGAAAACGCGGGGTGCGGCTCACGCTTCACCCCCTTTTCTTTCTTGTGGGCGTATGGTACGCTTTCACAGGCGAGCTGCTATTGTTTTTGCTGTCCTGTTTCGTTGCGGTGCAGCACGAATGCGCTCACGCCTTTGCGGCGGCAAAGCTTGGATACAAACTCAACAAAATCGTACTGATGCCGTTTGGCGCGGTCATCGACGGCGACCTTCGCGGAATCTCGCTCAAAGACGAAATCACCGTTGCGCTGTGGGGACCGTTATGCAATTTATGCACAGCGGCGTTTTTCGTGGCGGTTTGGTGGTGCTTTCCCACGGCGTACGCCTATACGGACACGGCTTGTTTCGCTTCCCTGTCTATCGCGCTTGTCAACCTGCTTCCCGCCTACCCCTTGGACGGCGGCAGAGTGCTTCGTTGCATACTTGTTCGCCTGTTTTTGAAAAAAACCGACGCAGCAACCGCCGAAAAACGTGCCCGAAATTGCTGTCTTTTGGTTACGCTGATTTGCATGGCGGGCTGCCTTTTGGCGTTTGGGATTTTATGCTCTATGCAGCTTCCCAACTTCACACTGCTGCTACTTGGCTTATTTTTATTGCCAAGCGGACTGGGCAACGGCAAGCAATCGGCGGTGTACGCAAAAATGGACTTTTCCTTTACCGCCGCGTTTGCACGCGGCGCAGAGGTTAAGAGGGTTGCCGTTTTGAACTCCTGCCCGATAAAAAATCTGTTCAAATACCTCACGGGCGGAGCTTACACCGTTTTTGAGGTGTACGACGCGCAAGAAAACCACCTTTTCGACCTACCGCAAAACGAGCTTTCCGCTCGGTTTTTGGCGGCAAGCACGCCGTACGTACCGATAGGCGAATTATGCCGAAAAGAAAAACCGCCGCAATACACGAAAAAACCTGTGCAAAATAACCAAAAAAGGCAATAAAAGGCAATAAAAGCGACCAAAATCTGTCTAAACGGCACATTTTTTGAAAAAACTCCTTGCAAAAACCGCCGTGTTATGCTATACTGAATATACACGGCCCGCAACGGCGCGAGGGTTTTTGGAGCGCGTTTTGCCCGTTGTCAAAAAAACTTTTGGAAAAACAAAAAACGACTCCCATGAAGAAAGAATGGTTTTTCGACCGTTATTGCGGTCAACAATTTGCCGCCCTCGTTGAGGACGGGAAGCTCGCGGAATTCACCACGGAAAAAGAGCCGCGAGGCGAAGCGGTGGGCAATATCTACAAGGGCAGGGTTACCAACGTCCTTGCAGGTATGAACGCTGCTTTTATTTCGTGCGGCTTAAATAAAAATTGCTATCTTTCCATGGAAGAAACTTATACCGACTACACCAAATACGACGGAACGCCCGTGGCAACCAACGCCGCGCCGCTCAATTTGAAGGAGGGGGACGAAATTATCGTGCAGCTTACCAAGCCCTCCCGTGGCACAAAGGGGGCAAAGGTAACCACCCACCTTTCCTTCGTCGGCAAAACGCTGATTTACCTGCCCAACACCGATTTTTTGGGTATTTCCAGAAAAATCACGGACGAAACCGAGAGGGAAAACCTCTTAAAAACGGCAGAAAAGCTGCGCGGGAAGTCCACCGAGGGGTTTATCGTTAGGACAAGCGCCACCCGAGCCACGCAAAAACAGCTGAAAAAGGAAGCGGAATACCTCAAAAAGCTGTACTTAAAGACTCTGAAAAATGCGGAAAACGCGCCTGCCTGCGCTCTGCTTTATGAGGACGAGGAGTTACCCGTACGCATGATGCGCGACGCTTGGGGGGACGAGGTTGTGGCTATCCACGTCGGCGATGAAGAGCTGTACAAAAAACTGTTGGCGCTTATCAAGCTCCGCGACGATATTCCCGAGCGCAAGCTTATTAAATACACGGGCGAGCGCACCATGATGAAGGAGTACGGCATCACGCCGCTTGTGTATGATTCCGCAAGCCCTACCGTGCCTTTGGCGGGCGGTGGATATCTTGTGATAGAGCATACGGAAGCGATGACGGTGGTGGACGTCAACACGGGCAGCTACGTAGGCGAAAGCAGCTTGGAAGAGACGGTGTTTGCCGTCAATCTTGCGGCGGCGAGAGAGATTGCTCGGCAAGTACGGCTGCGCAACGTGGGGGGTATTGTCGTAGTCGATTTTATCGATATGGTAGAGGAAAATCATCGCCTTGCCGTTACGGACGAGCTGAAAAGCTGCCTTGCGTTGGACACGGCGAAGTGTAACGTTTTGCCCATGAGCGAGCTTTGCTTAACGCAATTTACCCGCAAACGGGTAGGGAGCGAGATACAGTCGTTTTTATTAAAGCCCTGCCCCTATTGTGCAGGAAAAAGCCACGTCCACGACGATATTTTCGTGATTACGCGCCTGCGCGCTGCCATTTTGGACTGCTTTGCCGACGGCTACACCGCCGCGATTATCGACCTCAACGAAAACATCATGCGCAAAATTTTGCGGGAGGGAATGTTCTCTATTGAAGCGCGCAAACGTTGGAGAAACAAGCGGGTATATTTCATTCCGCACAAAACGTATAAAGAGGAGCATTTTACCGTCCGTGGCGACAACGCCGCCGTATTAGAACTCCCCGACAACGCGCAAATTTTATATTGATTGAAAAAAGTACAACCGACGTTGCCTAACAAGGCAACGTCGGTTTTTTCGTCTTTCGCTCTTGGAGCGATTATACGGCAAAGCCGTATAGGCGCAACCTAACGGTTGCTTACTTTGGGCATAGATTTGCGGGGCGTTGCCCCACACCCCACAAGGGACAATGTCCCTTGACCCTTACTCCTTTTACTCTTCCGCTTCCGCTGTTTCCGCGGCGGCGTTCAGTTCGTTATTTTCTTTTACCAAGCCAACACAATATAATCCGAACTCGATTTTGAGTGGCGGATTTTGCCGTCTATTGCGTTAAAATCCTTGCCAAACCGTCGGGTTTGCCTTCGGCTTTCGCCTTATATCCGTCTAAAATCCGCCTACTGAAAATTGCAAGCACGCAAAAGAGCGTATTTTAAGATGGATTTTGTCAAAGGCGACTGCAATCGTACGTCCGTACTATAAGGGCGCATTTGGCATAAGACGCTTAAAAGACGCCTTTTGCGCGGGTTCGGATTATATTGCGTTGGCTAGCCGTCCGCTTCTATCACCGACTTTATCTTGGCGAGCACGTCGTTTTTACCGTACCCCGTTTCCGCGCTAGTAGCAAGCAAATTCGCCTCTCCTAAATACAAATCGGCGGCAATCGCTTTGGTATGCTCCTTTATTTTCATGCGCGAAAGCTTATCCACTTTTGTCATTACCACCGTGAAGGGCAGAATATGATAGTTCAAAAATTGCATCATTTGCACGTCGTCAGCAGTGGGGTCGTGGCGGGAATCCACCAACATAAACACGTGCGAAACGTGCTCCTTTTTCTTGAAAAAGCTGTCCAGCGTTTTCGCCCATTTCTCCTTTTCCGATTTGGATACACGCGCAAACCCGTACCCCGGCAAATCGGCAAGAATAAATTCTCCGAAATCGAAGTAGTTGACAAGCCGCGTCCGCCCCGGCTCGCTACTCGTTTTGGCAAGCTTTTTCCTGTTCGCCAGCATATTGATAAACGAGCTTTTGCCCACGTTGGATTTTCCGCAAACGGCTATCATCGGCTTGTTCGGCGTGATAAATTGCTCGCTTCGCGCCGCGGACGTGATAAACGTCGCGTTTTTGATAATCAACGGACATTCCGTTTCTTTTTTGTATTTCATCTCATACATGGTGGCTTATTTTTCCTTTTTTCTCCGTTTTAATGCGTATTAACAGCGCACGCCCGTGCCCTCGTGATTATCGGTAGGCAGAACGGGAGCGGACTTGGGTTTTACCGTCTTAACCGTCTTGACAGTTTTTACCGTTCGTTTGCGGGGTTTTGCTTGGCTTGCCTTTTCGCCCTCATCGGAAAGCAACGCCACGTCAAACACCTCTTGCACTCTTTCCACGGGAATAAACCGCACGTCGCGCTTTAATACCTCGGGTAGTTCGGCAATATCCTTTTCGTTGCCCTTGGGCACGATAACCGTTTTAATACCAACTCGCCGTGCCGCCAACGCCTTTTCTTTCAAACCGCCGATAGGCAGTACCTTGCCCCGAAGGGTAATTTCGCCCGTCATCGCCACGTCGCCGCGCACACTCACCCCCGTCAACGCCGACAGCATTGCCGTCGCCATGGTAATCCCCGCGCTAGGTCCGTCCTTGGGCGTTGCGCCCTCGGGCACGTGCACGTGGATATCGCATTTGGAAAACTTGTCCATAGCAATCCCATACGTTTCCGCCGTTGACCGCAAATAGGACAGAGCCGCCGCCGCAGATTCTTTCATCACGTCGCCAAGCTTTCCCGTCAGTTTTACGTCGCCTTTGCCCTCTAAAACGCTCGCTTCCACAGTGAGCGTCGTACCGCCAACCGCCGTCCAAGCCAAGCCCACAGCCGCGCCAACCTGCGGCGCAAGGGAAGCCTCGTCAATGGAGTAAAGGGGCGCGCCCAACAGCTGTTTCACTTTATCGGCGTTTACTTCCACGCAGCCTTGCTGCTTGTCCGAAGCGTACCGCACGGCTATTTTTCTGCATACCGAACCAACGGTGCGTTCTAACGTTCGCACGCCCGCCTCGCGGGTATAGCCCTCAATCAGCACGCGCAAGCCATCCTCCGTCAACGTCAGACGTTCTGCCGTCAAACCGTTTTGCAAAAGCTGTTTGGGCAGTAAGTACCGCCGCGCGATTTCCGTCTTTTCTTCCAGAGTATAGCCCGAAAGGGAGATGATTTCCATTCTGTCGCGCAAGGGAGCGGGAATGGTTTCCAAGCTATTTGCCGTCGTGATAAACAGCACCTTGCTTAAATCGTAATCCGCTTCGATATATCTGTCGCGGAAAGTGGAGTTTTGTTCGGGGTCTAACGCCTCCAACAGAGCGGACGACGGGTCGCCGTGCATATCCGACGTGATTTTATCAATCTCGTCCAACAAGAACACGGGGTTTACCGACCCTGCGTTTTTCATTCCGTACATGATGCGACCCGGCATTGCGCCGATATACGTACGGCGATGACCGCGAATTTCCGCCTCGTCCTTGACGCCGCCCAAGCTCATACGCACAAATTTGCGACCAAGCGCACGCGCAACCGAACGGGCGATACTCGTTTTCCCTACGCCCGGCGGGCCTACGAAGCACAAAATAGGTGCTTTCATATTGCCTGTCAATTTGAGTACGGCAAGGTACTCGGTGATACGTTCCTTAATTTTTTCCAAGCCGTAGTGGTCCTCGTCCAGCACGGCGATACAATCGGACAGGTTTTCCGTGTCCTTGGTTTCCTCCGTCCACGGCAACGCCAAAATTTGGTCGAGATACCCCGTAATGACGGTGTATTCGGGAGAGGAGGGTTGCATTTTGCCCATGCGGTCGATTTCTTTGAGGCATTTGGTTTCCAAGTCCTCGGGCAAGCCCTTGGCAAGAATTTTCGCGCGGTATTCGTCCTCCTCCTTACCGTCGTCGCCAAGCTCTGCATGAATGGCTTTCAGCTGTTCGCGGAGGAAGTATTCCTTTTGCGATTTATCGATATTCTGCCGAACGGCGGCGTTGATTTTCTTTTCTATTTTGGCGATTTCCAGCTCGTCGTTCAGGCATTTTTCCAAAAGCTTTAAGCGTTCGATAACGTTGGGCTCTTCCAAGCTTTTCTGCTTGATTTCCAGCTTCACGCGCATGGCGGAAAGAGCCATATTGATATACGTTTCGGGGTCTTGACAGGTTTCCAGCTTCACGGAAACCTCCTTGGCGATTTTTCCGTCCGCGCCCAGAACGTCTTTCACCAGCGCCTTTGCCGTACGGAAATACGCTTCGCGGAGCGTTTCATCGTCGCCGTATTTGACGGCAATTTCGTCCGCTACGGCATAAAAATACCCGTCCTGCACGCCGATTTCCCTTGCGCGAGCGCGATACAACCCCTCACACAAAACGCGCACCACCCCTGCGGGGAGCTGCGCCACCTGCTTGATTTTTGCCACGCAACCCACGCTATACACGTCGGAGGCGGCAATCTCGTCCTTTTCCGTTACCCGTTGCGTACTGATAAGCACCAGCTTATCACTGCTTGCGGAAGCACGTTCTACGGCTTTTAAGGTCATTTCCCTACCCACCTCGAAAGAGATATGAGTAGAGGGGAACGCCACCTTTCCGCGCAACGGAATCACGGGCAATATATTTGTTCTTAATTGTATTTTATCCATATATTTATTTTTACCCAAAAACTATCCAAATTAAACGCTTTGCTTGTAAAACAAGGCAACACGCCACTCTCTCTAACACGGGTCAAGGGGTGGCGTGTCGCCACTGACCAACCTTTCTATCGCTCTTACGCGGGTTAAGGGGCGTTGTTAGGGAACAGCAGCGGAAAATAAACAGGGCGAAGCCAAACCGCTTCGCCCGTATTTCCTTTGTTTTACTTCGTTTCGCTTGTCGCTTCCGCCGCGCGCTTCTCCGCTTCCTCTGCATACGAATAGTATTTGTAACGCTCGCCCTCAAACTGCTTGTAGTCGTTGATGACCGTGCCTAATACGTTCGCCTTTGCAAATTTCAACGTGTTCAGCGTTTTCGCTATGTCGCTTACAAACGACGATTCGTGTCTGCATACCAGCACCGTGCCATCTACCTCAGGCACAAGCGCAAGCGCGTCCGACAACGTCAAGAGGGGAGGCGTATCGATTAAAATATAATCGTATTTGCCTTTCAGCTCTCGCAACAGATTTTTCATTTCTTCGCTTTCTAACAGCTCGTAAGGACGAGGTGCGTGCGTTCCGCAGCTGATATAGAAAAACTTATCGCTTGCTTTCGTACCGCGCGTAACCTCCTCCAACGTCGCCTGACCGGACAGGTAATCGGAAAGCCCGGGCGCGGACTTTTCCTCAAAATATCTTGCCACTCTGCCCTTGCGAACGTCCGCATCTACAACCATCACGCGCGCGTCCGACAACGCATACATCAAGCCAAGGTTTACCGCCACCGTCGTTTTTCCGTCCTCGGGACAAGCGGAAGTGAGCATTACCGCTACACCCTCGCCGTTCGTCTTTTTGGGCATGGATACCGAAAGGGTGGCTTTCAAATGACGGAACGCCTCGCTTACGTTAAACCCTACGTTGCCCGTAATGAGATATTCCACTCTGCTCTTTTTGGGTTTCTGCTTTTTATTAAACCACTTCATTGCCATGCACCTCCGTCGTCGTTTCGCCGCTTACCTTTCTCTCCTCAGGGTCGATATTGGGTATTACGCCAAGAACTGGAATGCCAAACCGTTCAAAGGTCAGCTCGTAATCGCGCAAGCGTTTGTTAGAACGGTCGATCACGATCACCGCCACACACGCCACGACAAACGCCGCCGCGCCTGCAAGCAGCGCATATTTCGCCGCCGTCTTAAAGGCATAGCCCGTGTTGGTGCGTACCACCTTGTCCAAACGGGTAATACGCTGACAGTTGGTGCCTACGTAGCCCGAGGGTACCGCCATGTTTTCTTCTACGTACATGGGCAACACTTCGTTGACTCTGTCAAAGAGGAACTGTGCAAACTTGCCGTCGTCCTCTAAAACGGAAATGGTTACGTAGATGAAGCTCTTTGCGAGCTCGGATACGTCCTCGTTAGAGGATTTATCGTAATAGGAATAGGAAACGGAAGCGGTGATTTTGGATACGTACTGTGCATATTGCGCCGTTTCTCTCCATACCACGCGCGCTTCTTCCACTGCGGCGTACGCGTCTTCCCAATCCTCTTTTTCTATCTCTTTCGTGCTGTCTTCCGTTGCCACAGCAGCTTCCCAATCGCTTTTCGCCTTGTCCATGGCTTCTCTGGCTTTCTTCACGTCGCTATCGTCCGCGTTGCTGCCGTTTAACTGACGGTTGTATTCCGCGCTCGCTTCGTTATAAGCTTCCAGCTTGGTTGCCGTATCCGCTTTGGCTTCTTCCACGGCTTTGGTCGCCGCTTTCGCTTTATCAAGCGGGCCTTGCGCCTCTTCCATTTTCGCTTCTATCTCTTCGCGGTTGCTAACGCCCGTCAACACCTGTTCCAGGGGCAGACCGTCGTCGTCCAAAAGCAATCTTTCCGCAAAGCTTTCGGAAGCCAAAAGCCGCGTAATGTTATCCATTACGTGCCAACCGTACGCACCGTAAACACCGTACTGACTTTCGTTGGTTACCGATTCTTCGTCCTTTTTAGGGTTGACGTAAAATTCTACCGACGAACCGTAATAGCGTACGTTATACGTGCGGATAAGACCGATACTGCCGCCGATCAGCGCGCCTACTACCAGCGCCAAAATAAGCAGCTTCAATCTCTTGAATAAAATTTTGAAAATTTCGCCAAGACTGATTTCTTCCTGCGAACGGATATTTTCTTCCATAAGAAAAATCTCTCCTTTCTACCTGTTTTTTCTCGCGCGGGCGTACCTGCGCGCACATGGCTATTTTATATTATAACACGTTGTTGCTGAAATGTAAAGTCATTTTACTTTATTTTTTATGTAATTTCTATATTTACACCTTTATTAACTGAACGTTGGGGTATTGCTCGCGGATTTTTCCGTCAAATTCGTAGTCGCTGATTACCCCCGTTACCTTGGAAAAATCAAACAACAGCTTACGCATTCCAAAGGCGCGTTGCAGCTTTTCGTGGTCGGCAAGATAATACACCTCATCCGAGTTTGCCGCCATCACCCGTTGCAGCATATAATACACGTCGCCTGCGCAAATTTTGCCGTCCCCCGTAACGTACCCCGTAGCGAAAAACAGCTTGTCCGCATGGTATTTCGCCGCGTTTTCCACCGTGTCCGTACCGTCCAACATACAGGGCGGCTCTACAATTTCGCCCCCCAAGCATACCACGCGGATATTGTATTTGGACAACGCCGTAACAATGGCGATATTATTGGTAATCACCGTCAGATTTTTCTTATCCGTCAAAAATTCCGCCATAAATTCGGTGGTGGTGGAAGCGTCGATGAAAATAATATCTCCGTCTTGCACAAGCTCCGCCGCCTTTTTGCAGATTCGCAGCTTCTCCGTCCGCATTTTATGGTATCGGAAGGGGAGCGGAATATTGGTGCTTTCCACAATCTCTACGCCCCCATAGCTGCGCCGTATCAGCTTTTGACCCTCTAAAATATTCAAGTCGCGGTTGATGGTCGCGTTGCTGTAATGCAGCGTAGCAACCAAATACTTCACCGTAACGTATCCGTACCGCCTTACCTGCTCTAAAATGCTGTCCAGCCGCTCTTTTTGATACATACATTCGCCTCCGTTTTGCGTTTTTCTTCCCTTTTTCCTGAAAAACATGAGAATTGTTGAGAATTTCTAAGCATAAGGAAAGTGTGTTGAGAATAATTGACATTTTCCGCCGCACACGTATAATTATACACAGAAAGTAAAAAAAGTCAAGAGTACGCGTATATTTTGTGCGTATTAAAGTAATTATCCCCGCGATTTTGTCGCGGGGATAGTTTTGTCGTAATCGTCGGTATTTCTCTTTTGTTTGTAACGTTTGCAACGGTTGTAGCCGTTATTCTTCTTCTTCGTCCGCGTCTTCTACGGGCTGTTCTACGTGCGGTTTCTTAAATTGGAGCTGCGAAGCGGGGAAGTCTTTGAAAATCCAGCCGCCGTCCTTATTTTCCTGCTTGACGCGCACCTCCATTTTCAGCATATTGAGGGAAGCGACAATGGCTTTTCCGTCGGGCGTTCCCACCTCCGAGCCTACCTTAGGCAGCTGCTTCGCCGCCTCCGTATAGTGCTCCATTTCGTAGCCCAGACAGCACATCAGCCTGCCGCACAAGCCGCTGATTTTCCCGGGATTGAGGGATAAACCCTGCGCCTTTGCCATACGCACGCTTACTTTCTTGAATTCGGGCATATTTCCCGCACAGCAGCACACTCTGCCGCACGGAGCAATACCGCCCAAATATTTGGTTTCGTCGCGCGTACCCACTTGCCGAAGCTCGATACGGGTATGCAGAGTGGAGGCAAGGTCTTTTACCAGCTCTCTGAAATCAACGCGGGTAGCGGAAGTGAAGTAGAACACGATTTTACTGCCGTCAAAGGCGTATTCGCAATCTACAAGCTTCATTTCCAAGCCGTGTTTGATAATTTTTTCCTTACAAATCTGCATGCTTTGCGGCTTTTTCGCCTCGCACGATTTATAAAAATCGATATCCTTTTGCGTGGCGATACGGAGCACGGGTTTGAGAGGGGAAACAATTTCGCTTTCCTCTATTTCCCGTTCGGGGTATGCCACCCAAGCGTATTCTATCCCGCGGGAGGTTTCGACGATGACGGGCATATTGCGCGTATAAACGTCCCCCTCCTTGGGTGCAAAATAATACAGCTTACCGCCGTTTTTGAATTTTATTCCTACTACTTTTACCATAATCTCTCCTTTGGAGTACGTTCAAATCACTTATTTATTCTCGCAAGCAATACTTCCAAACACTGTGAAAATACTGCGTTAAACGCAACGTCCCGTTCCGCGTTGCCTATTTCGTCTTGCGCCCGCACGAGCATAGCGGCGGTATAATTTTCCGCTACGCGCATAAGGCGCAAACGCTCTGCACGTAAGAAAATATTCGCTTCTTTTATCCCCGTTTTCAAAAGCAAGGCGTCGCGGAATACCAACCGAAACAGCGCAAGCATTTCCTTTTTTCGCTTGGTTTCGCCTACTCTGCGTATCAGCGCGGGCAACGCGGAAGCATTCGCCAAACACAGCGCAAATACGTCGTCTATCAAGCTCTTGTACGCGCCGCCTTCCAGCATTCCCTGCGCCTGACCTACGTTCCCGCCAGAAGCGGCGGCACATAAGGCAAACTCGTCCTTGCCAAACTTGTTTTCGCCATAGACGCGCGCCAAGCATTCCGCCACGGCAAGCGTGTCAAACGGGTGCACCTCTAATTTCTTTACACGCGATAAAACGGTGGGCAGAACGGGAAACGCCGTCGTTGCTCCAAGCAAAAATACCACGCCGCGGGGCGGCTCTTCCAACAGCTTCAACAGCTTGTTTTGCGCCGCGGCGTTCGCTTCGGCAAAGTCCGCGATGACAAACACCTTTTGCGCTCCCTCAACGGGTTGCAATAAACATTCCTCGCCCACCCGCTCGGCGTCCTCTACCAAAAATTTCTTGTCCGATTGGGGATAAAACAAACAGTCGGCAAAGCTTTCCATATCGATTAAATTCGCCACGCGCACTTGGGCGGGGGAAACAGGATTATCGCAAGAAAACAGCACTTTTGCAAACGTTTTCATTGCCGCGCGCAAATTTTTGCTATCGTCAAACAGGACCAAATAGGCGTGATGAAAAGCTCGACTTTCGCCGTCCGCTTTCAACAGCCGATAGGCATTCGTGTTTTTCAACAGAGTCTGCATACGCGCTACGTTCTCTCCCGCATCATTTTCCTGTCTATTATAGCACAAATAACGAAAATACGCAAGCAGTTGGGGGCAGAAAGCGACAAATCGGCGCGCAACGCAAAAAAATTCAAAAATCGGGCTGCATTTAATTGCTTTTTGTCGGAAAATAAGCTATAATAAACGCGAACAACAAGGGCTACGGACAAGCCGACGGCTGCCACCGAGCCTTAAAAACGCATTTGGAGGACAAAATATTATGCCTTTGGTAACTACTACCGAAATGTTCAAAAAAGCATACGCGGAAAAATACGCTATCGGTGCTTTTAACGTAAACAACATGGAAATGATCCAAGCGATCGTCGAAGCCGCAAACGAAGAGAAATCTCCCGTTATTTTGCAGGTTTCCGCAGGTGCAAGAAAGTACGCTAACCCCGTATATTTGAAGCACCTCGTACAAGCAGCAGTGGAAACGAACGATATCCCCGTTGCTATGCACCTCGACCACGGCGCAGATTTTGACATCTGCAAAGCTTCCATCGACGGCGGCTTTACTTCCGTTATGATCGACGCTTCTTCGCATCCTTGGGAAGAAAATATCGCCATCACCAAAAAGGTGGTGGAATACGCTCACGACCACGGCGTTGTGGTGGAAGCAGAGCTTGGTAAGCTTGCAGGTATCGAGGACGACGTAAACGTAGACGCAGCGGACGCACAGTTCACCTCCCCCGACGAAGTGGAAGAATTCGTTGGCAGAACGGGTATCGACTCGCTTGCAATCGCAATCGGTACAAGCCACGGCGCGTACAAATTCAAACCTGGTCAAGACCCTAAACTCCGTTTGGATATCTTGGAAGAAATCGGCAAGCGTTTGCCCAACTTCCCTATCGTATTGCACGGTGCTTCCTCCGTTCCGCAGGACAAGGTGGCTATCGTAAATCAGTACGGCGGCGAAATGCCCAACGCAATCGGTATTCCCGAATCCGAACTTAGAAAAGCAGCGCAAATGGCGGTTTGCAAAATCAATATCGACTCCGACCTGCGCGTGGCGTTCACGGCGGCACTGAGAAAGCATTTCAGCGATTTCCCCGGTCATTTCGACCCCCGTCAATACCTTGGCGACGCACGTGTTTCCATGAAAGAAATGGTAAAACACAAAATCGTGAACGTGCTCGGCTCGGCAGGCAAGGCATTCTAAAAACATTCAAAAACACTTCTCGGCTTGGAAACAAGCCGAGATTTTTTTGCACTTTTTGGGCGTATTTTTCTATTCGCGCGCGACAATAATATAATAAAAATATAATAAAAAGGACCGCGTAGTATAAAATGCCTTTCAGAAAGAAAAAATAAAGAAAAAAATAAAGAAATTTTTATCGATTTAGCGAAATAAATTTGCAAACACGCGCCCAAAATTATTGACGAAAGAAAAAAAGTGTGGTAGAATAGTACACGGACAAGCAGGGCTGTCAATTTTTTCCGCTTGCCCAAAAGTAAAACGGAACAAAATATTTTTTCAAAATTTGGAGGAACTTTATTATGGCAAACGTAAAAGTTGCAATCAACGGTTTCGGACGTATCGGCCGTTTGGCATTCAGACAGATGTTCGGCGCAGAAGGCTATGACGTAGTGGCTATTAACGACCTTACGAACGCTTCCATGCTCGCACACCTTTTGAAGTACGATTCCGCACAGGGCAGATATGCTCTTGCAGACACCGTTTCGGCAGACGACGAAGCAGGTACGATCACCGTTAACGGCAAAACGATCAAGATTTACGCTGAAAAAGACGCGGCTAACTGCCCTTGGGGCGAATTGGACGTTGACGTAGTGCTCGAATGCACGGGCTTCTACACGTCTAAGGCGAAATCGGAAGCACACCTTAAAGCTGGCGCGAAGAAAGTTGTTATTTCTGCTCCCGCAGGCAACGACCTTCCCACCATCGTTTACAGCGTAAACGAAAACACGCTTACGAAAGAGGACAAAATCATTTCCGCGGCTTCCTGCACCACCAACTGCCTTGCTCCTATGGCAAAGACGTTGAACTCTCTTGCAAAAATCAAGAAGGGTTATATGACGACGATCCACGCGTTCACGGGCGACCAAATGGTTCTCGACGGACCTCACAGAAAGGGCGACCTTCGTCGTGCACGTGCAGCAGCTGTGAACATCGTTCCCAACTCCACGGGCGCAGCAAAAGCTATCGGCTTGGTTATCCCCGAACTCAACGGCGTGCTTGACGGTTGTGCACAACGTGTACCCGTTCCCACCGGTTCGCTTACGCAGCTTGTAGCGGTATGCGAAGGCGAAGTAGATGCGGCAACGGTAAACGCAGCGATGAAGAACGCAGCTTCCGCATCGTTTGGTTACACGGAAGAAGAAATCGTTTCGTCCGACATCATCGGTATCACGTACGGTTCGTTGTTCGACGCAACGCAAACGAAGTGCATGCCCATGGGCGACGGCACCACGCTTGTAAAGGTAGTTTCTTGGTATGACAACGAAAACTCCTACACCAGCCAAATGGTTAGAACGATTAAATACTTCGCTCAAAAAGTTTAATTTTCTAAAAAGGAAATGCCAAAAGAGCTTTCGGAATAGCCCGAAAGCTCTTTTTCTTTGCGAATAGAGCGGTTGAAAAAGTCGGAAACAAGCACGCCGATAAAAAAAATTAAAATTTTTGAAAAAAAATGAAAAAGTCGGCGCAAAACAGCTTGACTTAAATTTCGTTTCATACTACAATAAATAAGCAAGTTGCGGAAAACCCTGAAAATTCCCGTTTTTCCCCGTTAGTTGAACGGAAATGCAGGCAGAAACGCTCACGTTTCACACCGTAGCGAAACACACGAAAAAACATACGGAATAAGGAGTAACATATTATGAAAACCTATATGGCGCACGCCGAAACGGTTGAAAGAAAGTGGTACGTAATAGACGCAGCGGGAATTCCCCTTGGCCGTCTTGCCACCAAAGTAGCATCCGTTCTCAGAGGCAAACACAAACCCACCTTCACTCCCAACGTTGACACGGGCGATTTCGTTATCGTTCTCAACACAGACAAAGTAGTGCTTACGGGTAAAAAGCTTGAAGATAAATATTACAGATACCACAGCGGTTACATCGGCGGCTTGAAGGAAGTTCCCTACAAGAAGTTGATGGCGGAAAAGAGCGATCTTGCCGTATATGAAGCGGTAAAGGGAATGTTGCCCAAGAACAGCCTTGGCAGAGCAATGTTGAAGAAGCTCCGCGTATATAAAGGTGCGGAACACAACCATGCGGCACAAAAGCCCGAAACGCTGAAAGTGGATTAAAGGAGAGGATTGAAAAATGGCAAAAGCAAACGTTAAAAAGAAGCTTCAATTCTGGGGAACGGGAAGAAGAAAGAAAGCGATCGCACGTGTACGTCTTATTCCCGGCGGTAACGGTACTATCGTAATCAACGACCGTGCTTTTGAAGACTATTTCCCTCAAGGCACGTTGCAGTACATCGTAAAACAGCCCCTTGAACTGTTGGAAGTAACGTCCAAATACGACGTAATGGTAAACGTAATCGGCGGCGGTTATACGGGTCAGGCGGGTGCTATCCGTTTGGGCGTAGCAAGAGCGTTGTTGGAAGCGGAAGAAAACAGCCGTAGCGCATTGAAAGCGGAAGGCTTCCTTACCCGCGACCCTCGCGCAAAGGAAAGAAAGAAGTACGGCTTGAAGAAAGCTCGTCGTGCACCTCAGTTCTCGAAGAGATAATGACAAAACAGAAAGAGATACCTTGTGTATCTCTTTTTTGTTTTCGTTTTTGAGGTGTTTAGCGACGAGCTTTACAAAAAACAGGGCTCCCGAAAAAAGACGGAACGTATTTTTTTGGGAAGAGGAAGGGCAACGGAGCATACGGGTAATTTCTCCGTAGGAGGAATTGCCAAAAAGCGCAGTTTGCCCTGACGAGTG
The DNA here is from genome assembly GCA_045655725.1 of Candidatus Scatosoma sp. Lineage (GTDB taxonomy): Bacteria > Bacillota > Clostridia > Christensenellales > Borkfalkiaceae > Scatosoma. The sequence goes on from JAZOPT010000077.1 coordinate 31,917, forward strand.
CACCTCAGTTCTCGAAGAGATAATGACAAGAAAAATTGGAAACACCTTGTGTGTTTCCTTTTTTTGTTTTCATTTTTTGAGGTGCTTAACGACGAGTGGCAGGTCGCCACTTCGTTCCAGAATGACCGAAAAAGCCAAATAATCTTCACTCTTTCCCCTTTTTCCCTCAAAATCTCTTTAATGTTTTTCGGGAAAACACTTGACTTTGCGCAAAAGTGGGTGTATAATAAAGAAAATGACATAATTTATATGCCAAAAATATAAAAAATGGAGGAAATCTCATGAAAAAGAAACTTTTAGCAGCTCTTTCTTTGACGCTTGCTTGCGGATTTGCGTTCAGCACCGTAGCTTGCTCCAAAGACACAACAAAAAAAGATCCCCCCAAGCGCGATCCGCTTGACTTCTCCACGGCAACCACCAACGACGAAATTTATGAATCGTTGAAAGCAGGTCTTGCAGCTTCCTCGGCTCATACGGGCGGTATGACGATGACGAGTACGTCCAACAGAGAAACCAAAACGGGCGACACGGTAATCTACAAACGTACCTCAAACAGCAAAGGCTCGTTTGACCCCGTAACGTTTGTAATGTATGAAACCCAAACGGATACGTATAAATATAGCGCAGAAGCGGAAGAAGAAACTTCCGTTGAAACTTATAAAAACTTCAAAGAAGGCGACAAGTATTACAGCTTTTTCTCTGAAAAAGAGGGTAATGAAGAAGCGGAAAGCGGTTATATGGAAGCAGGTGCAAAATACACCGACCAATTTGCAGAAGAAATCGCCTACACCGTAAAGCGCAACACCGCTTATTTCACAACGTTTGTTGCGGCAGACTCCGCAGAAGATATGCAAGCGGCTTACAGTAAAGTATATGGCGACAGCTTGACGGAAGAAAAGAAGACGAACGCGGACGCTACGGCAAGCACGAGCTACACGTTGGCAAACAACGAAGGCACGCTGACGGCAACCCTTACCACCGCTTACGCAAGCAAGTACGTACACGATAACTACACCGAAGAAGACACTACGGACGACGTAACCGTTTCCTATTCCGTAAGCGCTACGGCTGTTTTGACGGCAAAAGACGGTAAGATTACCGGTTTCAAGCAAATCACCACCAATACGGAAAAGAGAGGCGAAGTAACGTCGATTACCACTAACGTAGAAGACATGACGATTGATTATGCGTTTGACAAAACGGGTTACGACGCGATTACCGTTTCCTTGCCCACGGACGAAACGCAAATCATGAAAGATGAACCTTATTATGGCGTAGATCTCGTCTATGACGGAGCTTATTTCAACAGCGCTTCTTATTACGGCGATGAGGAAGCAACCGCTGCAAAGGTAATTGAAAGTTGGACTACTGTTGCTACACAACAAATCGCTGCTTATGAAGGCGCGGCTCGCACGGTTACTCTTTACACGGACGAAGCTTGCACGAAAGCTCTTTCTTCTTCCGCTACGCTTGAAGAGTTAGAAGCCTTGGAATACTTATTCGTAAAAACCATTACGCCCGCGGCAGATAAAGCGCTTATTCGTGTAACGAATGATTCCAAATATGAACTTTCCAAAGAATATCAAATCGTTTATGCTTCGAATTTTGCGAGCATGGAAGAGGACGGCTATAATTACGGATATATCTCCCAAATGCACCTTTCTGCTAATCCCGCAGAAAACGTATACGAATTTAACGAAATAGAAGAAGACAGAACGGTAAACATTTCCGTAAACGGCACGGCTACGACGGAAGCTTCTTTCACGATGGAAGCAGGCAAAATGTACAAAATCGTTTATGAATACGTTTGGAAAGACGCTAACCTTAACGTTTTCAAAATGTATCAAGATTAAAAGCTACTTTCTTATAAACAAAAAGGGGCAGACCTCGGTCTGTTCCTTTTTTGTTTGCAATCCCACCCTCCACCTTGTCACTGCAAGCGAAACGAAGTGTCGCGCGGCAATCTCATTTCTTTAACCGCCGCGCCCTTGCTTCGTGCGCGCTTAAAAAGTCCACGGCGGCGTTGTTAACAGCGCTGTTGACAGCGTTACCTTTTTCCTCTTCAAAAGTCTCTGTCGCTTGCGTTTGACCGTCGAAATCCGTGTGATTTTGCTCCCGTTGCGGTGGCGAAGGGGGTGCAGAAGAGGGCGCAGGTTGCGTATTGGTAGGCGCGGAATTGCCCGTCAAAGAAAGCAACGATTGCAAAAATTGAAATATTCCAAAGGGTTCCAAGGCGAAAATTTCCTCCTTTTGAAAAAATTAACTCAAAAAAGCTGAAAAACAGTGCGTTTTTGTTTGCGTTGGTTTTTAATTTGCGTTATAATAGAATATGCGTTATAGTAGGTTTATTATACGAACAAACGCAAAAGCTTTATTTTATCTTTACTGAATTACCTTAAAAAGGAGTCCTTACTATGAAGGATATGCACAAAAAATTTATCGGACTTGTTGCCGCGGCGGCGTGTCTTACTTCCACGTTTTCGCTTACCGCTTGTAGCGACAAGCCGTACACGCAATCCCCGCTCGCAGGCTATGAAGCGCATTCTGTAACCAAGAGCGCGGCGGAAAGCAACGGCGGTTTTGCCGTGAAAAAGGACGGCTACGTCTATTTCATCAACGGCTCGGAGGAATATTCTGCCGACAACACGTTTGGGGAGGTTGTGAAAGGCTCGTTGATGCGTATTGCTTACGAAGATTTGCAGTCGGGCAAGTATGCGGAAACGGAAACGGTTGTTCCCATGCTGTTCACGGCGCAGAACTTTGACGCAGGTATCTATATCTACGGCGATTACGTGTATTATGCAACTCCCACCACCGACAAAAACCTCAGCGGTACGGTTGAAAACAGCTGGATCGACTTTAAGCGCGCCAAATTGGACGGCAGCGAAACGATGAAAGACTACTATTTCCGTCTGGAAGATAACGCTTCTAAATACCGTTTTGTAGAGGTTGACGGCGTAGTATATTGTATGTACGAAGAGGACGGAGCGTTGAAATCGTTCAACACGGACACGCGTAAAACGGTTACTTTGGCTTCGGGAATCAAGTCGGAAAGCTTCTTCTACGACGCGACGGACGCAAGCAATCCGTATGCATACTATACGATGTCGGTAACGGCGGGCGCGGACACGGCGCACCCCTCCACCTCCGATTACGATCAGCTTTACCGCGTTTCCGCGGCGGCTACCGTTTCGGTGGACTCTGACAAAGCTTCCTATACCGCAACAGACAAAACGGGCGGCTATACCTACGAAAAAACGTATGATTTCGACGAGGCTTACCTCGAAGAAAAAAATAAAGAGTTTGAAAAAACCAACGAGGACAAAGAAGCGGAAGCTCCGTACGATTTAGAGGATTATACGACGTATCCGTACGTAAACCTCGGTCAGCTTGTTTTGGACGGTGTGGGGAAATCCTCGGAGAGAACCTCTTTCAATTTTGACAAAGAAACGGCGGCAACGCCCGTGGACGGTTACAACTACACGGTAACCACCTATCAAAACGGGGGCGTATATTTCACGAGAACGGACCTGCCGCAAACGGAGTCGAGCGGGGAAAACACCAAGCTTTACTTCCTTGCGGACAGCGAAATCACGGCGGATTGGAACGCAATCAGCGGCAATAAGGCGGATAATTTCGTTACGGTTGCCAACGACACCACAAACGCCACGGCAAGTGCGATTTACACGATAGACAAAGACGGAAATCACGTGTATTTCTACGTAGACGCAAACGGCTATTTGCAAAGACAAACCAGCGGCGCAGCCGCGCCTGTACGTATCGCTACGGGCTTGACGGACAACACGCTTTGGAAGCTGGACGGCGACTATTTGTATTTCTATTCGGCGGCGACGGTGGGTCAGTATTTGTCGAAAATCAACTGCATGGCAGACGAAGCGGAATACAAGAAAGCCACGCTTTTGGCAGACAGCTCCGACAACGCGTACACTGCGAAAAAGTTGGACTTTGTAACCTTTAACGATTCTTGGTACAAACCCGAGGTATTTGGGGATATCGTGTTATATTCCAACGCGGAATCGACGGGCGACTTCTCTTATAACTACGTATATGCGGCGAACATGAAAACGGAAACCGTGAAAGCGCAAAACGAAGCGTACGTAGAGGTTACCGACTATATTGCGGAAGCGAACACGAAAATCCAAAACGCCATGACGTACTATTTCCGCACGGGCGAAACGGCGGTTTACGAGGATTTGAAATCGCAATACAGCGAATACCGTCAAGACGATTTTGCCGAATTTGTGGCGAAATTCACGGCGGAAGAATTTAAGCTGCAAAGCGCGTACACGCACCTTGTCGGCGAAATGAAGAGCGACGATAAGGACGCGATTAAAACGCATTGGACCACCGCTCTTACGTTGGAATCCACAACGGAAGAGGGCGATGAAGAAGGCTTGGCTACTTGGGCAATCGTCTTGATTGTCGTTGGCAGCGTATTGGTGGTTGCGGCGGCAGTGCTTATTCCCGTATTGGTAGTAAGCGCGAAAAAGCGTGCGAAGAAGCGCGCGGACGAGGCTACCGTAAATGCGTACAAGCGCAAGAAGATTGATACCACGGACGATAAGTCTATCGACGTATATGCGGACGACGATGCGGAAGAAGCAACGGAAGCAAAAGAAGCAACCGCTGAAACGGAAGCGGAAACGCCCGTAGAAGAACCCGTAGAAGAAGCGACGGAAACGGAAGCTACGGAAGAAAAAGCAAGTGAATAACGGCAAAAATTGCCAAAAAAGACAAAAACAGCCGTTCCTCAATACAGAGGAACGGTTTATTTTATGAAAAGTGGGAAAAATTTTTTACAAAATATTAAAAAAGCGCATAAAAACGGTTTACAAAATCAAGAAATATAAATATAATATAGCAAAACACGGTGTAAGCCGAAAATAACGAGGGAAAAGATAGACTATGGCAAGATACATTTTATGCCCCAGATGCGAGCTGAATTTCATTGACGCAGACGAGCAGGAATTTTGCGAAGTATGCGTAAAAGAGCTGAGCGGGGAAAAGACGTTCACGGACGATTTTGAAGCGGAAGAAGCAATAGAAGAAACGGAGCTTTGCCCTATCTGCGGCGAGAACTATATGCAGTTTGGCGAAAAGATGTGCGAAGAGTGCAAGAAAAAAGCGGAATACGAGGACGAGGAAACGGTGGAGGACGAAGATACCGAGGACGCGTCTTGGAGAAGCTATCTTGACGACGAGGAGGACGACATCGACCTTGGCATTCCTGACAGTGAATTTGAGGACGATGAAGAGGAAGAAGAGGACGAGGAGGAAGAATCGGAAGAGGAAGAAGACTTCGAATACGTTTCGCCCGACGACTATTACGACATGGACGATGACGACGATGATGACGATGACGATGACGATTTCGATTTCGATGACGACGACGCTCCCACGCCAAAAAGCGGCTCAAAGAAGCGCAAATCCCGCGATGACGATTTTTAAGCGTTTAACGGGCGCATAAACAAACGAACTTATTTACACGCTGTCCCCAACGGGAACAGCGTGTATCAACATTTATAACCCAAAACAACGCATTCAGCGGGCAAGTGTAGCTCTATGCACAAAAAAGGAGAAAACACAATGCGGTTAAAAGAATTGAGGGAAGAACGGGGCTGGACGCAACAAACGGTTGCCGAATGCTTACACGTTCGGCAAAACACCTAGTCGCAATACGAAAGCGGCGCAAGGCAGCTGCCCTTGGAGTGCTTAATTGCCTTGGCAAAGCTGTACGACGTTTCCACCGATTATCTTTTGGGAATTACAGACAACGACGCTCCCTATCCCAAACAATAACCCTTGACCACTAACCACCGCACCCCCAAGCGACGTCGCGTCGCTTGGGGGTGCGTTCTTTTCTCTTACAGGTCGTCCGCGTCTTGCACGGGGATTTCCTTTTTATTTTTCGGTCTGCCCGTGTAGCTCCCGTTTACGTCCGTTTTCGACGGATCGCTAAACGTGTCTATCGCTTTTTGCGTGGGGGCAGGTATCCGTTCAGAGCTTCTTTTAGTCATTGTTGCCGCCGTTCTGGTAGCTATGACCTTCGTTGTTGCCCTGTTTGTTGCCGCAGTTTTTGCTTCCGCAATTCTTGCTGCCGCAGTTTTTGTTTTTCTGGTTGTTTTGGTTGTTCTGGTTGTTGTTTTGATAGTTTTTCATGTTTTTTACTCCTTTTTTCTTTGAAGATTGCCTTGAAGCTTCCTTTTATTTTCTTACTCCCTCAAAGGGCAAATGCAAGTCCACGTAGCCTTGCTCCGCTTTACAAAGCGGACAAACCTTCCACGCTTCCGTTGCCACGTGCATATAGCCGCACTCGCTGCATATCCATAAAATGGGCTGATCGCACTTGTACAGAGTTCCGTTTTTCACCGCTTCGCATAAATATTCAAAAATAATTTTATGCTGGCGTTCTACGTCCGCAACAAGCTTGTACAAAGCGGCAATATCTTCAAATCCCTCTTTTTTCGCTATTTCCGCAAATTTGGGATAGATTTCCTCCGATTCGTCTCTCTCGTCGCTTGCCGCAAAACGCAACCCCTCCGCAAGCGTTCCCGCATGGAAAGGATATCCCGCGTCAAATTCCACGTTGTCCTTGCTGCCCGTTTTTTCTATCATTTTATTGAAGAATTGCGTAGCGTGCAACGTTTCGTTTTTCGCGATGGTGCGAACGGCGTCCGCAAGCGTTTTCAGCTTCTCTTTCATCGCAAGCTTTGCGATCATTTGATACCGCATACCTGCTTGGCATTCGCCCGCAAAAGAACGGGCAAGGTTTTTGTACGTTTCCGTGTTTTCAAATTGCATACTTTTTTCTCCGATTCAAGGCTTTGCCTTCGTAATGGCAGTATGCCGCAAATAGAGCGGGTTATGCATTCCCCATTTTGGAAAAATGTGGAAATTCCCTTTAATCGCTTGCCAAATCGCGCGCAAGTGTGTACAATAATAAGGAATAAAAAACTTACCCTACGCGCTCTACGCATAGGAGGAGGTATCGCAATGTTTCATATCGTTCTTGTCGAACCTGAAATTCCCCAAAACGCGGGCAATATCGCTCGTACGTGCGCTGCTACGGGCACAACTCTGCACATGATAAAACCGCTCGGTTTCGAGGTGTCCGACAAATACTTAAAGCGCGCGGGGCTCGATTATTGGAATTTGGTAGAGGTATGCTATTACGACAGCTTTGACCAGCTCAAAGCCAAATTCCCCCACGCTAGATTTTTCTTTTTTACCACCAAGGCACGCAAAAATCACTGCCAGGTACAATACCAAGACGGCGACTTTTTGGTGTTCGGTAAGGAAACCAAGGGTCTGCCCGAAGAACTGCTACTGAAAAACCCCGGCGAATGCCTGCGTATTCCCATGCGCGGGGAAACGCGCTCGCTCAATTTAAGCAACTCTGCGGCGATTGCGCTGTACGAGGCACTTCGGCAAACGGAGTTCGCGGGTCTGTCCTCGGAGGGCGAGCTGCACAACCACAGCTGGTCGGAGGCAGAAAAATAACGGTGCAAAAATAAACGTTTTTGCTGTATAAAATCATAAATAGCGGTCAATAACTTTCGTGTGATAAAACACGGAGGTTATTTTTTATGAAAAAGTTTTGCATAATTTTTTTATCATCAATCATAATAAGTGTAATGACGGTAGGCTTTTGCGGCTGCTTGCAAGCTCGCAACGGAAAAACGAGCCTTGTCTTGGGTGGGGATATCCCCGCCGAAACCGCGCAAACGGACTGTTTACGTATGCATATCCGCGCCCACTCTAACGACGAGAGCGCGCAAGCAGTGAAATACCTTGTTCGGGACGAGGTGGTAGATTATTTAACGCCGCTTGTCGCACAGTTTCAAACGAAAACGGACGCGCTGGCGGGCGTGGAAGCGCATTTAGCCGACATCGAGCAAACGGCAACCGCCGTGCTTTGCCGCAACGGATTTCCCTATACGGCAACCGCCTCCATTCGGCAAGAAAGCTTTCCTACACGCGTGTATCAGCATTATACTCTGCCCGCAGGGGAATATACCGCTCTTATCATCGAGCTAGGCGAGGGCAAGGGGGATAATTGGTGGTGCGTGGTGTATCCGCCCTTGTGCTTTGCCGCTCCGAGCGGAGAAAACGTCGTATATAAAAGCAAGATAGCGGAAATTATCCAAGCGTGGCGGGGCGATAAATAATTATGGCACATAAGCGCAGCGCGGCATTTACCGCAGCAGCGGTACATAGGAGGAATAAGTATGAGAAAATCAGTAAAGAAAAGCGCGTTGATTGCGGCGATTGCGTTAAGTGCGACGCTTGCGGGCGCAACGGGCTGTACCATGGCGAAAAGCAAAATGCAGGAAAACGTTTCCCAAGCGGAAAGCGTACTCACCGCCGCGGTATTAAAACAAGGCTCTAAGGGAGCGGAGGTAAAGGAAGTACAACGCCGCTTAAAGCTTTGGGGCTATTATAAAGGAAGTATCGACGGCGTGTTCGGCAAAGGCACGAAAGCCGCCGTTATCGCTTTCCAGAAAAAGAACGGCTTGACGGCAGACGGCGTGGTGGGAAAATCCACCTATCAGGCTCTGGGCATGAACGATTCTTATAATCTTTTGGTAAACGGCGGGGCAAACGGCTCGAACGGCTCGGACGGAGCAAACAGCATAAGCGGCACAAACGGCTTTTCTTCTTCCGACGTATATCTGTTGGCAAGAACCATTTATGCCGAGGGCAGGGGCGAGCCTTATACAGGTCAGGTAGCTATCGGCGCGGTGGTATTAAACCGTGTGCGCAGCGACGCCTTCCCCAACACCATTTCGGGCGTAGTGTATCAAAAGCACGCGTTTACGGCGGTAACGGACGGTCAGATCAACCTCACGCCCAACGATACGGCGATGAAAGCGGCAAAGGACGCCATCAATGGCTGGGACCCCACGGGCGGAGCGTTATATTATTATAATCCCGCCGTTGCCACCAGCGCGTGGATTTTCGACAGACAGACGGTAACGGTCATCGGCAAGCACGTCTTTGCTATTTAAGGAGGGGAATTTTATGAAAGAAAAGAAAACCAAAACGGAAATCTCCACCAATCTGTCCTCGGGCGCGGAAAAGGTGGAAATCGTGGAAAAGGAAATTTCGGAAAAACGCGGTCAAAATAACGGAGCAAACACCTCTGCTTCCCATGTGTCCTCTAATGCTTCCAAACAGGAATCGACGGTGGTAACGGCGAAATCGGGGGAGAAGAAAAAGGTTGTCGCAAAGAAGCGGGAACAAGCTGTCAGTGAGAAAGCGAAAAAGGAAGAACGCGCGGCAAAGGCTCGCGTGGACGCCGCTTTGAAGAGAAAGGAAGCGCAAGCAAACAAGAAAGAAGCCCGCGCCAAGGCTCGTGCAGAACGGCAGGAACAGCTTGCCAAACGCAAAGCCGAACGCCAAGCCCGCTTGGAAAAACGCAAGGCGGAAATTCAGGCGCAGATAGAGAAAATGCAGGCGGAACGCAAGGCGCGCGCGGAAAAACGCAAGGCGGAATTTTTGGCTCTGCAAGAGGAGCTGCAACGGGAACGCGCTCATGCGAAAGCCAACCGCTCGCAGGCGAAATCGAAAGCGAAAAACGCGCGTAAAAAGCAGCGCGAAAATCGCCGTGAAAACGGGGAAAACAAGGAAAGACGCGAGCGCACGAAAGGGTACGGCGGTTGGCTTGCCGCGGTCATTTCCTTGGGTGCGGTAACGCTTGCTCTGACGACGGCGGTAACGGTGGGAGCGATTGACATGAAGCGCACCAACGAGGGTATGCTTTCTACACACCGCGCCGCCACCAACGAGCTTATCGGTATCATGGAAAACGTGGAAAACGATTTGGACAGAGCGCGTGTTTCCGCTTCTCCCGTGCAGCAAAGCCGCATTCTTACCGATTTGCTGGTACAGGCTCGGCTTGCCGAATTAGACCTTGAAAAAATGCCCGTAGAAGCGGAAAGAAACGTCAACGTAACGGCGTTTGTCAACCGCGTGGCAAGGGAATGCGAACGTATGCTTACCAAGCTCCGTAACGGAGAAAAGCTTTCGGACAAGGACAGAGAGGTGTTGCAAGCGTTGTACGAAACCAACCATTCGGCGCGGGAAACGGTGAGCGAGCTTTCGCAAACGATGACGGACAACGACATCACGGATATGCTGAAAAAGGGCAAGGGAATGCTTTCGGACGTCATGGATAAATTGGAAAGCATTACGTTGGACGAAAACAAAATAAATAACGAAAAAACCCAAGCAGGTATGGAACGAAACGGTATTGCGCCGCCCATGGGCGAGGAAAACGCGCAAAAAATCGAGCCGTCCAAAGCGGAAGAACTGTGCACCGTTTATTTCTCTTCTTATAATATAGAAGAATTCCAATGTATCGGGGAAACGGTAGCGCGCGGCTATACGGCGTATAACGTGCAGGGGTATGATAAAAACGGCACGTTGCTGTTTGCCGAGGTGGATTGTTTAAGCGGTAAGCTGTTGCGCTTCGATTATTACGAGGATTGCACGGAAGAAACGTTCGATATGGAAAACGCTCAACGCATCGCCGAAGAATTTTTAAGCGGTTTGGGCTATGAGGACATGATTGCCGTACGCGTGCGGGAAAACGGCACGGACAGCGACTTCACTTTCGTATATTCTATGGACGGAACGGTGGTGTATCCCGATACGGTGCGCGTAAAAATCTGCCGTTCGCGCGGGGTGGTAACCGGCTTTGACGCCACCAAGTACGTGCGCAACCACGATAGACGTATGGAAAATCGGGCAAAGCTCAACGTTGCGCTTTCGTTGCCGCAGGCACAGGCGAAATTGCAGTCTGACTTGACGGTAGAACACTCCCGTTTGGCGGTGGTGGATACCGCTCGCGGAGAACGCATGGCCTACGAATTTTTATGCGCCTACGGCGAAGAAAAGTACGTCATCTACCTCGACGGCGAAACAGGCGAAGAAATTGCCATTATCAATATCAGAAATTTGTCTTGATGATTGAAAATACGATGAAAACGCTCTTTTTGTGAGAGCGTTTTTCGCTTTTCCTGCTTTTTCCAAAAATTTTTTTGCAAAACCTCTTGACGGATTGCCTCGCTTATGCTATACTATAATCAGTATTCAATCTCAATAAGGAGGGAATATGCAGGAACGGCAGACGAAACAGAAGCAAATTATTTACGAAGCGTTAAAATCGCTCAATCATCCGACGGCTACGGAGGTGTACGCTATGGTGCATACGGAGTATCCGACGGTATCGCGCGCGACGGTGTTTCGGGTATTGAACGGCTTTGCTATGGGCGGCACGGCGTTGGAATTGCGTTCTGCGGGGAGCGAGGTGCGGTACGATTATAACACGCACGCACACTGCCATGCCCGTTGCGTTGGTTGCGGGAGATTGGCAGACGTAGACGTCGAGGGCTTGCCCACGGCGGAAAACATGAAAACGAAAGCGTACGACGGGTTTGCGTTGGACGGATTTGCCGTAGAATTTTTCGGCAAATGCAAGGCTTGTCAAACGGTGAGTTAAGTATTTTTTGAGGATAAAGCTTGACCGCGGATTAAAAGCTCCACTCTTAGTGATTTTTAGACATAAAAAAGATAGCGAAATTTTCGCTATCTTTTTATTTTTATGGAAAATGTTTTATTAAACCACTCCGTCAACTTTTGCTAAATATATTTTACCAAATCCTCGAAAGCCAACCCTATACCTTTCACCGGGATTCATAGTCTCGACAGGTTTTCCAAAGCAACCTTTCATTTTTACCAATATGTTCGTTGCCTTTTCTAACGAAAAACACGCTGTTTCACCTTGTCTACATTCAACAATCAGCTTTCCCGTATCATGGTTATAAACTAAACACTTGTTGTTAAACATTTGTCCTTCGTAAACAGGAAAGGATATTTTAACCGTTTTATCAATTGGTTTTTCAATCTTTAAGGTAGCGTTATTGATATTGTAAACGTTATTAGTAATAAAATTATTTATAGCTTTTTCTACTATAAATGCCGAACCACAATACGAGCATATTCCCGCTTCTTTTTCTTTGTCTACTTCTATGTTTGCTCCACAATTTGTACATTTTGCTGATACTAGCATATTTTTATCTCCTTTGATTTTATTATAAACAATTATACACTAACCGATAGTTAGTTGTCAAGCATTTTTCTAACCAATAGTTATATAATAATATTATGAATGAATCGATAATAAAAACAAGATTGAGTGAGGAGTTAAAAAATAGTGGCTTAACCACTATTGAAATCGCAAAGCGTATCGGCGTTTCTCCTGAAATGATAACGCAATATAAAACAACAAAAAAGTTACCCAAACTAGAAACCTTTGCAAAACTTTGTAAAGAACTTGATTTAGATGCAAATTATATTTTAGGAAATCAACAATATTAAAAATTTCTATAAATGACCGCCTTCTATGTCCGCGGTTTTCTTTTGGTTTAGAGTGGGCGTGAGGGGGAAGAGTAGAAAATTGAATTTTTTTGTCATTTAGAAAAAAGAGGGGAGAAAAGGGAGAAAAATGTATTGACATTTAGGGAAAAAACGGGTATAATAGGAACACAAAATAAATGCAGGTGTCGCCTAGCGGTATGGCGGCAGCTTCCCAAGCTGTTCCCGGCGAGTTCGACTCTCGTCACCTGCTCCAAAAACAAAAAGCACCCTCGTGGGTGCTTTTTGTTTTTGGCACGGCTAACGCCGCCGAAATGATTCGACTTTCTCGCGCAAGGTGCGGTTTTCCTTGCGCTCGGGCAACGCGCGGACGGACATATGTCCGCGCTCATCTCGCCCCTACAAAGCATTGTCAATGCCTTGCTTAACGGGCAGCTCGTCGTCACCTGCTCCAAAAATGCAAACGTCCCAATCGGGGCGTTTTTTTTATTTCTTTGTTATTTATTTCTCTTTTTTCTAAAAATCTATTGACGAATTAGACAAAAAGTGCTAAAATATTAATACCACATTATTCTTGAATACAAAAACCCAAGGGAATATTATACTCTTTTTTTACCGATAATTCGTATTGGTAGCAATACGAGTTTCGCGACAAATATCGGCTAAAAAAGGGTATTTTGTGAATAGTGTGGTGCTATGCGGAACAAGTGTTCTACAGGTGTCGTTCTCGCGTAGGACGGCACTTTTTTATTTTTCTAAAAAGGAGAACGGTTATGAAAAATCAAAGTGAACAGCGTTTTGCTGATTTTCGACACGCTTGCACGGCGTATCTTAGAAAGATAGGCTTAGCCGATTTGCGCGTGTACGGCAGAGCGCTTGGTCTGCCCACACCCACAAAAAGCCTAAAACCGGATTTGATTGCGGATATTATCAACGTTCATTGCGGTTTGTTGCAAGTACCTGCTCAACGCAGTTCGGCTGGCAGACCCGTCAACAACCATTCTTTTGACCCCAATATCGTCAAGACAATAAACGCTTTCAAAGTGGAATACATTGAAAACCGTTTAGATACAACGCCTAGGGCAGAGGAAAGAGAAAACACCGACACAAACCGTTCTTCAACGGAAACAGAGGAAGCCCCCGTATCAGTGGTGGTGCGATTGTCAGCGTTAACCGCACGGCAAAAATCTTTGTTTTTTCAATTTTTAGACAGCTTGGCAACATAAAACGGAGCAGAGAAGTTTGTATTCTCCGCTCCGTTTTTATATACAAAAATTATTGAATTTTCTCCCATTCTTGCGCGAGTTTGTCGTTGATTGCTCGCATAGCTTGCACGGGTACTTTGATTACCGCTCTGTCATAGGTAACCAAGCCGTTTATCTCCTCCTCTACGTCCGAAACCTGCGTGTATATACACCCGCAAAGTCCTTTCTTCATCAACGGCAAAAGCTTGTCTAAATACAGCGTTTCCAACGCCTTGACAAGCGTTTCCTGCGTTTGGAATTTTTTATATCCGAACTCCCGTTCGCAAAATACGTGCCCCGCAACCTTCATAGAATACCCGCCAAATTCGCTTAAAACAACAGGTCGGCTATCCTTGGGCACTTTCAATGGCGTATAATAGGTATGCAGGCTTTTTAGCTCCGTTTTGCCCTCGCCCTGATCGTGCCAACCGCTTACCGAATCGATAATGCGCGTAGGGTCTTTTTCCTGCACGTACTGCGTCCATTTTGCCGAATCAAACTGACCCCACCCCTCGTTGAAGGGTACCCAAACGCCCAAGCTGACCACGTTATAAAGCTGGGTAAGCGTTTCCTCTGCCATGGTGGCAAATTCTGCGCGCGCCTCGGCGTTTTCACGAGCGAAATACCGATAATTTTTCTCCCCGTCGTCGCGGTGGTGGAAGCCCAAAAAGGGGAACGCCGCCACGTGCGTAAACTTGTATTCGCCGCCGCCGTTGACGAAGTCCTGCCAAACGACAAGCCCCAATCTGTCGCAATGGTAATACCAGCGCATCGGCTCTATTTTGATATGCTTACGCACGGTGTTAAAGCCCGTGTCTTTGAGCATTTGCAGCTCGTCTTTCGCCGCTTTGTCGGAGGGGTAGGTAAGCATTCCGTCCGACCAATAGCCCTGGTCTAAAACGCCGTTGAAAAAGTAGGGCTTGCCGTTGAGCGTAAGCCGCGCAACTCCCTTGTTATCCACCGTTTTCCCAAACGACCGCACGCCGAAATAAGAATGCAAAACGTCGCCCGACGGCGCGGTAATGGTAAAAGCGTACAGCTTGGGATTTTCAGGCGACCAACGTTCAAAATTGCCCGTTACCGCAATTTCGTCGGTATATTCGCCTGTAAACAGAATTTTACCGCCGTTTTCGGTTGCGTTTTCGTATAAGCCGTCATAGACGGTAATTTTTTGCCGTTCGCCGCCGCAAAAGGAAGCAATTTTTACCTCGCCCGTTTGCGCGTTGGGTGTGATTTTCAAGTTTGTGATATGCGTTTTGGGCATAAATTCCAGCCAGGCGGTCTGCCAAATCCCGCTTTGGGGAGTGTACCAAATGCCCCCGCGTTTGTCGTTCTGCTTACCGCGCGCGCCGCCGTTTCTCGTCGCCTCATCCGTGCAAAGCACCCAAATTTCGTTTTCGCCCACTTGCAAAAGGGAGCTTATATCCAGCGCAAACGCCGTAAATCCGCCGCGGTGTCCGCCCGCCTTTTTGCCGTTGACAAACACCTCGCATTCGCTATCCACCCCGCCGAAGCGGAGCAACGTTACGCCCGAAATTTGCTTTTCGTCTACCGTAAAGAAGCGGGAATACACCAGCGTTTCGCCCGTATAAAGCGCAAACCCCGCCGCCACGCCGCTATTGAGCGTTTCAGGGGAGAACGGAACGGTGATTTTTCCCTCGTTTGCCTTACTGCCGTCCGTTTTTTGCTTGTAAAAATTCCATTCGCCGTTGAGGCAAAGCCAAGTATCCCGCCTTGCTTGGGGCAGGGGGTGTTCGCTATGCGGCGTTTCGCCGATTTCATATCGCGTTTTTAAGTGGTTGAATTGCATTTTCATCGTTATTCTCCGTTCGATTATTCCGTCTATTTATTCCGTTTCGGTAACCTCTTGTTTTTGTTTGGTTTTTTGCGTGATACGGGCAAGGAGTGGAATAATGGCAATCATGAGCGCAGCGCAAACCGCGCCCGCAAGAAAGATTTCGGGAGCGGGAATAAACTGCGTGGTCATCACGTCCGCACCCGCGGTATCGGGAAGGGGATTTGCCGCCGCCTTATTAATAGCGTTGCCGATAGCAGGTCCTGCCAGCATAGGGATAAGTACGCTGAAAATCATGCGGACTCCCTGTAATTTACCCGCGTCCTTTTCGGGGGTATAGTCGCGCACAAGCGCGCCGCAGAGTGCAGAAACGAGGATATATCCCGCTATCATGACAAACCCCGCCACGCCGAAAAGAACCAAGGTAAGCGCATGACCCGAAAGGTAGGAAAAGGCGTACATTCCTAAAAGTCCTACGGACAGAACGCCCGCTGCCACGTACAGCATTTTACTTTTGTTCTTTTTATCGCTGATTGCGCCAAGCGGGATATTGAGTGCCGCTCCGAGGACGATCGCCAAGCCGAATACCACACTGTATTCCACCACGGAAAAACCGAGGTACGTTTTCATGAAGATAATGAGGTAGGGCATGAAAATTTGGCACGCAACGCCGTAAACGCCCATAACGCAAAGCGTGAGATACAAAGCGGGGTTGGCTTTGACAACGCTCGGCTTAAAGCCGTAGGCGATATCCTTGATACTGCCCTGTTTTTGTAGGTTGGGGCTATCCTTGACGGTAAAAATGCCCGCCACGCCGCAAGCGGTAATCACGCCGCCCAAGCCGAAAAACAGACCCTTATACCCGATAAACTGCACCAAAATTCCAAACCCGCCCGCCACGATGAGCATGGCGACAAGGGGCAGAACGGACAAAACGCTTTCCACCTTACCGCGGAAGCTTTCCTCCGTGTTATCCGTTACCCAAGCGTTAAACGCCGCGTCGTTTGCCGTAGAGCCGAACACCGTCATCACGCAATCGAGCGCGATAATAAGCGCAAGTGCAAGCGTAACGGCTTTGGTTTGGGGAAGGGAAAATATCGAGGCGATATTGTCCGTCGTGATAAACCCGAACGCCGCCACGGTTACACCCCAAATGAGGTAGCCGTAGGATATGTAGCGGCGGCGGTTGCCCGTCTTGTCAGACAGCGTTCCCGCAACAAGCGTGGTTACGGTAGCCACCACTCCCGAAAGCTGCACCATAAGGGTTACGGCGTCCAAGTCGGGCGCAATCGTTTCAAATACGAACAGATTAAAGTACATATTCTCCACCGACCAAGCGATTTGCCCGATAAGTCCGAACAATAATAAGATAAACCAATTTTGTTTGGAAAAAGCTTGTGTTTTCATTCGTTTTTCTCCTTTTGTGATAATCTCGGCTGTACGAACAGCGTTTTATAATCGGTATATACGACGAAGCCTGCCTTGCTTTTGCTCGGCTTCTTCACATATTTGCGTTTGCAGTAATCTACGGGAATTTTATCCGCTTCCTTGCCCTCGGAATAATAGGCGCAAAGCTCGGCGGCAAACAGCAAAACGCTGTCGGGAACTTCTCTGCCCTCCGTCTTTATCAGCACGTGCGCAGAATGGTATTTTTGCGCGTGCAGCCAAATATCCTCCGCCGCCGCACTGCGCACAAGCCTGTCGTTTTGTATATTGTTCCTGCCGACAAGCACGCAAAATCCGTCCTTTTCAAATTCCCGAAAGGGGATTTCCGTCTGCACCTTTTTGGCGTTTATCTTCTTGGCAGGAGCGCGCATTAACCCCGCTTCGATAAGCTCCGTTTCTATCTCCTTGATATCCTCGCCCGACTCCGCACGCCGAATGGCAAACGATACGCTCTCCGCATACGAAATTTCCGCTTCGTCGCGCGTGCGCATGGGCAATAAAATTTCCTTGGCTCGCTTTTGCTTGTTGTACGTCTTGAAATACCGTTGCGCGTTTTGCGCAGGCGACAGAGAGCTGTCCAAAGCAATTTTTACCTTTCCGAAGTTCTCGTCGTACCAATTTTCTATTTCCACGCTTTTCGCGCCCCTTTCGATACGGTATAGGTTTGCCGTCAAAAGCTCTCCCTTGATACGGTTTTCCTCCGCTTTTTCCGCTTCCTGCAACCGTTCCAACGTTTCCTGCAACCGCTTTTGCGCCTTTTTCCGTAACCCGTTTACCGCGCTTTCCAGCTTGCGCCGCTTGTCCTCAAAGCTCTTTTTCGTTTCCTTATACGTGTAGTACTCGTCCTCCGCTTGCATAAGCGAGCTTGCCGTTTTTCCGCCGTCCACCGCAAACGCGAAAAAGTCGGTGGGAACGCCGCCGCTTTGCTGCAAGCACGCACAGCAGGGCTCTAACGCAAATTTATCGGCGATAAAATCGCCCAAAGCCGAAAGGGGAACGCCCGCTTTTTCTGCTTTTTTTACCAGCTCCCGAGCCGTGGAAAAGGCAAACCCCGCCACGTTTTCAAACACAAACCTTGATAGCGTTTCGCTATCGTACCCCTCCTTGTGCGACTGCGCAAAAGCGTTAAAAAGCTTTTGCATTTCCGCTCCGTTTACAGGGGAAATTTTGTCCTGCGGAGCAGGATATAAATACCGCGCTCCCGCAAGCAACACGCGGTGGTTATCGTCCATTAGCGCGGTGGTTTTCAGCGCGCCGAGCACTACGCCGTTTTCTACCAGCACCACGTTAGAATACTTACCCATAAGCTCGCAGACAAGCGTGCGTTCGCTTTGGGAAAAGTCGGTGGTGCAGTGCAGCTTTATTTGGATAATGCGCTCTGTTTCGTGCTGCTGCACGGATAAAATTTCGGCGTTTTGCAGGTGCTTTCTAAGCAGCATACAAAAGTTGGGCGCAACGGCAAGCGGCTCTTTTTCCGTAGCCGAAACGCACACCCGCGCGCCCGTGGCGTTGGTGCTGATAATCAGCTTTATAGTTCCCTTGCCCGTATAGACGATAAAGGTAAGCTCGTCCTTGCTCACCTGCGAAATGCGGTTTATCTTCCCGCCGACTAGCGCAGAATGCAGCTCTAAGGCAAGTCTTTTGATATGAAAAGAGTCCTGTGGCATTAGAAAACTCCTAACGCGAGCAAACGGAAATAAAGGTTTTTTCTCCCAAAAGGGGAAAATTCGCCTTGTTTCGCCGCCGCGCGAAAAAATCTTTTCTTAAATTATAGCGTAAAAATGAAAAATTGTAAATAAATACGCTTTATTTTCTTTGACAAATATGGTAAAATGTATGGAGCGAACGGAAAAAGTTTGCAAATATCACGTAAAAAATAAAATTTTGTGGCGAAAACGCGCACAGACAGGAGAAGTTAGGTTATGAAACATACCACCAAAGCGGCTGAAAAAAGCACGGTAAAAATCACTCTCAAATTTGACGGTGAAGAATGGAAAGCGGCGCAAACGAAAGCGTACCAGCAAACCAAAGGCAAGTTTGCTATCAACGGTTTTAGAAAGGGCAAAGCACCCAAGAGCGTTATTGAAAACGTTTACGGCAAGGGCGTATTCTTTGAGGACGCGCTCAATATCCTTTTCTCTGAAAACTATAACACGGTTATTGAAAAGAACGCGAAAAAGTTCACGGTTGTGGGCGACCCCGACGTTTCGGTAGAGGATATCACGGACGAGGGCGTTACGCTTGTGGCTATCGTGCCCGTAAAACCCGAAGTGAAAATTTCCGCTTATACGGGTATGAAGATCAAAGAATATGCGTATAATGTTACGGACGAAGAAGTGGAAGAGGAAGTTTCCAAACTCCTTGACAGAAACGCACGCAAAGTTCCCGTAGAGGGCAGAGCGGCTCAAAACGGCGACATCGCCAACATCGATTTCGTTGGTACGGTGGACGGCGTGAAGTTTGACGGCGGCGAAGCGGAGGGTTTTGATTTGACCCTTGGCAGCGGTCAGTTTATCCCCGGCTTTGAAGATCAGGTTGTGGGCATGAATATCGGCGAAAAGAAGGACGTAAACGTTACTTTCCCCGAAAACTATCAAGCGGAAAACCTCAAAGGCAAAGCGGCTGTGTTTGCCGTAACGCTCAATTCGTTGCAGGGCAAAGAGCTTCCCGAACTTACCGACGAATTCATCAAGGACGCAACGGGCAGCGAAACGGTTGCAGCGTACAAGGAAAAGACGAAAGACAGACTGGTAAAGCAGGCTGAAAAACGTGCGAACGACGCGACGGAAAACAGCATCTTGGAAGCGATTGCTGCTAACGCGGAAGCGGAAATTCCTCAGGCGATGATCGAAAGAGAAATCGACGGACTTGTACAAAAGTTTGAATATCAGCTTATGTATCAGGGCTTGAAGCTGCAAGACTACCTTGATTTCCTCAAAGTAACCGTAGCAGATTTCAGAAAGAACTACGAAGAAAGCGCAAAGAAGAACGTGATGAACCAGCTCATCATTTCTCAAATTATCAAAGACGAGAAAATCGAAGCGACGGACGAAGAAGTGGACGCGAAGGTTGCAGAGCAAGCGGCTTCCGTATCCAAAGAAACGGAAGAATACAAGAAGGGTATGGACCCCCGTCAGTTCGACTATATCCGCAGCGACATCGTTATCACGAAGCTGTTCAATTTCTTGAAAGCAAACAACGAAATGGTAAAAGAATAATATAACGATAATTTAACGGCGGCGGCGAGAAATGCGCCGCCGCTATCAAAAACAAAAAAACACCGTGAAAGGAGATTTTATGCAAACGAGCAACGTTCTTGTTCCTTACGTTGTAGAACGCACCTCTTCGGGCGAACGCACGTACGATTTATATTCCCGTTTATTAGACGACAGAATCATCTTTTTAAGCGGCGAAATCAACGACGCGGTGGCAAACACCGTCGTTGCACAGCTTATCTATTTGGAGGGCAAAGACCCTACGAAAGATATCAGCCTGTATATCAATTCCCCCGGCGGGAGCGTTTCGGCAGGCATGGCTATCTACGACACCATGAACTATATCAAATGCGACGTATCTACCATTTGTATCGGTCTTGCGGCGTCCATGGGCGCGTTTTTGCTGTCCAGCGGCGCGAAAGGCAAACGCTTCGCTTTGCCTAATTCGGAAATCATGATCCACCAGCCCCTTGGCGGAGCGCAGGGTCAGGCAAGCGATATTAAAATTCAGGCGGAGCATATTCTGCGCACGAAAGCCAAGCTGAACAGAATCCTTTCGGAGAACACGGGCAGAGATATGGCTACCATCGAACGGGATACGGACAGAGATAATTATATGTCGGCGGACGAAGCGCGCGCTTACGGACTCATCGACAGAGTGTTTGTAAGCAGATAAGTATTTACCCGATATACCCGAAAAAATTTTCGTAAATTCTCACGAAATTCCACGCGCAAAACTTCGACGGAACAGCAAAAGAGGTTTTGCGCGGTTTTTTCCCTTTTTACCCTTTTCCCTTTCTTTCCTTTTTATTATTTTGATAAATATGTTTGGAAAGCTGGATAAACGGGTAAAAATAATACGTACCGTATCACCTTTTACAGCGGTTTTTGCATACAAGTATAAAGGTATAAAAATATAAAGGCTGTATAAAGGCAAAACGGCGCGTAAATAAAAAATAGCACAAATCAATCAACGCTTAATATTAGCATCGGAGTTTATTATGTCAAATAAAACACAACACTGTTCTTTCTGCGGCAAACCCAAGGAGGAAACCCGCCGACTCATTACCGGTCCTGACGGCGCATGTATTTGCGACGAATGTATCGATATTTGTAAATCGATGGTGGACGAATGGTCGGAGGATAAGCAGCCGCAAACGGAAGTTCCGCTGAAAAAACCCGCGGAAATCAAGGCGGAGCTTGACCAATATATCGTTGGTCAGGACAAAGCCAAGCGAGTGCTTTCGGTGGCGGTGTATAACCATTACAAGCGCATCAACGCAACGGCGAAAGCGAAAAAAGCGGACGACGACGGCGTGGAGATAGAAAAGAGCAATGTTTTACTGTTAGGCCCTACGGGCAGCGGAAAGACGTTACTTGCCCGCACGCTTGCCAAAATTTTGAACGTTCCGTTTGCGACGTCGGACGCGACGACGCCCACCGAAGCGGGGTACGTTGGCGAGGACGTGGAAAATATTTTATTGAAGCTTATCCAAAACGCCGATTACGACATCGAGCGCGCGCAGCGGGGCATTATCTATATCGATGAAATAGACAAAATCGCCAGAAAAGGCGAAAACGTGTCTATCACGCGCGACGTTTCAGGCGAGGGCGTACAACAGGCTCTTTTGAAGATTATCGAAAGCACAACGGCAAGCGTTCCGCCACAGGGAGGCAGAAAACACCCCAACCAAGAATGTCTGCGCATTGATACCACCAATATTTTGTTTATTTGCGGCGGTGCGTTCGTGGGGTTGGATAAAATCGTTTCTTCGCGCAAGGACGATACCACGCTCGGCTTTGGCGGAAAGGTACGCCTTGGCGCAAACGAAGCGGACTATTCCGTTTTAGAGGACGTAAAACCGCAGGATTTAACCAAGTTCGGCTTGATACCCGAATTTGTGGGCAGAATCCCCATTGTGGTTAATTTAGACCCGCTTGGCGAAGAGGCATTGGTGAAAATTCTTACCGAGCCGAAGAACGCGATAATCAAGCAATATCAAAAGCTAGTAGGTTTTGACGGCGTGAAGCTGACGATAGAGGACGAAGCGGTAAAAGAGATAGCGCAAACGGCGATTCGGTTAAAAACGGGCGCGAGAGGAC
This sequence comes from Candidatus Scatosoma sp., assembly GCA_045655725.1. Taxonomy (GTDB): domain Bacteria; phylum Bacillota; class Clostridia; order Christensenellales; family Borkfalkiaceae; genus Scatosoma. The sequence goes on from JAZOPT010000077.1 coordinate 54,119, forward strand.
TTCGAACGATTATTGAAAGCGTAATGACGGAAGTGATGTACAAAATTCCGTCGGAGGACAACGTAGAGGAAGTAGTTATCACGAAAGAGTGTTTAACGGACGGCAAATTACCCAAACTTGTTTACAAACAAACGGCGTAATCACTTTATAAAAAGCACAAAAACGGCGAAAATTTCGCCGTTTTTTATTTGTTTTCGTCTTTCGCTCTTTGAGCGATTGTATGGCAAAGCCATATAGACGCAAAACTTCGTTTTGCTTATAGGAGTCCGATTTCGCCTAACGGCGACTCTTGACAGAGGGTCGCAAGGCTACGCGCCTTGCATGGCGCAAGGGACAACGTCCCTTGACCCTTGTTCAGTAGTTATCACAATAGCTCACAGCGGATTTTTGCGTTCCTTGCCCTGCCCCCTTGGATAGCGCGGCGGCGTGGGCTTCGTTTTCTCTACTACCACCAAGGTACGTTCGCCGTAGCCGCTCGGCAGAGCGTATTCCAACACCTCTTTTTGCTTGCCTCCAAGCACCTTTATTGCGTTCTCTGCTTCTGAAATCTCTTCTCTGTTTCCACCCTTGTAGGCGATAAACGTTCCGCCCACTTTCACAAAAGGCATACAGTATTCACACAAAGTATTCATGCGCGCAACCGCCCGAGCCGTAACGTGGTCATACTTTTCACGGAAATTTTTGTCCTTTCCGCAGTCTTCTGCCCGTAAGTTATAAATATGCATATTAGATAAATGCAGGTTATCCACAACCACGCGCAAAAATTCGCACTTTTTTCCCACGCTTTCAAACAAGTCCATTTGCAAATCGGGCCGTAATATTTTCAATACGATAGAGGGAAATCCCGCTCCCGAACCTATTTCCGCCACCCGCGCGTTTTTCTTGAAATATTCTTCGCCAAGAGCAGAGTCTAAAAAGTGTTTATAATAAATTTCCTCTTCCTCTAAAATGGACGTTAAATTGTACTTTTCGTTGTATTCTAACAGCAATAAACGGAATTTTTCAAAAATTTCCCGCTTTTCCTCAAACACCAACGTTTCGTATTTTTTGATTGTTTCTTGCAGCTTTTCCATAGCTTCATTATACCATGCTTTGTAAAAAATATCAATCACTTTTTTACATATTTACAAATCCTTTATAAAAAAGTTGTCCACCCGCCTGTTTATAAAGTTTTCACACTGTGGATAACTTTTGTGGAAAAGTACTACCTTTATTATAAATATACTATATAAATGCATAAATATTCAATTTTACTATTAAGTAATTTACAAATCTATCCACTTATACACAAAAATTCCACTTTTTTATCCACCGAAGTTAGAGGGGATATACACAACATTTTGAAGCGGACAACCTCTTACGTTAAAAGGAAAAGAGGGTATTTTTTAGGGGGTTATCCACTTATCCACAGCCCCTACTACTAATACTACTATTTATAATTTAATAAATAATAATAGGATACGGGTCAAGGGGCAATGCCCCTTGCGGAGTGCAGAGGCAGTGCCTTTGCGCCGCTGCCGCAGAAGTCGCCGTAAGGCGAAATCATGCCCATAAAAAGAAAAGCGATAGCTTTTCGTCTTTCGCTCTTTAAGCGATTGTACGGCAAAGCCGTATAGACGCAACCTAACGGTTGCTTTTATTGGTCCGTTACCGCCTAACGGCGGCTCTTGACAGAGGGTCGTAGGGCTTCGCCCCACACCCCACAAGGGGCAACACCCCTTGACCCTTACCAAAAATTTGACTATTCTAAAAAAAGGTGCTATAATACTGCCATGAAACAAAACGAACAGCTACAATTACAAACGCAAAACGGACAGGAAAATAAAATAAAATCTTGTGCGTTTACCGGTCATAGAGAGCTTTCGCCTGCTTTTCCCACACAACGGCTTTTGGAAGAGATAGAAAATGCGGTAAAAAACGGAGTACATACCTTTTATTGCGGTATGGCAAAGGGCTTCGACCTGCTTGCAGGCGAGGCTGTGGTGTTTTTCAAGCGAAAATATCCGCAGATAAAGCTGATTGCCTGCGTGCCGTGCTACGGTCAGGAAAAGAGCTTTTCCGTGGAGGATAAAAGCAGATACGCCGCCCTAATAAAAAACGCGGACGAAACGGTTGTTTTAAGCGAATATTATTATACGGGCTGTATGCAAAAACGGGATAGATATATGGCGGATTATGCGGATATGATGATAGCCTATTGCAAAAAAGAAGAGGGCGGAACAGCTTACACCGTAAAGTATTTCAAAAAAAAATACCCGCATAAACCTATCGTTTTTTTATAAAAAAAGGAAGAAAAAGACAATTTTTGCACATTCTGAAAAAAGAGGAAAAAAAGAACAAAAATCTGTGTGAAAATATGCCGCTTTGTCCACAATTTACTTGCAAAAAAACGGTGGTTATGGTACAATAAAAGGGAATAAAGTGGGTCTTAAAAAGGAGTGTATATTTATGAAGTTTGTTTGTGAAGGAATGATTTTATCGGACGCGGCGATTACCGTAAGTAAGGCGTGCGCCGTAAGAACGGTTACTCCCGTTTTGGAATGTATCAAATTAGAAGCGAAAAACGACGTGCTTACGCTGACGGCGTACGACGGCGAAATTTCCATTGAAAAGAAGATAAAAGCGGAGGTTATGGAAGAGGGCGAAGTGTGCGTCAACGGCAAATTCTTCTCCGATTTCGTCAATAAAATTGCCGCTTGGGACGTTATCGTGTATTCCGATGAAAAGGGAATCGCTATCCGCTACGGCGACAGCGAATCGTTTATGCAAACGCTTCCCGCTTCCGATTTTCCCGTTATTTCCAATGAGATAGACGAAAATAAATATTTTGAAACCAAAGAATCGGCGTTGAAAGAGCTTATTTCCAAAGTAGTGTTCTGCTGCGCTACCGACGACAGCCGTCCTATTTTGAAAGGTTGTCTTTTGGAAGCCAAGGATTCCGTTCTTACCGCCACCGCGCTTGACGGATTTAGAATGGCTTGCTCGTTCTGTGCGCTGGAAAACAGCGGAGCGGATATGAAAATTGTCTGCCCTGCCCGTACGCTGACGGAGATTTCGCGTATGTTAGACGGCGATGAGGCATTGAAAATTTACGCGGATAAAAACAGACTCTCTGTTGCGGTAAAGGAAACCACCATTACCTCCCGCCTTTACACGGGCGAGTTTGTGAAAAAGGAAAATATTTACCCCATAGATTTCACGACGAAAGTGGTGGTGAAAAAGAGTGCGGTTTTAGAGAGCGTCGAACGTGCTTCCATTTTGAACAGAGGGGATAAAAATAATCTGGTTATCTTCGATATCAAGCACGGCAATTTGACCGTTCTTGCCAATTCGGAAATGGGCAAAGTAGAAGAGAGTATCGAAGCGGAATTAAACGGAAAGGAATTAAAAATCGCGATGAACGGCAAATACATTACGGACGCATTAAAGGCGTTGGAAGAGGAGAGCGTAGTGTTGTCGTTTAACACTTCTATATCCCCGTTCACAGTGGAAAACGTCGAGGATAAAACCAACCAATACCTCGTTTTACCCGTAAGAACAAGCACTGCGGTATAAAAAACAGGGAAGAAAAGAGTAAAAACGGCGCAAAATTGCTTGACGGAGTTTGGCATTTAAGATATAATAAGAAAAGTTATCGTGGGGTATATCGCGTGGTATGCCTTTCGAGAAGAATAAAAAAAGAAAAGATAAATAAAGAAAGTTAGGAGAAATATCATGAAAAGAACGTACCAACCTAAAAAAAGACAAAGAAGTAAAGTACACGGATTCAGAAAAAGAATGGCTACGACGGCAGGCAGAAACGTATTGAAGCGTCGCCGCAACAAGGGTAGAAAGAGACTCACCCACTAATCGCTTTTAGAGGCGTTATCAAGCGTTAAAAAGACGGTCTTGATAAAGAAAACGTTACAGCAAACGTATTCCTTTCCTTTTTGTAAAGTTAGGCTTTTGAAAGGAGAGGATTTGCCATTTTAATAATGAAATATTTCAGATTAAAAAAACAAACGGATTTTCAGAAGCTGTTCCAAAAAGGGAAGCGGGGTTTTTCGCCCTCTTTGACGGTGGTATATATGCCGTCAAAGAAAATGACGATGGGCATTTCCATAGGTAAAAAGCACGGAAAAAGCGTGCAAAGAAACCGCATAAAACGGTTGATTAGGGAAGCCTTTCGCAGCTGCTTGCCCTCCGTGCAGGGGACGTACTGTTTTGTTTTGGTTCCGAAAGTGGCTGAAAAGTACGAATTTGCTACGTTTCAACGGCATATACAATGTATCATCAAAAAAGAGAAACTATAAACCTGCGCTTTTTCGCATTGGTTAGGGCAAATAGCAAGTTTTTACGGCGAACGGTGTTTAAGCCGTATGTAAAAATGCTTTGTATGCGCCTTATTCTCTTTTATCAAAGGCATTTGTCCAAACACACCTGCTTGTATCAGCCCACCTGTTCTCAATACACCCTCGAATGTATCAACAATCACGGCGTGATTTTGGGAATACTCTTGGGCGCATGGCGCATTTTACGGTGCAATCCCTTTTCCAAGGGCGGTTACGATCCCGCTCCGGAAAAATGGTATCAAAAGCGTTGGCTTTTGTAGTTTTTATCAAAGGCAAAGCTTACTACATAACGGAAAAAAAGGTAGAAAATGAACGTTTTTAATTTATTAAACGGCGTGGAAATCGCTCTGCAAGGACCGAAATTCGACGTTTATCTGAATTGGATAGGCAAAATTATCAGATTCCTGATTGCGGGCGTTGGCTCGGTGGGGATCGGTATTATTTTGTTTTCCGTCATTTTGAAGGTGATCGTTTTACCCTTTGACGTGTACCAACGTATCGCCATGCGGAAGCAGAATATAAAAATGAAAGAAAATCAGGCGAAAATGGAAAAGTTGCAAAAGCAGTACGCCAACGATAAGGATTTGTATAACCAAAAGGTTATGGAAATGTATAGAGAAAGCGGATTTTCCATGTTCTCGTCCTGTTTGCCTTTGATTTTGTCGATGGTCATCTTTATCGTTGCCATTAACGCTTTCAATGCGTACGCGCAGTACGCCAACGTAGAAAACTACAATATGATGGTGGACGCGTATAACGCGAAAATTACCTCGTACGCACCCGATTTGGAAAGCGATACGTTGGATTTATCGAACGACGGAACGGTAATTTACGTAAAGGATACCGCAGAAGATAGCTATATGTATTATACCGTAAGCTATATCGAAAACTACGATAACGCTTACCTTTCTTCGGCAGAAAAGACGTATTATATCGATAGTGAAAAGGCTCTGGAAAACGAAGAAATCAAGGCGTATTACGACGCGCAGATAGAAGCCAACGCAGATATGTCGGAGGGCGACGCGTTAAAGGCGTATTTTTACGAACAGGCGCAGGACGCGGTAAAAACGGCGTACGAAACGGACGTTATTTATAATACGAAATTCCTTTGGATTAAAAATATCTGGGTTACGGACGCAAGCTATAAGCACCCCGTTTTGGAATATAAAGATTTTGAAGCGGAAATTAAGCGTGAAAAATTTAACGTAGGCGGCGAAAAGACGGAACTTGCCGAACTGAATACCAACGTGTATTCGGCGGACACGTATAACCATATCACGGAAAAATTAGACAAGCAAAAGGATACGGCAAACGGCTACTTTATTTTGATAGTGCTGTCTATCGGTACGATTTTGTTACAGCAATTCGTATCCATGCGTTCGCAAAAGGAACAGCAAAAGTACTCGTCGGTGGACGGTCAGGGCGCGTCGCAGCAGAAGATGATGCTCGTCATTATGACGGTAATGTTTGCAATCTTTTCGTTTATGTATAGTTCGGCGTTCTCTATCTACATGATCATGAGCAACGTACTGTCCTTGATTTCGACAATCGTCATCAACTTCTTTGTGGATAAAAAAGCCAACAAAAAGGAAGCGGAGGCAGAATATAAAAAATATTCGGGCAGAGCGGCGAGAACGGCAGGCTTACAGGGCGGCAACGAGAAGAATAAGAAAAAATAATAAAAGAGCAGAATAATTCCGACAAAAAGGGCGGAAAGGGAGCATAGAAAAATGAAATATACGGAATTTACGGGTAAAACGGTAGAAGAAGCCGTAGAAAATGGCTTGGCAGAGCTGGGCATTACGAAAGAACAAGCGGATATCCGCGTTTTGGAAGAGGGTAAGAAAAAGCTTTTCGGTTCGGTAAAGGCGCGCGTAGAGATTGCGGTGCTTGGCGAAGAAGCAGACGAAGCGGAAGCTGTTGAAGAAACGGAAAATAAAGCGGAAAACAAAGCGGAAAAGACGTGCTGCTGCGAAAACAAGGCGTGCGGCGAAAAGACGGACGGCGAAAGAACGGTGGAATTTTTGGAGGGCTTGTTCAAGCTTTTGAATATTACCGCTTGCACGGAGCTTATTTCGGAGGGAGATAAAGTAGAAATCAACGTAACGGCGGCGAATACCAACTCGGTAATCGGCAAGCGCGGCGCGACGTTGGACGCGATCCAAACGCTTGCAGGCGCGGTAGCCAACATAGGCAGAGACGATTATAAAAGGGTAGTGGTAGATTGCGAAAACTACCGTGAAAACCGTGAAGCTACGCTGAAAAAGCTTGCGGAAAACTTGGCGCAAAAGTCTATCCGTTTGGGCAAGAAAATCAAGCTTGAACCGATGAATCCTTATGAAAGAAGAATTATTCACGCGGCGTTATCGGAAAGAGAGGGCGTCAAGACGGAAAGCGAGGGAAAAGAGCCCAACCGTTATATCGTGGTAATCCCCGACAACTTGGAAGACCCTGACGCGGAAGCGATTATGGCTCGCAACGAAAGACGGGACGACAGAGGCAGAGGCAGAAGCGATAGAGGTCGCGGCGGCTACGGCAACAGAAACGGCGGCAGAGGCAGAAGCGGCTACGGCAATAAAGGCGGATATAAAAAGTTCAACCGCGACGGAGCGGACAGCTCGAACAGCGGCGGCACAACGTTGAAGCCGTCCAACGACTTCTTCGGTATCTTCCTTGGAAATTCGGGCAACAACAGCGAAGAATAAGAAAACAAAAAAGGAACAGATGAAATTCTGTTCCTTTACTTTTTTATATTACAACCCCGTAAAGCTCTTTGAACTTTATTCGGATACGGTAGGGGGCGTTTCGATTGGCACTCTTTTGCACTTTTGATATATCCAAAACGGAGCGTAAAACAACAGGATAAGCACCAACGCAAGCGCCATATAGCTAAGAAAATACACAAACCAACCGTGGTCCATATTGAGAATGGGGAGTCCGTCCAAGGGCGGCTCGGAAAGATACAGGAAGTTGGTGTTTTGGAAAAATCCGTTGATATAGAACGTGATAAACACTAAGGTAAGCAATCCCGCCACCGTTTTTATAAAGCCTTTGAAGCTCAAATCCACGTCAAAGCGGGCAATAACGACAATCGCAAACCAAATAATAGAGGCGTGGTAGAGGAAATACTGATAGGTGCGCGGATTGGTAAACTTGCACGTGATGGTGGGGATAAGCAACGCCGCAACACCGCCAAGCACACAGGTAGGCATCATAAAGGTAAGCAGGAAATCGCGTACCTTTTTATTTTTGGTAAACTTGGCGATAAACGAGAAAAACAACTGCAAAGAACAAAGGTGAAAGGGCAGATCCGTTTCCTTAATAAACACTCCCTTGCCCTCGACGACGCGTTCCTCACGGATAAGAACGCAGAAAATTTTCACCACTTCGCTGGTAACGCAAAAAATGCACAAAAGCGTCAAGGCAAGCGAAAGCGTTATCTTTTTCTTGATAGCAAAAAGACTGCCAGCTACAATCAACGCCGTACAAACGGCAAGCCAGATAAAATGCTCGGTTGAAAACATATTTTTTTCCTCTTTTGTATAATATAATGTAATTTTTATTTACGTTTCAATAGCTTTTTTACAGAAAAATAAAGCGGAGTGCCAAGCGCATAAACCCAAACCGCTTGGGTAAACAAGAATATCGCCACGTTGGTAAAATACGCCGTGGCAAGCGTTTGATACGCTCCCATATCGCCTAATAAAAACACGATAATAAGCGGAATGGCAAACGCATTGAGAACAACGGGGAACAACCCGCCCAAGAAAATTTTCAAGCCGTCTTTTTTAACCGTTTTTCCAACTCCGTACGTGCATAACGCCGCAATCAAAGTGGTAAGCGAGCCGAAAACGACGTCGTAAACGGAATATTGCGAAACGAGATTGGAAAGCAAGCACCCGACAAACAGCGCGGGAACGGCTTCGGGAAAAAAGAGGGGTAAAATACAAAGAGCCTCTGCGGGACGGACTTGGAAAGGTCCGAAAGCAAAGGACATAAAAGCGTACGTCAAAACGACGTATAAAGCGGCGATAACGCCCGCGCGGCAAAGCCGTTTTGTCGTGAAAACGTTTTTCATAAAGTTGTACCTCGGTTTTTTTATTGGGAAGTGTTTACCGAAAACCTTCCCTTTGCTTTCCTATTATAGCACGCAAAAACGCGTACTGTCAAGCGTTTTTCGCTGTTTTTTGCCGCTCCCAAAGCACCGCGGCAATAGACTCGGACACAATTTCGCTCATACTGTACACCAAATTTAACCGAGTGGTATTAAACAGTCCGTAATTCGCCACCGATTTTTCGGCAACGATACCCATAACGGAAATATCCCCGATACTGCCCAGCTTTTTGTTTGCGCCCGCGCCGGGGGAAAGGGGGGTGTCGCTTAATTTCAGGAGTCCTATATCCCCCTCCGCGCCCACCGCCGCGTCTACGGCGATAATTTGACTCCCCGCGTGCGTTTCCTTTAAGAAGGTGCGGATATATTTAATTTCCTTCGCCGTAACGGGGGAAGCGAGCGTTCCGTAGATGAACGCTTTCAAGCCTTGCGTTTTGTATTGCAGCATAGACCCTGTGATAGGACCGAGGCTATCGCCGATAGCGAGGTCGCTGCCGATACAGACAATCACGGGCGGTTTGGAAAAGTCGCCGTCGAAAGCGCGGCAAAACGCCGCCTTTTCCGCTTTTTCTTCTCTTTCCGAGCGTGAACGCATACCTGCCTCGGTATTTTGCGTATTTTTCTCTGATTTTTTCAACAGAGAATACGGCGTTAATTTGCGGGCGAGGTCGTCTTTGAGCAGGGAATCCAAAGCCATGGTAACGCCGTCGGTGGCGAGTTTGTTATAAATATGAAACGCGTACTCCATAGAAAGACCTTAATAAAATGATATAGAAAGAGTATAGCCAAGGCTTGCAAAAAATAAACGGAGACAAAGGAAAAAAAACTTGAAAAAAATTTTTATAATTTAGGTTGAAAATAGAACAGATATGTGCTATAATATAAAGACAAGGTTCAAGGGGTGGCGTGTCGCCACTGACCAACCTTTCTATCATTCTTGACATATATAAAATATAAAGGAGGAAAGCAGTGCAAGCAGCGTTATTAGCATCGGGAATGCCGTTGGCGTTGGATATCGTGGCGATTGTAACCATCGCCGTTTTTGCCTTGGTGTCCGCAAGACACGGGTTTGTGCGTTGCGTGTTCGGCATGGTATCCACTCTCGTCGCCGTCATCGTTGCGTTTGCACTGATGAAATCGTTTGTGCGGTGGACGGGCGGTGTGTTCGGCTTGCAAACCGTCATTGAAAACGGTTGCGTAAAATCCCTTTCCAAAATCGTCGGCTTTAACACGGATATATCCGTTGCTGGAGTAGAACAAACGCTTGCGGGCAAGCTGCCAAAATTCCTCGTTACCGCCGTGGCTGAAAACGTCGGAAAAGAGGGCGTTCCCGTCGGTACAACCGTGGCAATGACCGTCGGCGCGACCATCGCAAATTTCGCCGTAACGCTGATTGCCTGGATTTTGCTGTTTTTGCTGGTCAAAATTATTCTGCATTTCTTGGAACGTGCTCTTTCTTCCGTTATAGACGGTATCCCCGTTGCAGGAGCGGTAAATATCGTGCTTGGAATGCTGCTCGGTGTGTTGCAGGGGTTGCTGTTGGTGAGTGCGGTGGTGGCGATTTTTGCGCTGATACCGACGGAGAGCGTAGTGAACTTTTTCAATCAAACCGCCTTTGTGCGTATCTTCTACCACAACAATCCCATTCACGTCATTTTCGGGTGGATACTCAACTAACGCCTCGTTTTTATCCACCAAAAACAACAACGAAAAACGCCCCGATAGGGGCTTTTTCTTTTACAAAAAATAGGGAAATACGACGGAATTTTACACGGTGGATAGTTGTGGATAACTTTTTTACCCCCTGAAAAGCATTGTGGAAAAATAATTGTCAAATTCTGTCGAATGGTGGAAAAAGAGGTCGAAAAAATACAAATATACAAATATGCATACGCTCAAAAACCCCACTTATCCACGCAAAATGTGGATAAAAGGGGGTTGTCCACATCTACTTTTGCAAAAATGTGGATAAATGGTCGGGGGATAACTTTTTAGAAAATGAAAAACGTGCGTTTGAGGGGGCTATACCCCAAAAAAGGGCGAAAATTCGGTGGATAACTTGGTAAAATTTGGGTGGAAAACATAGCAAAAACATTGTGGATATTGTGGATAACTTTGCTTTTATATCCCCACAAAGCGAAAAATTGAACAAAAGAAACGGATTTTTCCTCAAAAATGAACAATTTTTCCACAAACAAACGTTTTTTTCCACAAATCCAAAAAGTTATCCACAATTTATCTTCTGTATACACGCGCGCATAAACGGATAATTTATAAACGGAGTGCATAAAACGGGGCGCGGGAAAGTTTAGAACAAGCGTCAAGAAAAGGCAAGGGAAGTAGGGGATTAGCGGACGTTGCGGAAGCGGACGGTTATCTCCAAAAGGGTGTTTTTCAGCGCGTCCGATTGCAGTTCGGCGTACCGTTTGGGGTGATATTTTTGTAAATTACCGCCCACCTCGAATAAATCGCAGCCGCAGGCACGACACTTTTCAAACGTTTCGTTTATCTTTGCCGCAAGCAGCTTTTCCGCAGAGGCAAACGCGCCCGCAGGTACGTCGCCGACGTCTATTCCCTCGGTTGCGCCAAACGCTCCCGCGTAATCCAAAAGACCTGCTGTCATGACAAGCTCTATTTTCAAAGTAGGGCGTTCCCCGTTTACTTTCAGCTTGATATTTTTGGAGTTTCGCTTTACCGAAAGTGTGCAAGCCGCGTCCGTTTCCTCTACCGTAAACGCCGCCAACCGCAGCTTTCCGTGTACCGCGTTAAAGGCGTACGTTTCGTCCTTCGTCAGAGTAGCCACTCGCATCCCCGCAACAAACAACGCCGTCTCGCTCGCACTGAATACGGAATTTTGGTTGCTTCCGCCTTGTGCGCCTTGACTTTGTTGTCCGCTTTGACCGCCTTGACCCCCTTGCGAACCAGAGCCGCCGTCTTGGTTTTCTTGTCCGCCTTGGCTTTGTTGCCCACTTTCTCCGCTTTGTCCGCCTTGATTACTTGACGAGCCGCCGCTTCCACCCGTACCGTCGCCCGATTCCTCGCCGATTTTTTCCTGTTGCGGCTGCGTTTTCAAAACGGGGAGATACCCGCTTTTGGAATCCCCGTAATAGCCGATAGCAAACTCGCGCAGGGTAGCGGGGAGAACGGTGCCCACCCGTTCGGCGTGGGCAGAAAGCACCTTTTGCATGGCAACGCTGCCCGATTTATCGACAAGAGCGGACACGTTGAGAAGCTGTTTTGCCGTTCCGTCGCAGGTAGCCACCAAGCAGTTGTCGGACATATATTCGTCCAAAAGAAAGAAATCGAGAGCCTCAAAGACGTTTTCCTGCGCCGTTTTTTCGCCTAAAATAATCAGTCGGCAGAACACCAATTTCGGATACCAGCCCGTTTTGGCGTTTATCTCCTCAAAGGCGTCGGCAACCGTTTTGCCCCTGCTGACAATCTGCACCGTTTCGCTTGACCCGCCCTGCTTGGACGATTGCGGAATGGCGATTTGCGAGGTAACGATAAAGGTGTCTTGTTCTCTATCCACGCCCACCGCCATAACCAGAGCGGTTTTTTGCACGTCTATCAGTCCGAAATCCCCCGAAAAGAAGAGGAAAATCAGCACCAGAACGATAAGCAAGTAATACCGAATGGTGTTTTTCGTGTGTTGTTTACGCATGATTTTTCCCGCCTCCTTTTTCTGTTTTCATCTTTCGGCTTTTGCCCTTTTCGGCTTTGTTCTCTTCTTTATTCTCTTCCCTGTTTGCTTCCTTGCCGTCGGTCGTTTTTTCCCCACGCAAAAACAGTAGAAAAAACACGGACAGAGCGACAAGTAAAAAGACGGGGAACAGCTTGCCCGAAATCACGGCGTAAAACCGATTGTAATACTTATTGCAAAACAAAACGAAGAGGAACGCGCCAAAGGACAGAGCGGCGGCTATGGGTGTTTTGCGGCTTGTGCGTAGTGCCTGCGCCGTAAATTCGGAAGCGTACGCAAGCGGCGTTGCCGTCGCGATAAAGAGAACCACGCATAAAAGATATACCAAAAGTAAGTCGATACGCCCCACCACGGACAGAGCGGGGAAGTATTGCGCTATTTTGGCAAAGGCATAATGTTCGCGGGCGGCGATGGTGGAATACACTCCGTAAAACACGGCGAGAAAGACGAGCGTACAAACTGCGCCCAAGCCGTAGCCGGTTACAATTTTTCCGCCGTCCCCCTTTTGGTAGCGTAAATTGCCGATGAGCGGCAAAAGCAGAGCCACGTCGGAAAAGTGCGGCGCGGTATAGGAAAACGCTTTGAGGGATTTGGCGGGTTCTTGCTGAAACAAGGGCATGAGGTTGGACGCGTCCGCTTCCGTCAGCGACATGATAAGCAGCAGTAAAAAGGGGAATAAAAACAAAAACAGCGAAACGTCGGCGGCTCTGCCTAACGCCTTGATGCCCTTGGTGCAGACGAACGCGCAAAACACAAAGAAAAACGCAAACGAAAAGAGCGTGGGCGAGGTGTCGTAAAATACCGCGTACACAAATTTTTCAAGGTCTAATAACGGCAACACGGCAAAGAACAAAAAATACACGCCAAGCCCGACATACACGATAACCGACAGCTTGCCCAGCTTTTCTTCCATGCGTTCAAATAAGGTTTTTTCCGACCCTGCCGCCGCATAGAGGAGTACCAAAAGCAACGCCGTTTGCAATAGGTAGTGCAATAAAGCAGGCAGCAGTAAATCCCCCTTGGCATAGCGCGCCAACAGCGACGGAGCTTCGATAATCTTATACATGGGTAGGATAAACGCTGCGAAAAACGCAACTTGGCGGGCATGGATTTCGTTAGACGGTAAAGTGTTTGTATTACGTGAAAGGCTATTCATGGCGTTCTCCTTGCTTGCCTTTTTTTTGGTCCGTAGCTTCGGACGGTTGACGGGCTTGCGCTCCGTCTTGCAGTTTGTTAACGCCGCCGATACGCATACGCGTTTTGTTTTCAGAGTGCAAAAAAGCAGGTCGGCGGGTCAATTTTTGCATATCGTATTTGACGACGGTGTCGCGCAAATCGCCCGCAATCAGCGGGGAGAAGGGCGCAAGCGGGGGTGTGCCGTACGCGTCGGCGGTAAGCAGGTAGTACAGCACGAACGCAGCGAGTAGCACGATACCGAACGGACCTATTCCGCCCCCCACTAGCAAAAACAGCCAACGGAGCATACTCCCCGTTTCCACAAAGTTGGGAACGGTGTATAAACAAATGCCCGAAAACGCGACAATAATGATAGCGGGAGTGGATAAAAATCCTGCCGAAACCGCCGTTTCGCCAAGCACCAACGCTCCGACGACGGATAGCGACATACCCACGTATTTGGGCATTCGGATACTTGCCTCTTTCAATATCTCCAAAAGCAGCAGTACGACGAACATTTCCAGCGCGGGTGATAGAGGCAGCTCGCGTACAGAGCTTGCAATGGTAAGCATTAGCCCAAGCGGCACAAGCTGCATCTTAAACAGCTGTGCGGACACGTAAAAGGCGGGCAGCAGCACCGCCACAAACAGAGCCACCAAGCGCATAAAGCGGAACACGGTTGCCGAAAAGGGGGAAATGAAGTAGTCCTCGCTGCTTTGCAAATCTTCCGTGAGGATATACGGCACGGTTAGCGCGATGGGCGAGCCGTCTGCGATAACGCCCACTCTGCCCTCTGCCAATTTGGCGCAAAAAACGTCGGGCTTTTCCGTCGTGCCCACGCTGCGAAACACCGAATGCTTTCTCGGCGACAAAAACGCCGTGATATACGAGGAATCGGGCACGTTGTCAATGTCGATGGCTTGGATTTTCTCCTTGACCTCTTTCAAAACGCTTTCGTTTGCCGTTCCGTCCAGATAGCAAAGGGTAACGGCTGTGTCCGAACGCCTGCCCACGCGCAGCGTTTCAAAGCGTAAATCGGGCGTTTTCAAGCGTTTGCGCACCAACGCCATATTCGTTTTGATGTCCTCGATAAACCCCTCGCGCGGACCTTTTACCGCCACGTCGGTAGGCGGCTCCATGACGGCACGGACGGGCAACAGCTTCGCGCCGACGATAAAGCCCGTTTGCACTCCGTCTGCCAAAAGCAGCGTGTTCCCGTCCAACACCTCTTTTATCATATCCTGCGGCTTGTCTTTGGTTTTCAGCTCGGGAAAGCGTTCGGTAAGCGCAACCTGCTGGGATACGGTATCCGAGTTTTTCGCGGATTTTTCGCCGTTTTCGGCGTTCATCGCATACCTGCCCCCCTCCTTTTGCGCTTTATATGCCAAAAGCTGGGTACGGGAGAGGGGTTTTGCCACCAATTCGCCGAGCAGTTGCTTATTCACCATTCCGTCGGCATAAAAAAGCATACACGCCACGCCGTCCGCGGTGGTAAACGAATAGGACAGAATATCCTCCGCGGGCAACAGAGCTTTGATAAGCTTTGCGTTTTGTTGCAGGTCTTTGGACAAGCTGTCGGGAATGCGTTGCTTGTCGTTTGTTTCCTTTTTATTTTGCATAGTCATAACGGCAGTATGGGTGTTTGCGGCGGGAAATATCCACCGTAAGAATATCCGTTGCAAGCGATTGACTTTTTATTGACTTTTTTCCGCGCGCCTGTTATACTATTAGAAAAGGAGAGCATACGGCAAATATGACACAAACGCAGGTACAGCTGAAAGACACGGAAGTATTGGAGGACATGGGTTTTGACGGCTTGCATATCGTGCAGGACGTTACGTTATACCGATTTACCTCCGATTCGGTGTTGTTATCCAAATTCGCCAAGCCCAAAAAGGGGGACGTGGTGGCGGATTTTTGCGCAGGGAGCGGGATTGTCGCGTTCCATTTTTTTGCGTTAAATAAGGAAAAGCTGAAAAATTCGGCGTTTACCTTGTTTGAAATGCAAAATCCGCTGTTGCAAATGGCGGAAAAGACGGCGCGGATAAACGGGTTTGACAATTTTTCTTTTCAGCTTGGGAAATTGCAGGACTTGGACGAAAAATGCCGTGAAAAATTCTCACTGGTTTTGTGCAATCCCCCGTACGAGCGCGGCGGGTTTGACAACGAAGAATACCACAAAGCCGTTTGCCGTAAGGAGCTTACCATTACTCTAAAAGAAATTGCCGTGGCAGCCGCGAAAGCGTTGAAGTTTGGGGGCAGAATCGCCATGTTGCACCGTGCCGACCGAGTCGCGGAGGTGTGTTATACTTTGAAAGCCGTCAATATCGAAGTAAAGAGAATGCAGTTTGTATCGGGCAAAGCGGGAGCGAAGCCGTATTTGGTGATGATAGAGGGCGTGAAAGGCGGCAAGGCTGGTTGCGCCGTGGATAGTTATTCTATTAATGAGAAATAGAAAGAGGAAAAGGACATGATTAGTTTTGTAGCGACGCCGATAGGCAATCTCAAAGACATCACTCTGCGAGCGTTGGAAACGCTGAAAAGCGCGGACGTTATCTTTTGCGAGGATACTCGCCATACGTTGAAGCTGCTCAATGCTTACGAGATAAAAAAGCCGTTGTATGCGTGCCATAAATTTAACGAAACGGAAGCCGCGGCGAAAATTTTAGAGCATTCCCGCCGTGGCGAGAACGTTGCTATCGTATCGGACGCAGGCACTCCCGTGGTGTCCGACCCGGGTAATACCGTTTGTAAAATTTTACGGGAAGCGGGCGAGCCTTACACGCTCATTCCCGGTGCGAGCGCGTTTGTAGCGGCGCTCGTGTTGTCGGCGTTGCCCGCCGACAGGTTTGCGTTTGTCGGGTTCTTGCCCGATAAGGCGGGGGAAAAGCGCGCGGTGTTAGAAAAATATAAGGATTGCGATTTCACGCTGATTTTCCATAGCGCGCCGCAGGACGTGGATAAGGATATCAAAGCCATGCACGAGGTGTTTGGAGAACGCAACGCCGCGGCGGTAAGAGAGATTACCAAAATTCATGAAGAGGCGGTAAATTTCACGCTGTCGGCGGGTCTGGCGAGGGAAAAGCGCGGAGAATACGTATTGCTGGTCGAGGGAGCAAAGGCGGGCGAATCCCCCTTGAACGCGCTTTCGGAAGTGGAGCATATCAAGCATTACATGGCGGCGGGCTTGGATAAAAAGGAAGCGTTAAAGCGTGCGGCAAAGGACAGAGGGGTGGGGAAATCGGTGTTATACCCATTCTCCCTTGATTTGTAAAAAACGAAGAATATGCGGCGCATTTCTTCGTCAAGCTTGCGTTTCCCCTTGGTCATGTACGGAAAGTACACTCCCTGCGGGGAAGCCGCGCTTTCCTTGAACTGCTTGCATCTTGCTTCGTTTTTTCGGGATAACGAACTTGTGCGGTTACGAACAGCGGGGCAACGGGCTTAGACGGTAACCGAACAGCGGGATAACGGGCTTTCGCGGTAACGAACAGTCATTTGGGATTTGGCATGTGATAAAAACAAGGAAACTGCACATTCTGTAACCAAAGGAGTAAAAGTATGTATTTTATTTTTTTAATTCCCATGCTGATTTGTGCGCTGATTGCAGGCAGAGCAAGCGCAAAAGTGCGTTCTACGTTTGCGGCGCAAAGCGAAATAGGCACTCGTTCGCACGCGACGGGGTATGACACGGCGAGAAAACTGCTTCGGGCAAACGGCATTGACGATATAAACGTTGGAAAAGTGCGCGGTATGCTCACCGATCATTATCACCCCACAAAAAAAGTGGTAAATCTTTCAGAGAGCGTATATGGCAACGATTCGGTTGCGGCGGTTGCCGTGGCGGCGCACGAAATAGGGCACGTAGTGCAGAAAAAACGGGGATATTTGCCTTATAAAATAAGGTCGGTATTAGTGCCTGTTACCAATATCGGCACGCGTCTTGCGCTGCCCCTAGTGTTGGTGGGGCTGCTATTAGACTTGTTTGTAACGCTTACGCAATATGCCGACCTTGGTTATTATCTTGCCATTGCAGGCGTGGCGTTATACGGACTTTCCACCGTGTTTGCGTTGGCAACGTTGCCCGTGGAATTGGACGCCAGCCGCCGAGCGAAAAATATGCTTATCCAAGAGGGCATTTTAACGGAAGAGGAGCTGCCGTATGCGGAAAGAATGTTATCTGCCGCAGCGCAAACGTACGTGGCGTCTTTGCTCACTTCGCTTGTATATTTTTTGCGGTTTGCGGTGTGGGTGATGATATTGTTCGGCGGTCGCCGCAGAAACTAAAAAACGACGTATATACGTCGCAATACTTCGTTACGGTGCGTTTTCCTTGCTCGTGTACAAAAGTACACGTCCCGTCGGAAAGCCTCCCGCGCCTTGTCTTGCTCGTATCTTCGCCGCTTTTTCGGGATAACGAACTTGCGCGGTAATCTTCCCGTCATTGCGAGGGCAACGAAGCTTGCCACCGCTGTCTTGGCGCAAAAGCGGGAAAAATCGACGGAAAGCGCGGAAAAAAAGACTTGGAAAAATGTGTAAAATAGGTGAACGTTTGTTAAATCTTTGAAATATCGCGCGGAAACGCTTGAAAAAGGTTGTATTATATGATAAAATAATAATGCCTTTCCCGTTTGTTTCGGGATAAAAAGGGCATAAATAAGTATTAAATAGGTATTCAAGCGCGTTTTTTAAGAGGGAATTGCACAAGCTAAAAGCACACAAAACGCGTGAAAGGAGCGTAACACTTTGAATAAGAAAACAAAAACGATTATCTGGGCGGTAGTTGCCGTAGTGGTGGTAGCGTTATTCGCCTTTTTATTGATGGATATCCTCGGCGGTCCTGAATCGGTGTCCTTTAACGAATTTATGGCAAAAATAGAGGACGGAACGATTACCGAAATGTATATCGACGGCTACGTATGGACGGGGTACGGCGCGGACGTTTCCTATACCACCGTTGCTCCCAGCTTATACGACTTCACGTCGGTATTTACCTTTTTAGCAAATATTCCCAACGCAACGAGCATTTCCATCGAATTTGCCGACCCCAACGCAGGCAGTGTGTGGTCGAGCATTTTCCCCATTTTGGGCGTAGTGCTTGTAGCGGTGATGTTCTGGCTGATCATGCGCAGTGCGGCAGGCGGCGGCAATGCGGCGATGAATATCGGCAAAAATAAAGCACAGGTACAAAACAACCTCAAAGTTCGTTTTTCCGACGTGGCAGGCGCGGAAGAAGAAAAGGAAGAGCTTGCGGAAGTAGTAGAATTTTTGAAAAGTCCCAAGAAATTTTCCAATCTCGGCGCGCGTATCCCCTCGGGCGTATTGCTTGTAGGGCCTCCGGGAACGGGTAAAACTCTGTTTGCCAAAGCGGTAGCAGGCGAAGCGGGCGTGCCCTTCTTCTCCGTTTCGGGTTCAGATTTCGTAGAAATGTACGTGGGTGTGGGCGCAAAGCGAGTGCGCGACCTGTTCGATATGGCGAAGAAAAATCAGCCCTGTATCATTTTCGTAGACGAAATCGACGCAGTGGGTAGACGGCGCGGCGCGGGTCTTGGCGGCGGCCACGACGAAAGAGAGCAGACGCTCAACCAAATTTTGGTACAAATGGACGGCTTTGAATCCAACGATGGCATTATCGTCATGGCGGCGACCAACCGAGCGGACATTCTCGACCCCGCTTTATTGCGACCGGGGCGTTTTGACAGACAAATCAACGTGAATTTGCCCGACGTAAAGGGTAGAGAGCAGATATTGAAAGTGCACGCAAGAAATAAGCCGATGGCGCCCGACGTCAATTTCAAGACGGTTGCGCGTATCACGGCGGGATTTTCGGGCGCGGAGCTTGCCAACCTTTTGAACGAAGCGGCGATTTTGGCGGCGCGTGCGGGCAAGAAGATGATAGGCAATTTAGAGCTTTACGACGGTATCAACAAGGTGCTTATGGGGCCGCAGAAAAAGAGTCGTGTGGTAACGGAAGCGGACAAACGTTGTACGGCGTACCACGAAGCGGGGCATGCGGTGCTAGCTTGTCTTTGCAAGCATTGCGACCCTGTGCACGAAGTGTCCATTATTCCCCGCGGCAGAGCGGCGGGCTATACGATGACCCGACCCGAAACGAACGACAACGATATTTCGTATAACAAGCTTATCGATAATATATGTATGTCCTTGGGCGGCAGAGTTGCCGAGGAACTTGTTATCCAAGACGTAACCACGGGCGCGAGCGCCGACTTGCAGCACGTATCGGAGATTGCGCGCCGCATGGTAACGCAATGGGGTATGAGCGATAAATTGGGTCTTGTGGCGTACGATTCCGACCAGCCCGTGTTTATGGGAATGGAATACGGAAATCAAAGCAGAGGCGGGTATTCGCAGGAAACGGCGGCGACGATAGACAATGAAATTCGGCGGTTGATAACGGAAGCGCATACGCGCGCTACCAAGCTGCTGAAAGAAAACCGTTCTATTTTGGATAATATGTCGCGCGTGCTAGTGGAAAAGGAAACCATTTACACGGAAGAAGTGGCGATGCTGATGAAGGGCGCAAGCTACAAGGACGTGGTAAAGGCGATGGAAGAGAAAGAGGATTCGCATAAGGCAAACCCGTTTGCGCAAATGACGACTCCTTCCAAAGAACACGTGGTTGCCGAGGAAAACACGGAAGTAAAATCCGAGGAGAAAGCCGAGGAATTGCCCCAAGAACAGCCTGAAACGAAAGACGAAGAATAAAGCATACGCGGAGCTTAATAGCTCCGCGTCCTTTCTAAAAGGTCGGCTTTTATAAACGGCGCATTGCGGCGTTGCACTGCTTGTTTCTAAAAATGGATAGGATAATAAGAGGGAGAACTCCACATGAAAAAGGGTAAAAAACAGAGAATATTAGACGTCAGCTTTACACGGCGTAACGTACCCACTTCGCTGATAGACACTTCTGCGGAGGTAACGGCGTTTGAGAAAAAGGACTTAAAAACCCGCGCGGCGTACTTTCTATTAAACGGCGTACCCGAATTTTCGGTAAACGAAAAGGAGGACGGCAGGTTTACGCTGCTTGCGGGCGAGCGGGATTTCTTCGCGGCAAAATTTTCGGGCGTGAAAGAATTGCCCGTGCGGATATACTCCTTTTCGCAGCAGAACGCCGAATGCTTTTCCATTTTAGAAAAACTCAAAACGGAGCGCATGGGTGCGATGGAAGAGGGGTATTTGATGAAGCGGCTCATCAGCGAATTTTCCTTTACGCAGGACGATATCGCCGCCCTGATAGGCAAATCCCGACCTGCGGTAGCCAACACGTTACGGTTGTTGACGCTCACGCCCGAGGTGGTGGGGTTGATTGAAAGCGGTCGGCTGTCGGCGGGTCATGCGCGGACGCTTGTGAAAGTGCCCAAGGAAAAGCAGTATGCTTTTGCAGAGGAGGCGATAAAGCGGGAATATTCCGTGCGGGAAATGGAACGTGCGGTAAAGGCGTATTTAACGCCGCCCGAGGTATTAAGCCAAGAAAACGCAGCGAAAGCGGCGGCGAAAAGCGAGCAATTAAAAGCGTTTGTCGAGCGTATGCGCGGCGTATTCAGAACCAAAGTATCGCTGATAGGCAACGACAAAAAGGGCAGAATATACATAGACTACTATTCCGCAGAGGATTTGTACCGCTTTGAAGAACTGCTGGATATGATAGAAAATTACGAATAAGAAAAAACGGAGCATTACGCTCCGTTTTTTCTATTGCGCTGTTTCCTCTTCGCGGATACGACTGAGCCGTTCTAGCTCCGCAAATTTTCCGTTTTTTTGCATTAACTCTTCATACGTGCCCAACTCTACCATTTTGCCCTCTTCCATGACGATGATGCGGTCGGCGTTACGAATGGTTGAAAGGCGATGCGCGACAATAAAGGTAGTACGTTCTTGTACCAAGCGTTCAATTGCTTTTTGCACGTGGTATTCCGCGACGTTGTCTAGTGCGGAAGTTGCTTCGTCCATAATCAAAATGCGCGGATCGCGAATGAGTGCACGAGCAATGGAAACGCGTTGTTTTTGTCCGCCTGAAAGCTTATCGCCGTGCTCTCCAACGGGGGAGTCGATACCGTTTGGAAGGGACGGCAAAAATTCTTCCACGTCCGAAT
Organism: Candidatus Scatosoma sp.; assembly: GCA_045655725.1. Taxonomy (GTDB): domain Bacteria; phylum Bacillota; class Clostridia; order Christensenellales; family Borkfalkiaceae; genus Scatosoma. Next base: position 75,557 of record JAZOPT010000077.1, read on the forward strand.
CCTTGACGGCACGCCAAAGCGCTTCTTCGCTATACGAGTCAAGCCCGTAGGTAATATTTTCACGGATTGTACCCGAGAAAAGAATACTGTTTTGCGGTACGACGGAGATAAACCGTCGATATTTTTGCATGGGCATTTCCGTCATGGGCACGCCGTCTATGAGAATGCGTCCGCTAGTTGGCGAAAGCAAACCGATCAGCAGGTTCATAAGCGTGCTCTTGCCCGAGCCTGACGAGCCAACGACAGCGATCCGCTCGCCTTTTTTGACGTGAAGCGAAAGCGATTGCACCACTTGTTTTTCTTCGTTTGGATAATGATAGGAAACGTTTTCAAAATCGATTGCGCCTTCGATGCGAGGCACGGGCATTTTTCCGTCGTCGCGTTCAATATCTTCCGCGCACACGATTTCGGACAGGGAATCTACTGCTTCCTTACCTGCCATAAGTGATGGATACACGTTGGTTAGCGAAAGTAAAGAATTGCTAATAGAAGAAAACAGCGACTGAAAGAGCACAACTTCGCCTGCGGATATGTAGCCTTTGATTGCAAGAAATACGCAAAAGAACAAACAGACCCCCGAAAGCAGTTGACTTGCTGCCCAGCGTATCGAGCCGAATAGTGCGTGAACCTTGTCTATCTTGATACCCGCTTCTTTAACCGCTTCTATTTTTTCGGTAACGGCGATTTCTTCCGTGGAAATGAGCCCGTGCGCCTTGGTAAGCGTGAGCATTTGCAAGGTGGTGGTGAGCTTGGAAGAAAGATCTTCGTTGGTGGCGCGGTAAACAGAATTGTTTTTACGGATATGTTTTCGCAGCGCGCGGGTGGTCGCCACGTTCGCGGGAATGATTGCAAGGAAAAACAGTGCGACGAGGGGACTTTTTACAATCGCGATTGCGGTGGAGATCGCCGCGCCGACAAGGCTTGGAATAAGCGAGTGTAAAACGCATCGGTAATACGCTTCGACGGTTTCGATATCCCGTAGAAATTTGGATTGAATTCTGCCTTCTTCGATTTCCTTATGATAAGTAATGGATAAACGTTGCAGTTTGCGTATAACGCCGCCCTTAATTTCGGCAGTAGTGCAACGCATCCATTTATCGACAATGGACGAACGCCAAGTGGTGGTTGGCACGTTTTGCGCCACGAGTACAAATAAAATTGCCGCGTCTATACAAATACGCAGCAAATATCCGTCGGGGCGGACTGTGATCAAGTCGATAACGTCGCTTGTTATAAGCGGCAAAATCCACACGGGCGAAGCCTGCAACAGGTAAATAAGGGTGGAAGTAAAAAGTTTCCACCAATCCCTACGCAAGAGCTTTTGCAAAAAGCCGTTTTTCTTGGCGTTCTTCGTTTCCCCGTAGCCGAACAACCATTCGATATCGGGGATTCTCCCCTTATGGGTCAAGTCCCGTGTCTGTCGTGGTGGCATCGTTTGTTCCGTGCTTTGCTTTGACATATTGTAACCCTCCTTACGTCCATCGCCTAAGCCCGAGTATTGAATTTTCGTGTTCAGTATAACACACAAAAAACCGTTTGTCAATAATTTGAGGAAAATTTTTCCAGACTTTTTGAAAAATTTTCCGCCTGTCTTTCCGCATACTAAAAGTATGGGAACCAAAAGGAAAACAGCAAAAAATGGCTTTTTGAAGGGGGCGGCGACGATAGCGGCAGGCGGTTTCATTGCCAAAGTAATCGGCGCGCTGTACCGTATTCCGCTGACCAACCTCATCGGCGGGTACGGCATAGGCTTGTATCAGCTGGTTTATCCCGTCTATTGCCTGCTTCTTACCGTGTCCGCAACGGGAATCCCCTCCTCTATTGCCAAGCTTACCGCCGAACGTATCGGCAAAGGGGAGAACGAAAAACCCGTGTTCCAAACGGCAATGAAGCTGTTTTTGCTTATCGGCGGGTTTGGAGCGTTGCTGATGGCGGCAATCGCGCCTGCGCTTGCCCGCGCGCAGGGCAGTGAGAGCGTACAGGCGGGGTATTATACGCTTGCGCCGTCCGTGTTTTTGGTGTCCGCTATCTCCGTGTTTCGCGGTTGGTTTCAGGGCAGAAACAATATGCTCCCCACCGCACTTTCCGAGGTTACCGAACAGCTTGTCAAGGTGGCGTTTGGGCTGTTGTTTGCGTACCTGTTTAGAAATAACGTGGAAAAAGCGGTGGTGTTTTTGCTGCTTGCCGTGTCCCTTTCCGAGCTGTTTGCACTGGCGCTGATGATGATTCTATACAAGCGCGCGCCCATGCTAAAAAAAGAGGGCGAAACGCAAAAGGAGGGGGGCAGGGTTGCGATGAAAACCGTTTTGCGGTTGAGTATCCCCGTAACGTTTAGCTCGATATTGCTCCCTTTATCCGCATTATTAGATAGCGTGCTTGCCGTTCGGCTAATGAGCGCATATGCCGAAAACGCCGTAACGTTATACGGTCTGTTTTCAGGGGGAGCGGTAACGGTAATCAATCTGCCCGTGTCCGTGTGCTATGGTATCGCGGCGGCGAGTATTCCCGCGGTGGCGGCGGCTTCCGCTTCGGCAAAGACCGCACAAACGGCGCAAGCGGAGCAAACGAACGGACGGGCAAAAAACGGCGTACGGCGCAAGCTATTTTTTGCCTTGGGAGTTACGATGGCGGTGGCGTTGCCCGCGGCGGCAGGGCTGTACCTTTTTGCCGAGCCTGTGGCGAGGCTCATCTTTCGCAGCTTGGCGGGCGAGGAGCTTGCTATTTTGGTAAAGCTTATTAAAGTTTTTTCCGTCAGTGCGTTTACCCTATCCTGTACGCAAACGCTGTCGGCGTGTTTGACGGCGCAGGGCAAGCCCAAGTACGCCGCGCTTTCCATGCTGATTGCCGTTGCCGTGAAAACGGTTGCGTACGTGTTTTTGCTCCGCGACCCCGCCGTGTCCGTGTTTGGCTTGGCGCACGCGACAAACGTGTGTTATTTGGTTGCATTTCTGCTCGATTTGGTATATAATATAGGCGTATCGCGCCGCAGTGGTAAACGCGCAAAACACGGCGTGAGGATAAAACAAGACTAAAAATACTAAAAATAATTGCAAACAAAAGGAGCAGTACAAATGATAACGGTTGTGGGCTTGGGCGTAGAAAGAGGCGACATCACAAAACGCGGAGAAGAGGCGATTTTGGCGGCGGTAAAATCGGGTGCGAATATCGCGGTGCGGACGGCAAACACCCGTTCTTATCAGTCGGTGCTGGACATGGGCGTAAAGCACGTTACGCTGGATAAAGTATATGAAAAAAGCCGTTCGTTTAAGACGCTAAACGACAATCTTGCCAAGGCGGTAATGGCGTTGGGAGAGGATACCGTATATTTGGTGGACGGAGCGGCGACAGAGGATTATTCGGTAAAGGCGTTGCAAAGAAAGACGCGCGGCAAGCTGCAAATCATCGACGGCGTATCCAAAATAACCGCCGTTGCGAAAGCGGCGAAATTCCAAGGCTGTTCCTATGCGGCTTCCTCTGCCTACGAGCTTGCCGAACGCGCGCAGGCGGGCGAGCTGACTCTGCCGCTTATCGTTTACGACATGGACGACAGGGGATTGGCAAGCGATTGCAAGCTGCTTTTGGGGGATTTGTTCGGCGAGGAAAGCAAGGTTACCTACGTTATCGGCGGCAAGGCGAAGAAAATGCCCCTTTACGATATCGATAGACAAAAGGAATACGACTACTCTTCGGCGGTGGCGATAGAGCGGTGCGACCTGCTGGAAAAAACCCGATTTACGATGGACGATTTGAAGCAAATTATCGTTCGGTTGCGAAAGCCGAACGGTTGCCCTTGGGACAGAGTGCAAACGTGCGAAAGTATTAAAATGGCGGCGGTGGAGGAGGCTTACGAGCTGGTCGATGCTATCGATTGCGCCGACGATGAGAAGATACAGGAGGAAACGGGGGATATTTTATTGCAGGCGGTGTTCCACGCAGTGCTGAAAGAGGAGACGGGCGCGTTTAATCTCACCGACGTTCTGACGGGAATTTGCACCAAGCTTATCACCCGCCACACGCACGTGTTCGGTGCGGACAAGGCGCAGGACGAGGGGAGCGCGCTTACCGTTTGGGAAGCGAACAAGCGCAAGGAAAAGGGTCAGGACACGTTTTCTAAGTCGGTGAACGACGTACCCAAGTGTTTCCCTGCGGCGATGCGAGCGCAAAAGGTGGGCAAGCGAGCGGCGAAAGCGGGCATGGATTTTGCTTCCGCAAGAGCGGCTGCCGTACGTTTGCAGGAAGAGCTTACCGAATTTTTCGAGGCGTACGAGGCGGGCAATGCCACGGAAGCGGAAAAGGAGATAGGCGACGTTTTATTTGCGGCGGTGAACGTGGGCAGAAAGGCGGGCTGTGATTGTGAAAAGGCTCTGAAAGAGAGCGTGGAACGGTTTGCGGCTCGGTTTACCAAAGCGGAAGCGTTAGCACTTGCGGACGGGAAGGACGTAACGACGTTATCGGAAGCGGAGTGGGACGAGTATTACCAAAAATCCAAGCATTAAAAACGAAGAATACGCGGCGCAATACGGCGTTGCACTAACTTTTTTCCTTGGTTACGTACAGACGTACGCGCCCTGCGGAAAAAAGCGTGCGCCTTGTCTTACTTGCGTCTTGCTTCGTTTTTTCGGGGTAACGGGCTTATACGGTAACCGAACAGCGGGCTAACGGGCTTATTTATATAACAAACAATAAAAAACGAGGGTAGAGCTTGGCTCTACCCTCTGACTTTTTAATAAATGATTATTCTTCTGTTTCTTCCGTAACTTCCGCTTCCGTTTCGTCCGTTACCGCTTCTTCCGCTTCGATAACGTCCGCTTCGCCTGCCAAGTCTTCGGGGCTTAAATCTGCCGCCGTTTCCTCGGGAGCTTCTACTTCCGCTTCATCGTCCCGTTCGGTAACGTCTACCGTTGCCACCAGACTATCCTTGACGTTCATAACGCGTACGCCGCGCGTCGCTCTGCCGATACAGCTAATCGTGTCCGCGTGCATACGGATAATCGTTCCGCCTGTCGTGATAATCATGATATCGTTGTCGTCCGTTACCAGCTTCATATTGACAAGGTAGCCCGTCTTTTCGTTGAAGATACCCGCCTTGATACCCTTACCGCCACGGCTCTGCAAACGGTAGTCTTCCACGTTAGAACGTTTGCCATAGCCAAGCGAGGTGAGCGTGAACAAATCTTGCTCCTTATCCACGATAAGCATATCCACCACGATATCTTCCTTGCCAAGCGTGATCGCTTTTACGCCCTGCGTGCCTCTGCCCGTCGGGCGCACGTCGTTTTCGTGGAAGCGGATACACTTGCCGCCGCGGGAGGCGATCAAAATTTCGTTGTCGCCCGTCGTAAACTGAACGGAGATAAGTCGGTCGTCCTCTTGCAGTTTGATGGCGATTTTACCGTTCTTGGCGATACGCTTAAATTCGTCCGTGTGCGTTTTCTTGATCAAGCCGCGTTCGGTTGCCATAGTGAGGTAGCCCGTGCCGTCTTCCAATACGGGCAACACCGTTTCGATTTTTTCGCCCGGGTCAAGCTGAACGATATTGACGACGGCTCTGCCGCGCGCCGTGCGGTTGGCTTCGGGAATCTCGTAGCCCTTGATAGAATACACCTTGCCCTTGGAGGAGAACAAAAGGATAGGGTCGTGCGTGCAGCACACGAACATTTTTTCCACGTAATCCTCGTCCTTGGGGCGGTGAGCCGTGATACCTCTGCCGCCTCTGCCCTGCGCCTTGTATTCGGCAACGGGCAAACGCTTGATATATCCCGAATGGGTAATGGAGATAACCACGTCCTCCCTGTCGATAAGATCCTCGTCGTCGATATTGCCGTAATCCACGGAGATTTCCGTTTTACGGGGGGAGGGGTATTTATTTTTGATGTCGCAAAGGTCGTTGCGGATAATTTGCATAACGCGCCATTCGTTTGCCAAAATGTCTTTCAAATCGGCAATGGTCGCCTGCAATGCGGCGAGCTCGTCCTGCAATTTTTCCACTTCCAAAGAGGTAAGACGCTGCAAACGCATATCCAAAATGGCGTTGGCTTGCTTTTCGTCCAATACGAACGCCGAAGTCAGCTTTTCCACCGCTTCGTTCTTGTCCGCCGAAGACTTGATAATACGGATAACCTCGTCTACGTTGGCAAGCGCAAGCACCAACCCTGCAATGATATGCGCGCGTTCTTCCGTTTTATGCAAATCGAAGCGGGTGCGGCGAGTGATAACTTCCTTTTGGTGATTGAGATAATGGTACAAAATATCGCGGAGATTGAGCGTTTTGGGCTCTGTGCCGTTTTCCACCAAGGCAAGCAGGATAATACCGTCCGAAATTTGCAGCTTGGTCTTTTTGTACAGAGTGTTTAACACCACCTGCGCGTTGGCGTCCTTTTTGCATTCGATAACGATACGCATACCGTCTCTGTCCGATTCGTCGCGGATATCCGAAATGCCCTCCAAACGCTTGTCGCGTACCATGTCCGCAATCGTCTTTATCAGCATCGCTTTGTTTACCTGATAGGGGATTTCGGTAACGATAATGCGCGAACGTACGTTGCCGCCCGTGCCGTATTCTTCAATTTCGCATTTGGAGCGGATCATGATACTGCCTTGACCCGTTCTGTACGCCTGACGGATACCGCTTCTGCCCATGATAACGCCGCCCGTAGGGAAGTCGGGAGCGGGAACGTATTCCATCAGCTCATCGACGGTAATTTCGGGGTTGTCGATCATGGCGATCGTGCCGTCGATAACCTCCGCAAGGTTGTGCGGGGGGATATTGGTCGCCATACCTACGGCGATACCGTCCGAGCCGTTGACAAGCAGGTTGGGGTATCTTGCGGGCAGAACGGTAGGTTCTTCCTCGCTGCCGTCGAAGTTGGGGATAAAATCTACCGTATCCTTATCCAAATCGCGGAGCATTTCCGAAGCCAATTTGGTAAGACGTGCTTCCGTGTAACGCATAGCCGCCGCGGGGTCGCCGTCCACAGAACCGAAGTTTCCGTGTCCGTCCACGAGCGGGAAGCTGATCGTAAATTCTTGCGCCAAGCGCACCAAAGCGTCATATACAGAGCTGTCGCCGTGGGGGTGGAATTTACCCATACAATCACCGACGATACGGGCGCACTTTCTAAACGCCTTG
>JAZOPT010000078.1:0-7133 GCA_045655725.1 Candidatus Scatosoma sp.
GGGTACGAAATCGACCGTTTCTTTGTCTAAATCTTTGAGCATTTCCGCCGCGAGCTTGGTAAGTCTTGCTTCGGTGTAACGCATTGCCGCCGCAGGGTCACCGTCCACGCTACCGAAGTTGCCGTGTCCGTCTACAAGGGGAACATTGATGGTGAAATCTTGCGCCAAGCGTACCAAAGCGTCGTAGACAGAGCTGTCGCCGTGGGGGTGGAATTTACCCATACAATCACCGACGATACGGGCGCACTTTCTAAACGCCTTGTCGTTGTAAAGCCCCATTTCGTGCATGGAATACAAAATACGTCTGTGCACGGGCTTCAAGCCGTCGCGCACGTCGGGAATGGCACGCGATTTATTTACCGCCATCGCATAGGCAATGAACGAGCGTTTTAATTCGTCGTCCACCTCGATATCGAGCATTTTCGTCATTGCGAGGGTTTTCTTAAATTCCTCCGTCAATTCGGGGCTGGTTTCTTTTTTAGCCATGGTTTTTCTCCTTATTGCGCTTGCTTATACGTCCAAATCGGTAACGAGGGACGCGTTTTCTTCGATAAACTTTCTTCTCAGTTCGGGGTTTTCGCCCATGAGCATAGAGAACATCTGGTCTGCCTCCGCAGCGTCCTGCATGGTAACGCGGATAAGCGTACGGGTGGCAGGGTTCATCGTCGTATCCCAAAGCTGTTCTTTACTCATTTCGCCCAAGCCCTTATAGCGTTGGTATTCTACCTTGCCGGGCGCGTTTTTGTCGTATTCTATCTTTTCTTCTTCCGAATACAAATAATCGTCATGACCTTTATAGCTTGCCTTATAAAGGGGCGGCTTTGCCGCGTACACGTGCCCGTGTTCGATAAGCGGCCGCATATAACGGAACAGGAACGTATATAACAAAATACGAATGTGTGCGCCGTCTACGTCGGCATCGGTCATGGAGATAATTCTGTCGTAACGGAGCTTGCTTTCGTCGAAGTCGTCCAAAATGCCGCACCCGAACGCCGTAATCATCGATTTGATTTCTTCGTTCTCCAAAACGCGGTTTAAGCGAACCTTTTCTACGTTCAAAATTTTACCGCGCAGAGGCAGAATGGCTTGGAAGCGTCTATCACGGCCCTGTTTCGCTGTACCGCCTGCCGAATCCCCCTCAACGATATAAATTTCGCAAAGCTCGCTGCGCTTGTCCGAACAGTCGGCAAGCTTGCCGGGCAGAGTGGTGGACTCTAACAAGCCCTTTCTTCTCGTCAATTCTCGTGCGCTTCTCGCCGCGTCGCGCGCCTTTTGCGCCGTGATAGAGCGGAGCACCAGCTCTTTGGCAACGGAGGGGTTTTCCTCCAAGAACGTTGCCATGTGTTCGGTTACGCATTTGTTGACAAAGGTACGAATGGTGCTGTTGTTCAGCTTGTCTTTCGTCTGCGACTCAAATTGCGCGTTGACAAGCTTGACGGAAACGACGGCGGTAATACCCTCGCGTACGTCCTCGCCCGTCAGCTTTTCGCTGTCCTTTAAGATATTTTGCTTTCTGCCCGCGTCGTTGATGACCTTGGTCAACGCCATTTTCAAGCCCTCGACGTGCGTTCCGCCGTCAATGGTGTTTACGTTGTTGGCGTAGCTGTAAATTACTTCGTTGTACGATTCGTTGTACTGAATCGCCACCTCGCAAACGGTGTCGCCCTCCTGTTCCTCAAAATATACGGGAGCAGGGAACAGCAATTCCTCACGGTTTTTGTTAAGCTCTTCTACAAACGAACAGATACCGCCCTCGTAGCAGAAGGAATCCTGCTGTTCTTGCCCTGCGCGTTTGTCCTCCAAGGAAATGCGCAAGCCCTTGTTGAGGTAGGCAAGCTCGCGCAGTCTGCCCTTCAAGGTATCGTAATTAAAGATAGTAGTTTCAAAGATTTCCGCGTCGGGCATAAAGGTAACCTTCGTACCCATTTCGTCCGTATCGCCTACGATTTGTACGCTGCGCTGGGGCACGCCGCGGTTATATACCTGCTTAAAGACATGACCCTCGTGGCGCACCTCTGCTTCCAACCATTCGGAAAGAGCGTTTACCGCCTTAACGCCCACGCCGTGCAAACCGCTGGAAACCTTGTACCCCGAATCGCCGCCGAACTTACCGCCTGCGTTTACTTTGGTAAATACCACTTCCAACGTAGAAATGCCTTCTTTGGGGTGGATATCGGTGGGAATACCGCGTCCGTTGTCCTGAACGGTGCAGCTCCCGTCGCTGTTGAGGGTTACTTCGATATGCGTACAATACCCCGCCAACGCCTCGTCGATAGAGTTATCCACTACCTCGTGCACAAGGTGGTGCAAGCCCTTTGCGTCGGTGGAGGAGATATACATACCGGGGCGCTTACGAATGTGTTCCAAGCCGTCGAGGACTTGTATTTGTTCTGCGCCGTATTCGCCTTCTACTCTTTCCGCCATTTTTCTTTCTCCTGTTTTTCTTTCCCTTTTTATAAAAAGGGAAAAAGATTATTTTTTGACATCTACATTATACCACAAATAAAGCAAAAAGTATAGCGTTTGAACGGAAAAAAGTAAAAGTTTTCGCGCGCGTGCGCGTGAAATTTTGTTTTTCGCGCGTTTAATGCCCTCTAAAACGCATAACGGCGGTGTGCTTGTGTAAATATACATAAAAAAAGAAAACGCCCCGTAGAGGGCTTTTCTGTTTGGGATTTTTAGCATTAACTCGCCAACGGCGAATATCACTTTGTGTTCGCAAAATATCACTGCGTTAGCAATATAACTTGCCGTTAGGCAAATATAACTGCCGTAAAAGTGCGTGGGCGAGGCTCATTGCCAAATTTCTTGCGCGATTTCCCGAAGCTGGGCGGGATTTTTTGCGGCGAAAAGGCGTTCCTTAAACGAGGCTGCACCCCGTTCGCCCTTGACGTAAAACGCCGCCATTTTGCGCATGAATACGGTGGTGAAGCGTTCGTCGAACAGCGATTCCGTTTGGTCGAGCTGACGGCGAAACATTTCCGCTTTGGATATGCGGGGCGTGCCCGTGATATCGCAGAAAATTTGGGGGTCGAACAAAGCCGCGCGGGCTATCATTACGCCGTCCGCGCCCGTACCCGCAAGCAGCGTTTGCGCGTCCGTGTCCGAAAACACGCCGCCGTTGGCGATGACGGGGATAGAAACCGCCTGTTTGGCGGCGGCGATTTCCGCGTAGTTTACGTCGCCTGCGTATATTTTGTCTTTCGTTCTGCCGTGGACGGTGATGAGGCTTGCGCCCGCTCCCTCCATGCGTTTGGCGAACTCGCGCGTGATAAGGCGGGAGCTATCGATACCGATACGGAATTTAACGGTGATAATTTTTCCGCTTTTTACGCATTCTCGGACGATTTTTTCCGCCAAGAGGGGATTTTCAAGCAGTGCGCTGCCCTCGCCGTTTTTATAAATTTTGGGTACGGGGCAGCCCATATTGATATCGATAATAGGAAAGGGCGCAAGAGCGGGGTGTTCGCAAGCGAAGCGCATGGTGTCAGGTTCGCTGCCGAAGATTTGCGCGGCGCATACGCCCTCGTCGGGGTGGGTGTACAGCAGAGCTTGGGTGTTTTCGCTGCCGTATTTCAAGCCCTTTGCGCTGACCATTTCCGTAAAGCAAAGCCCCGCGCCGAAGTCTTTGCAAAGACGGCGGAACGGGTAATTGGTATATCCCGCCAGCGGGGCTAAAAATACGTTGTTTGGGAGGGAAATGCTCCCTACTTGAACAGAATGTAATTGCATACGGATTTTTTTGTTTTTTCGCTCTCCGAGCGATTGTACGGCAAAGCCGTATAGGCGCAACCTAACGGTTGCTTCAATGAGTCCGTTACCGCCTATCGGCGGCTCTTGACAGAGGGTCGCAAGGCTACGCGCCTTGCATGGCGCAAGGGACAACGTCCCTTGACCCTTATCATAGGGTGGTAGCCCCCACCGCTTAATCGTCGGCGGTGTTAATCATGTCGAAGAACTTGATAAGGAACTTGGACAGCGGGAAGCTTGCCTGTACGATAATGATGATGAGAAGTACCTGCGGCGTGGTGAACTTGCCCATGGTGGACCAGCCCTCGCACACAATCTCCCCAAGCCAAGGCACGGAAATTACCGTAACGCATAACAGAGTCGTTACCACAAATAGACATACCCGCACTACGTTGAACGGCTGACAGATTCTGTACAGCATGACAAGCCCCGAGAACGTCAACGCTATCATCAGCAGAGCCTGATATACCAAGGTGGCGTTGCCCTCTCCGTCTACGAACCCGAACGTGCCCGCAAGCGACGTTTTGTGCACGATATACAGCGTTAAAATGCCTACTGCCATGGTCAATGCACCGGGGATAGCCCTGCTTAAAACGTAGGGGATAAACTTGCCTTTGACGCGGTTGGTGTTCGGCTGTAACGACAGCACGAACGACGGCAATGCACTCACGAGGAATTCGTACATCATCATGTTGTTGGTCGTGAAGAAATATTCGCTGCCGATTGCGATACATACCACCGCTAAAATTAACGTCAACAGCGTTTTCATGATATACAGCGACGAGGAGTTTTTGATGTTATTGATAACCCGCCTGCCCTCGTTTACAATCTTGGGCATAGAGCTGAAATTATTATCCTGTAAAACCAAGTTGGACACGTTACGCGCCGCCTCGCTGCCCGACGCCACCGATACGGCGCAATCGGCTTCTTTCATTGCCAAAATATCGTTTACGCCGTCGCCCGTCATGGCAACCGTGTTGCCCGCCTGCTTGATAGAACGTATCAAAATGGCTTTCTGTTCAGGCGTTACGCGCCCGAATACCGTATATTGATTTGCGGCGTTCTCCACCTCGATATCCGACAGTCCTTCCAAGGAAATAAACTGCGCGGCGTTGTGAATACCCGCTCGGCGCGCCACTTCGCTTACCGTAACGGGGTTGTCGCCCGAAATTACCTTTACCGCCACGTCGTTTTCCCTAAACCATTTAATCGTTTCAATGGCGTCGGGGCGGATATTGTCCGAAAGGGTGATAATAGACACCGCTTTCAAGCCCATTGGCACTTTGTCGCCCGAAATCTGACTGCCCGAATGCGCCACTACCAGCACGCGCAACCCCATTTGCGCATACTGCTTGACGATTTTATCGATACGTACGGGCATGGGCTTTAATACGAACTCGGGAGCACCCATAACGAACGTACCTACTCCCTCAAACGTAACCGCCGACAGCTTGCGTGCCGAAGAGAAGGGCAGGGTGGCAATGGGCTGCAACGCCGAAGAATGTCCGAAGCGTTCGTACAGCGCAATGGACGTTTGGTTGTTATCGTTGAGCGAAGCGAGCATAGAACCTAAAATATCGTCTATACCAAACTCCGTGGGGTTGTTGAGTAAAATGCAGTCGCTAACCTTCATTCTGCCGTCGGTAATCGTACCCGTTTTGTCGAGGCACAGCACGTTGACGCGGGCGAGCATTTCCAGCGAATACATATCCTGTACCAAGGTGTTGTATTTGGCAAGACGAATCATGCCCACGGAAAGTGCCACCGTCGTCAAAAGCAGCAGCCCCGACGGAATCATACCGATTACCACCGAGCACGTTTTTTGTATCGTTTGGCTCAGCGTCTTATCGCCGCTGACAATGTGCTGCCAAAAGCCGCCCGTTTGCTGTAAGTCCGCCCACGTGCCGCCTATCGCCTTGTAGTTGTTCAAGAACATGAACACCGCCACGAACGGTATCGCCACACCGATTATCTTGATAAACAGGTTAATGGAGTTCATGATTTCCGAGTTGGGGCGTGTGTACTTTTTCGCCCGCGCGGTCAGCTTGCTGATATACGTGTATTCGCCGATTTTATCCACGCGCACGGCGATTCTGCCGCTCGCCACAAACGACCCTGCGTAAACGAAATCGCCGTCCTCTTTTTTGATAGGAACGGATTCGCCTGTCAAAAGAGATTCGTTGAGTTCTGCCGCGCCCTCTACGGTAACGCAGTCGGCGGGGACTTGCTGACCTGCGGACAGCAAAAGAATATCGTCCACCACCAGCTCTTCTACGGGAATATCCACCTTTTGACCGTTACGAATGACGACGGCGGTGGGGGTGGATAGAATGGTGAGCTTGTCTATTTTCCGTTTCGCGCGGATTTCCTGTACGATACTGACGACGATGTTGCAAAGGAAGATAAGTACGAAAGTAAATTGCGAAATGGGCGCGCGGGCAACTGCCAACGCCAACGCCGCAAGCAAGCAAAGCAGGTTGAAAAAGGTGCAAATATTGCCAAGGAAAATGCTCTTGTAAGTCTTGGAGAATTTCTTGCCCGTTTTGTTTACCAAGCCTTGCGCGATACGTTCTTCCACCTGCGCGGTGGTAAGACCCTCGTTTGCATACGCGTTAAAACGCTGTACGTTTAATTGCGGCGAATCGTCATGATTTTCCTCCCGCTTGAAAAGCTTGGAGAAAAACGATTGCTTTTCGCCGTTTTGTTTGGTCTTTTTTTGTTTTGTGTTTTCGGCGGTGGGAGCGGGAGAATTAGAGTTGGAACTCGTTACCCTTTCTTCCGTTTTTTCGCCGTTTTTGTCTTGTTTCATGCGTGTAAATAGCTCCGTAAAAGGTATATACTGCTTTTATTATAGCACACAAGCGGGGAAAACACAAGTTTTTAGAGAATTTTTTCGCGATTTTTTGCGGGAAATTGCGCTTGCGTGATTGCATTTAATTGCTTTTAACAAAAAAAAGTTGTATAATAAGGAAAACAAAAGGAAAACAAAATACATTGAGGTAACGAAATGATTGATATCAATCTCATTAGAACCAATCCGGAACTCGTCAAAGAGAATATCCGTAAAAAATTTCAGGACGCAAAGCTTCCGCTCGTGGACGAAGCGTTGGCGTTGGACGTAAAACGCCGTGCACTGATTGCCGAGGGCGACGCGCTCCGCTCGGCGAGAAACACTCTTTCCAAAAAGGTGGGCGAGCTGATGAAAGCGGGCAAGCGTGAGGAAGCGGAAGCCGTAAAAGCGCAGGTAAAAGCGGACGCAGAACGCCTTGCGCAGATAGAAAAAGAGGGCGAAGCGGTGGACGCCGATTTGAAAAAAGTGATGATGACCATTCCTAACATCATAGCAGGCGACGTTCCTATCGGCAAGGACGACAGCGAAAACG
>JAZOPT010000079.1:0-35240 GCA_045655725.1 Candidatus Scatosoma sp.
TCCAAAACGCAGGAAGAACAGCAAGTTCTTTCCGCCAACGTGATTGCCATGGGCGATACTCTTTGTTTGAAAAAGGGCTCTACCCTTAACGACAAGGATTTCGAGCATATTCGCGCATTTTTGAAGAAGTCGGATACGGACGTTATCATTGCCACGGGCGAAAAGGACGTAAAAACGTTTAAGGAAGTCAGCCGTATCACGGACGACGGCGAAAAGGAAGTATTCCGCGACACGGACGAAGAAAGCATGGAGCGCAAGGACTACACGCCTGCGGACAGCCGATTTATCCGTTCCAAACTCCCTATGCGGCATGCCATGAAGATAGGTGCTTCGGGCTTAAAAACCAAGCCCTTCCGTTTGATTTTTACCGTACTCTTATCCGCCATTGCGTTTATTATGTTCGGGTTATTCTCTACCATGATGCTCTATGAAAAGGACGCAACGCTCTATCAAAGCATTGACGATGCGCAACCCTCTGTCCTTCGCATCACGAAAAAATACCGCTATACAAGCTTCTATGAAAGCGAGGATTATTCAAGCAGCTACGAAAACGAAGAGTACACGCAATTAACGCAAGCGGAGCTCGACAAAATGGCTGCTACGTTCGGTAGCGAAACGTTTGGCGTAGTATATATGCAGCCCTCATGGGATGGAACCTTTGAACCGGCAAATATCGATTTTGATTCAACGGAAAGCGTTGGGGATTATTATCAGCCGAAGCTTGCGTTTGCCGCTTATTTGCCCGCTAACCACACAATGCGTAGCAAAATTACGGTAGGTAACTACCCTGCCAATGACGACGAAATTTGTATTTCTTCCTACACGGCAAACACATTACTGAAATATAAATTTGAAAATGTATCCGATTTCAACGGCTTGCTCAACAAAACGATCGAAATAAAAATGAGCGGCTCAACACAACAAATGAAAATTGTGGGGGTCTTTGAGAGCAACGACCAAGCGTTAAGCGGACAATATTCTCAATTACAGGAAAAGGAACAGCAAGCCACCCAGGAATTAGAAGCTCTCAAACAGCAATTTACCGCAGCTTTACAAGACGGTTTACATCTCAACGTATTCGTAACGGAGAATATGCGCAACGCCATTGCCGAACGAGCGAATTCCTATTATTATAAAGAAAACCGTTTCGACCAAATAACCAATTATAAATATGCATTGAATTATTATTCGGAGGAAAACTACGACCCGAGCGCGCGTTATTTCAAATATTCCGAATTCCCTGCAGAGGAAAAAAGTTTGGTATTCTCAGGCTCCTCAACGATTGGCGATGATGAAGCCGTAGTTTCTCTTTACATTTATCAAAGACTTTTATCCCCCAACTATCAGGGTGCTGAAAAGCTTTTCGAGGAACAAGCAAACCAATTAAGAACCAACGGACAAGAGGTAAATTATTCTTTCGGGTATTGGTTAGACGGCAATGCCCCTGACGAATATAACCCCGGCGATATGAACGGCAAGCAAATATTCGACAATATTCTTGCTTCTTCCCCTGAATATCAAAGCCTCTACGAGCTTCGCCAAAAAGCGAATACACAAATAGAATTGACCGTTGCAGGTTATACAGAAACGAAATCTATTAGCGAATGGGTCAACGGTGCGTGCCATAAAAATATCAGCGTAAAAATTAATGAGAGTAATTATGAAAACATCGAGCTTTCTATCACCGACGCGCAATACATTATAACGCAGCTTGCAACCCAACTGAAAGATTTGCCCGTACGGTTTACAGGTAAAGCGATGGCGGTGGAAAATTCGCAAAGCGCCGTTAGTCGCGGAGCAAAGGAATTAAAGGTTGTGGGCGTTATGTTTACGAATGACTCCCAAGAATTTATCGCTCTTTCCGACAACACTTATGCATATTTCAAAACGATTTCCGATGAAGAAAACCCCAATTATGTTTCGAGTAAGAATTGGACGGAAAGCAAGTACGAAAAGCCTCAAAACGCTATTTTTAATGCAATTTATATTCCCTATAATTCTTCCTTAAAAAACGAGCTTTCCATGTTCACGTTTGAGTGGGCGGAAGACGATAGCCGCTATTCTATTTCCCACGCCGTGGGCAATGCATTGGAAATGGTCAACTCTATGATTACGGAATTGAGCACGGTATTTATGTGGATTGGTATCGTTATGGCAGTATTCGCAGCGTTACTTCTCTCCAACTTCATTTCCGTATCCATTTCGTATAAGAAACGGGATATCGGTATTCTTCGCGCGGTGGGTGCAAGAAGCTTCGACGTGTTTAAGATTTTCTTCTCCGAATCTTTCTTTATCGCGCTTATCTCTATTATCGTATCCATGGTCGGCTGCTTCCTTGCTTGCTCGATCATCAATACAGAAATTGGCGCGGCACTGTCAGGTGTATCTCTGTTTGTATTTGGTCCTATGTCTATCCTTATTCTCATAGGCGTAGCCCTCGTTACAGCGGTGCTGGCTACCTTCTTCCCCGTTTATAAGGCGGCGAAAAAGAAACCCGTGGATTCTATCCGCGCCCTGTAATAGCAGGCAAAAAACAATAAACACACGAAAGAACGCCTCTCAAAACGAGAGGCGTTCGCCTTTTTGTTTTTTATATTATGCACTGATTACGGTATTAAAGCCAGAATTTCCGCTCGCATGGCAAGATAATTCTCTTCCTCTAAAACATACTCGTTCACCGTTTTTACGCCGTATTTTTGCAATACCGCCAACACCACTTCTCGTCCTACGTAGCTTTGTGCCAATAACAGTTCTCGATAATCCGTCCAACCGTCGCTGACAATCTCGTTTCGGATAGAATCCAAAGGTCCGTTATCGTCAGGATACACCGTAAACGAATCGCCCGCAGGAAACGCGCCGCCTGCGTCGTTTACCTGATACGGGTCGATATTTTTCACGGAATGCTCTGTTTTCCAGAAATTAAAGCCCCAATGCAAAAACCCCTTAAATCCGTGCAAATACGCCTGATATCCAAGCATACGCGTACGCAAGGCGGGATGCACGATAAACCGATTAGAAGCATTTTTGCTTGTTCCGCAAAAATAATACGCCCCGAACCTATCGCACCTGCCCACAAAATTTTTTACGCAACTGATATCCACTACGGGAATATCCACCAGCTCGGCAAAGCGGAATTCGCTAAGCGCGTCTATTACGGGCAAATCGCCAATAAGTCCTTTTACCAACTTCCGCAAAGAGGCATACTTTTCCAAATCCTTTTCCTGCGGCTCGTCCGTCAAATGGAAATAGCATTTATCTCGAATGCCTTTTTTATCGATATATTCCACAAGCGCGGGCAAAAACGCTTGCAAAAACGCCACGTATTCCGCGCTTTCAGACGGCGTTTCCCAACCGAATATCTTCTCCAAGCCGTTTTCCGTTTGTGCAACGATTTTCGGACAATACAATCCGCCCCACTGTGTGAACAGATGGGAAAATTCCAGTTTTTCTATCCCCAAAGCAAAGGCGTTATCGATAAATTTACCCAGCTTTTCAAAATTGAACGCATATATGCTCCCCTGTTTTTGAATATCTACAAGCTGTACCGTCAAGCGTTCCGACCCCACTTCCGTATCCAAAGGCGGGGTAAACAGGGGTGTAAGCAACGTGTTGACGCCATGAGAAACCATGTTGCGTATATACGCGTTCAGCAACGGATAATAGCTATCCGAAAAAACCTCCAAATCGTACCATTCGGCAAGGCAATCGTAATGCAACCAATTTGTGTTGAAAATATCCAGCTTGGGCAACGTTTTGTTAATCACCGTTAAGGTGTACGTGGCGCGACCAAGCTCTCCGTCTTCGTTTTGCACGATAAAGGTAAGGGTGTGCGTGCCTGCGGGCAACGGCGTATCCTCGCCTGTTACCGTAAGCCATACGCTGTTCCATTGTTTGGGAAACAAAGACAAATCAAACGTCTCGTAAGAGCGTAAAATATCGGGAAAAAGTCCCGCTTCCTGCGACAGAACGAAATCATCGTCGCCATTTACGTCGAACACGTACGTATATTTTACCGCAACGTCCTCCACGATACGCATTTGCACTCTGTCGGCAAGCGTACCCTCTATTCTTACCTTGCATTTACGAAACCGTTCCAAAGAGCAAAAGGCAAGCTGAAAATTATGCCGTGCATTTTGGAAGCACACGCCACTTGCCGTTTCTATTTTCGGCGGCGTATATTTACGTATCTTTTCGATTGACGAAACTGTTTTTATGATAAATTTTTCCATGATATTCCTTTTATTTGCATTTCTTTCATAACGGCTTGGCGGTCAACTTTCCGTTTGTTCCGTTGCATTCTTTTGTCTGTTAGCCTTTTCCTGCACCTGCGCAATATACATACTCGGCGTACAAGGCGGCGATTGGTTCAACGCCTTAAACACCTTACAAAAATAATACGGCGAATCAAACCCCACCATATATGCCACCTTTTTCACCGACGTTTCCCCCTGCGAAAATAACTGTCTTGCTTTATGTATCCGCACGTCCATGATATAATTGCTCATGGGAACGCCCACAGTTTTGACAAACAAGCGGGAAAGATATGCCTTATTCAAATTACAATGCTCTGCAACGGTGCTTAAAGACAACTCGTTATTGTGATAGTTTTTTTCGATATATTCTTGCGCTTTCACAATATGGTTAGAGCCGAGCGTAACGTTTTCCTCCGCAGGGTCGCAATTTTCCTGCAAAAGCAGTGTAAAAATATGATACAGACAGCCTTTTGCCACAAACTCACGATACCCTGGCAACGCAGCGCAAAGCTTTACGTTTTCCGAAAGCATTTTTCCCACCGTCGCATGCTTTATCAAACGAACAACGGGATTGTCCGTCGTTACGTTTAATTTGGATAAAACTCTCATTAAATTTAAGCCTGTAAACGTAATCCATGCATACCGCCAAGGATTGCTTTTTTCGGGGTAATACCGAATGGAATGGTTGGGGAGCAAAAAGAAAATATCCCCCTTTTTTATGCGAACAGGCTCGCCGTCGTCGTATTGGATATATCCCGCGCCCTTATACACGTAATGCAACGAATAGCTTGCATAATGCGGCTCATATGAGGGACATCTATCCTCCCCGCATAATTCTTCCCCGCAAAATAAAATTTGCACGGATACGGGCGAGAACGTAGAAACCATTAAGTTTTTTTCAAATGCTTCCGCTTTCTTATCCTTCTTTTCCATACCTTTATTATATTGTATTTATCCAAGTTCTGCAATGGAATAATAACACCTGTTCCTGTAAAATTTTTACTTCTTCCGTTTTTCAAAGATAGCATTTTTACAGGTTTTCATCAAAAAAGAACCTCTACGTGAGAAGTTCTTTTTTTCGTTTATTTTCCTTGCAGAGAGGGAGCATCGACAAATTCCGCACGCAAGGAGTTTGCGCCGTCGGAATCGAACACCACGATTTCATTTTCGCCCTCTTTTAACAGGTTGATAGGCACGTAGAGCGTTTTTTGCGGTCCTGCCGAGGTGTAATATCTGCCGATATTAAAACCGTTGATAAGCACAAATCCCTTACCAAAGCCGTCCAAACGCAAAAACGTATCCGCTTTTTTATCCACCTGAAACTTTCCCTTATAAAAGGCGGGTCTGTCCGAAAGTGTTTTGGGAATATCCACATACGCCAAAGCGTTCAATTTTTCCATAGGCAGAGAGGTAATCTCCCACCCGAACACGTTTCTTCTCCCAAAATCGGCAACGGAAACGGACGCGCCCGTCATGCCCTTTTTGTCAAATTGAAACATTCCAAAGTTGATTCTACCCGTATTTTCTACCAAGACCTCCAACTTTGCGCTATCTTTTGTGGAAAAGACCAAATTTTCGTATTCGGTGCCGCGTTCGTAAACAGCTCGTTTTTCGCCGTCGATATAGATAACGGCTCTATCGCCCAAATTTTCCAAATACAGCGTTCCGTTTTCAATGCCGTCTTCCAGCGTGGAAGAATACAAAATATAGCCATAGCTTTGTCCGCATTCTTCCATGGTAAGCGGCGTAGGACTGTGCGTTTGCTTGCCGATATTTGCAAGGTTGGACGTCAAATCGGCATACCCCGTGAAGGTAACCGCACCATACGCCAGCTTCTCGCTTTCTTGCGCCGTCATTTCGGGAACGTTTACCCCGTGCTTGATACATAAATTCCGCAAAGAGTAATACCGCTCCGTTCTATCCCCGCTTTCACTTAACACCGCGTTATAATCGTAGCTGGTGGTCGTTGCCGTATAATGCACGCCGTCGTTACAGTTTGCGCCATTCATAAACCCAAAGTTTGTGCCGCCACAGAACATATAATAATTAAAGCTCCATTGGTTTTCCAAAAACGGCTCGATATTTTCCGCCACGCTCTCCGCCGAACGCGTATTGTGCTGTCCATGCCAATAATCAAACCACCCGCACCAAAATTCCGAACACATATACGGCTGACCTTTATGGCGGCATTCGCTAAACGTACGGTAGTGCGTTATTGGCGACGAACCGAAATTGACGGCGATGATACAATCGTCCAGCGCCGTGCCGTCCATGAGCCATTTGATGCACGCGTCGCAAGTGAAATACAGACAGTCCATGCCCTTTTCTTTATATAAATCTAAAATGCGACGAAGATACACCTTGTCGTTGCCAAAGCTACCGTATTCGTTTTCCGCTTGCAGCATGATGACGTTGCCGCCGTTGCCGCAAACACGGGGCTTCAAGATTTCACACACCTTCGTTAAATACTTGCTTGCCTTTTCCCAATAGGTGGTTTCCGAGGTACGTATCTTCAACTCGGGATAGCGCAAAAGCCATGACGGCAAACC
The DNA here is from genome assembly GCA_045655725.1 of Candidatus Scatosoma sp. Taxonomy (GTDB): domain Bacteria; phylum Bacillota; class Clostridia; order Christensenellales; family Borkfalkiaceae; genus Scatosoma. Next base: position 6,803 of record JAZOPT010000079.1, read on the forward strand.
GCCGCCCTCCCATTCCGCACAGATATACGGACCGGGGCGAACGATGGCTTTTAAGCCAAGCTCCGCTGCGATATCGAGAAACGCCCCAAAATCCAGCTCGCCTGAAAAGTCGAACGCACCCTCTTGCTTTTCGTGCAAGTTCCAAGCTACGTACGTTTCTACCGTGTTTAAGCCGCACTCCTTTAATTTTAACAGTCTGTCCCGCCAATAATAGCGTGGAATACGGAAATAATGTATCGCGCCTGAACGCACTTGAAACGGCTCGCCGTCAAGCAAAAACTGTTCGCCTTGATAGGTAAATACTGACATAAAACAAACTCTCCTACATTAGTTATTCGTTGATATACGTGCTTGAATCCCCGTAGGTAAACGTGTACGTGAGCGGTTTCGCTCCCTTATTGTGCCAACAATCGATAGCGGTAAGCTCTATGCGGTATTGCTTACCCTCCTCAAAATTATACCCACTGTCAATGGAAGCACCGCGTGCGTCCACCGTCAACACCTTGGAATGTGCGTCGTCGTAATAGCGGGAGGTTAAACAATCGTAATCGCGGAATGCCCCGCCGTTTACCGTTCCGTCGCCCGATGCCTTATTGAAGAAACACACTTTTTTACCCGTCTGTACGTTATATACCTCCATACGGTATAATTCAATACCGTCCTTATCCTTTGCAGTATCGAACGTCAACGTCATACGCGGCAGCTTTGCCGTATAATTGTAATCCGTTCCGCCTGCGTTTTTACGGGGATTGACGTAGCTGTCCGTAAAATCGATTCTCCTCACCTTGGCGGTTTCCTCAAAAACGGGCAGGTCTTTTACGTCGTTTCTGTCCTCCGTGTAAAGCCACGTGCTTTTATCTCCCGCGCTCTCCACGTACAAAATAAGCTGTTCGTTCTCCTTGCCTGCGCCTATCTCCGTATGGAATTCCCGACGCGTTAAATCGTAGGGAAGCATACGGATTCTGCCCTCCGCGTCCACCTCTACGACAGTAAGCCCCGAAGCCGTACTTACGCCTTGGCGCAAATTGTAATATACCTCTTTATAATCGGACGTGCCACCCGCATAATACAGAGGTCCTGCGCTGAACGCCGTGAAGTTTTTCTGCATGATAGAACGGGGGTGCATATTGGGAATATGCGTGTGCGCGCTGAAATCGACCAGCTGCGTATAGTTATTGAAAAGCGGCGTGAAAATAGGGTCGTTATTCCAATCGGGAGCGTTTGTTCCCGAGCCCAAAATGGTATTGCCGATAGGATGATGATGGAAGGTAAAGATAGGCTTCGTTTCGCCTGTATCCGCCTCTGCCGTTTCCAGTGCGTTTTCTATCCAATCTAAATCGCAAGTAGCATCGGGAGCTTCCACTACCATATCACTTCCGTTTTCATTTTTCACGATATTGCCGTTTTCGTCAAAGAAAAACCGAACGTTGGAAATCAGCACGAAATGATACCCGTTAATCTCCGCATGCATACCCATATCGTTACCCGTGTACAGTGTGTGCGTGCTCGCTGCGCCGTGAATGAGCTCATGTCCTGCCTGCAAACACAAAAAGCTTGTTTCGGGCAGGATATTTTTCTGCCAAGACCTTGCATACGCTTCGTATTCGCCCGTCAAACCCGTTTCTACGTAGTCGCCTACGACCACCACTGCGTCTAGCTTGTCGTATTCTTGCGTACGCGCGTATGCGTACATATCCGTAAACATATTTTCCATACGTTTATCGTTGTTTGCGGTATAAACTTTATTCACGTGCGTATCGCCCGTAACGACAAACCGAAGTACGGGAGTAAATTCGCTTCCGTCCTGATAATACGCCGTTACCTTATCATTCTCGTCCACGTATTCATTGGTTTTCGGAGCACTTACCACCACCTTGGTTGTGCAGGACGCAAAAGAAAGGCACATCAATACGGACAACGCCGTTGCTATCTGTTTTCTCACTTCTTTTTCCTCCTTAATACGAAGAATAACACAACGTAGCCTGCGACAACCGCAACCAACACGCCCGTAGCGATACCAAACAACAGATAGTTGGGTTTTTCCGTAGCCGTACCCACGCTTTCCGTCGGCGATTTTTCCGTTACGTTAACGGTATGCTCTTCCGTTGTTTCGTTCCCCTTGACATCGTGCGCAGTATAAATAACGGTATATTCGCCCGCCTCGTTGGCGACAAACGCATTGTCCTCTACCTTGACAAATTTATCGTTAAACCTTACTTTTACGGATACGGCAAGCTTGTTCCCTTTTACGTCCACCGCCGAAGCAACCGGCAGCTTCACGCGGCTTTCTGTTTCGTAAGCCACGTCCTTCCATGCCACCGTCAACGCGGGCTTTTGACTGAGCTTTAACTGATACGTACTTTCCAACGCCGCCGCTTTTTCCGCATACGCAGCGTAGTTTTCTACGTTGACAAACTCCGTGCCCACGTACGAAGCCCCGAACGCTTGCACGCTCTCCAACGCCTTTACGTATTCCTGCACCGTTTCATCCGTTTGGTCTGCCGCGATTTCGGGCAGCTCGGTTATCATTTTTTCCGCATAAGCCGACGGAGTGTAGGCGCGGATATTGTCAAACTGTGCCGAACAGGACGTGATTTCGCTGTCTAACGCAAGAGCAAAGCCCGTTCCGTCCGATTGCTCTTCTAAAATGTCTTTCAGGAATTTTTCGCCGTTTACGTACAGCTCCATTAAATTGCCCGAAACCTGCAAGCGGAAGGTATAAGTTTCGTTAAGATACAGCTCGTGAGAATAATAATTAAACATCGTCATTTTGCCGTTGTTTTTGCCTGCGGCAATATCTTTTTCGGAAATGTACCACTGTTCTAAGCCGTGTCCCGTCGTTTCGTCCAAATACGTCGCCGTATAGTTGGAGTTAGACCATTCGCCGTTAGGGTGCTCGCTTCCCACGTCCTTTTGTGCAGAATGGATACGCGATTCAAAGCCCGTTCCGTCCTCTGCCGTACGGTATTTCAATAATACGGAAGTGTGGCGCACGCCGCGAACGGTGGTACTTTCTTCATCGGGGTCCATAATTCCGTTGGTAACGCCGTCCCGCTTTTTATCCGTAAAGGTATCCTTTTCCGCCGTACGCTTGCAATCGAATTCAAACACGAAATCGGTTGCCGTTACGGGCAGGGAAACCTCCGTGATACCTTTCACGTTATCTATCTTTAATACGCCGTCTTCAATACGTACCTCGTTTCCCTCGTTTTCCTTGGTAACGTTTAGCGTATCTAAAAGCGCAGGGTCATCAAACGTTTCCACGTACGTATCTGTTAACGAAACGCCGTCGTCTGCGCTTGCCGATAAATCCGCAGACCAATCCGCAGACAAACTTGCCGTTACAGGCGTGCAAGCCGCCAAGCAGAAAACGGAAGCCAATGCAATCGCCCATTTCTTACTCATCGCCTTTCCTCCTCTTTACAACCACCAACCAAACCACGCCGCCTACAATGCCAAGTGCCGATATAGCGAAGAACACAATAGATAAAATTTCAAACGTATCCAAGCCCTTTTCTACACTTTCGCCTACTACGGTAAGCACGCTTTCCGTTTCGGTTACGTTTCCGTAGGCGTCGGTTACGGTATATACCACGCGGTATTCACCCGCTTCCTTGGCGACAAATTCGTCCCCCTCGTACACCTTGTCCTCGCCCTTATACACGGTAACCCTCGTCGTTACGTCCGAAACGTCCTCGATTCCCGTCGGAGCAAGCGTTACTTTATCACCCAGCTTACTTTCTACGCTTTCGGGAGCCGTAACCACAGGCGCAGTGAAATCGCCCACCTTGATTACGCGTTCTATCGTACCGAAATTACCGAAGTTATCCGTTACCTCGTAAATGACGGTGTAATCGCCCGCCGCATAATAAGGGAATTTTGTCGTGTACGTTTCGTTGCCGCTCGGCAATACTGTACGAATGACAATTTTATACGTTTTCACTCCCTCTATCGGGTTGGTAATCACAATATCGTCCGTAGCAAGCACAGGCTTTGTATCCGTTCCGTTGGTATAGTCGTATTCGTTTACAAGACCGTCCACAAACTCCATTGTCGGCGCGATTCTGTCCTCTATGGGAAGCGTAATCACGTACGTTGCAGCGTTGCGCGACTCGTCCGCAAAACCCGAATACCGAACGTTTAAGCTACCGTATTCGTCTGCAATATAAAGGTATTTGCCGTCGGTAGGCTGTACCGTTTGATATGCCTCGCCGTTTTGCGACACGGCAACCGTGCCTATGCTGACGTTGTTCTTACTGAAAACGTCATAGCAAACGGGCGTGATATTGAGCGGCGTATCGATAAGCACCATCGTTTCACTGGGCATTACCTGCGGTGCAACCTCGTCCTTGATTTTCCCCGCTACGGTAACTCCGTTTTTCAAGGAAAAATATTCCAGATTTTGCCCGTTTATAGAATAGAATACCATTTTCGGAACCCTTTCGTACGCTTGAGTGAGCGGGTCGTAGCCGCCCTTCTCAAACCAACTGCAACCACTTGCAGAATCCGCCGTAAAGCCGTTTGCCGTTACGTCGGTAAATTGTACGGATACGGTATATCCCGATACAAAGTCTTCTCTGGAAAGCGTTCTAAACTGCCATTCCTTACCCTCGTACCACGTAACATAAGAATTGTCCGTCAAATCGCGCACCAAAACGTCCTCGCCGCCTTGATGTTCGTTATCGGAAGCAGAAGTAGCATATACGCGCATAGTAATCGGGTCGAAGCGCAAGCCGTTGGCAATGGTTTTTCTTTCGCTCAAAGCTTCTTTATTAGTGTTGGTGTTAAACTGTGAAAAGCTGGTACCGTACAGCGGCGTATTATCGCGCACGTCGCCGTACGTTAAAACGCCCTCTTTCACGCGCAAGCCGTAGCCGTAACGCATTACGCCGTTATCGTCCGACTGCCCTACCGTTTCGCCGTCAATTTGCACGCGGGCAGAGGTGGCATAGGCAACGCCTGTGGTTGCTCCGCCGTAAATATATACCGTGAATTTTTTGGTCGGATCGGAAACGGAGGTAAACGTGAACCCCACCTCTTTCAAATCTTGATAGGGGTTAAACGAATCGCTATACGCTTCGCCGTAATGGTCGGTTGTAGCATAATGCGTGGACCAAGATTCCGACGTTGCCAACTTACTGTAAGAATAAGATTTTTCCGATACCACACGGAACGTCGTGGAGAACTCGCCCACCATTTCGTCCTTAAAACCAAAGGAAGTGCCGATTGCTTCTTTCCCGCTCTTTTTCGCCTTTACTACCAAGCCCTTTTCCGTATAAGCTTGCAGGGCGTTCTCGCCGGACAGTGCCACGTTTTCTTCTATCGTAACGTTTGTGCTGTTATAGGTAAACAGGTCTTTTTGCGAAATAGAATACCGACGGTTATACGTTTGGGTGGATACGTTATCCGCTGTCAACGCCTCGCCGTTTATCGAATATATGGTCATATCCGCATATCTTTCATACGGAGTATCGATAATAGTAGGATAGTTGGTTATACCGCCAAAATAGGAGCTATCGCCTACCGTGGCATTGTCCGTGATATCCGCAAAGCATACGGAAACGGTGTAGCCGTCCGCAAAGTCTGTTGCGCTTAAACTGCCCAAAGCCAAAGGGCGTTGATTGTCGGCAAGCTCGCCGCTGCCTTTATCGTATATTCCAAAGCCCTCGTTGCCCGACAAATCGCGAAGCAGCACGTCGGCAGTGGTGTTCAGCGTAGAATACGTATTACCGCCCTTCCCTGCATTGATATACACCTTCATGTTTTCCGCGTCAAATTTTATTAAGTTGGACGTAGTAGGTTGCGCCGTGGAATCGCCTGAATTTTTTGAAATAAAATTACTAAACGACGTGCCGTTTACGGGCGTAAGCCAATTTTCGTAATTGCGCGTATCGTTGATACCGTACGTGGCGGTCATATTGCCATCGCCTGTTTGGAATTTCGCCAATTCCTTATGTGCACCCGAAGCATTATCCCATTGATAGGTTAAACCGTAGCCGTAATGCTTTTCGCCTTGTGTATCGGCGGCAAAAATCTCGTCGCCGACAACTTGCACGCCTGCCGACGGCAAAAATGCAGTCTGCATATCCCCACCACGGAAAAATACCGTAAAATATTTAGACGGATCCGATTTAGAAGTAAACGTAAAGGAAAGCTCTTGTACGTCTGCGTACGGATTTAACAAATCGCTTAAACCGTATTTGGTTTTTCCGCCCGTAATATAGTGTGTCCAACCGCCCGAACCCGAATGTGCGTACGTCTGCGCCGATTGCACGCGAAAATCCATTTCAAACGTGCCTGAAAATTCGTTTTCAAACGCAAAATCTGCGCCGTCTGCGCTGTTCCCGCTACGCACAGTCGTTACGCGCAAGCCACTCTTGCCCATATCGTCTGCGTACGTGCCGCCGTGCGCCGTTTTGATAAGGTCGGTATCGTAAGAAAGTGTATAATTCTCGCTTGTCGCCGCCGAAGCGTCTGCAAGCGCGAACGCGCCCGTGCCTACGCACGCTGCGCAAACAAGCGACAGACTCAACGCCGCGATTTTCCCTTTCCATTTCCTTTGCTTCATATCTTATCTCCCAAACGGGCAAATATTTACCGTCTGCCCGTCCTTTTTTTCATCTTTTATACAGACGGAGCGTTTCCAATTCAAACGCTAAAATCACCAAGCGCCAAAACGCCGTCTATATCCAAAATCCCCGACGGTTTTTCAAGCCGTCCATAGAAAAAATCCCCTCAATAAAGCGCGTACGTCGCGCTGAAAAAGTACGACCTTGCAGGTGGAAAAGAACAACGTCCTTTTCCACCCGTAGCCGTTTATCACTTCTTATACAAAGCCGTTAATTCACCGATCCGATGAAGCTTTCAAAGCTGAAAGCAACGTCGTTTTCGTTCATGGCTGTTTCGGAAGCCGTAACGATGTCTTCCGCTGTGGCAACTATTTTTACCTGCAAACGCTTATAAGTTTTCATCGTCATCTCCTCCTTAAATTCCTGCATACACTTTCAAAAGTGCAAGCTGTGCCTTAGAATAGCAGCTGAAATTCTTGTTCTCGATTGCATAATCGGTGCCGCTTACGTCCACCGTATAACCGCCCTCTTCCGTGGAAACGGCTTTTCTGTCGTTGTACGCCGCATTTGCCACTTCTTGAATACTTCTCGTGTTATCGTCCGCAAACAAGGAAGAATCTAACTGCTGCTCGCCGTCTGCATACGCATACGTTACAAGCAATTCGCCCGTCCATTCCGTTTCATAATAATCAGCCGTGATACCCATAACCGCCGCGGACATAATCAGTTTTCCCTCGTCAGCAATTACGTTGGTTACTCCTTTCGTCTGACTTACGTCGCCGTTTGTATCGTGCATGGTAATCTTGAAGGATACGGAAATCTGTTCAAAGAATTCCTCCTCCGCTTCGTCTATCGTCGCGATAAACCGAATGCCTGATTGCGCCGTATCGTAATTGCCTTGCCCGTTCTTCGCCATACGGATACTTGCTCCGTGCGACATTTTCAGCGTGGTATAAACGGGATTGAGCGTGATTGCGCCGTTTTGCGCGTCGCTATCCGCAACCGTCCAATCGTAACCAAGCGAATATACGTCTTGGGAGCTGTTAAACTGCCAACCGATCAGCGTTTTGCCCGTAGGCGCAACGTGCGCTTCCGTATAAGTAGTCAAATCTAACGTTTGACCTTTATACACCGTAGTGCTTGCTCCGTTTACCGTCAGCGTGTAAGCTGTTGCATCGTTTGCAAACGTCAACGTCTTGGTTGCCGCATACATACCTCTGCCGTTACTGAAGTTTTCATATCTTACGTAATAATTGTTGTTGACTCCGCTGGGCTTCCACAAATATCTGCCCTCTACCGCCTGTACGGGCGTAAAGCTTACGTTATCCGTGGAAACGGATACGATACCGTCTACCGCTACGTTACCCTCGTATTTATCGTAATATACGGGCGTGATGTCGTTTTCCACGAAAGGATTGATACCGCTAATCGCCGTCGTTACAACAGGTCTGTCGTCCGTCGCTTCTACTACGTTATCCGCTCTTTCGCTTGCAAAGCTTACGCCGTTTAACGAATAAATCGTCATGTTTACGTGGCGGTCGTACGCCGCGCCGTAATCTTGGTAATGCGCACTGTACGAAACGTATGCATTATCGGGTGTGGTGTAAGTACTACCGTTTGAAGTCCAAGTAGGGCAAAGGAAATCGCTACTGGTCATGTCAGTAAACGCAACAGAAACGGTATAACCGCCCGCAAAATCTTCCGCGCTTAACGTTTTGAATACGCGCAACGCATACTCGTCACCGTCCCAAACACCTGCGTTTGTCGTCAAATCACGCACAAGCTTTTCGGTCATCGTGCTACGTCCGTAATCACCGCCCAAAGTACCGCCTGCATATACTTTCATTTCCACAGGGTCGAAACGAATGCTATTTGCCAACGCCTCAATGGTAGTACCGCTACTGTTAATATTGCAATTAGAGAAGCTGGTACCAAAAAGCCAAGTATTATCTCTTGCCGCACTCCACTTGCCACCTTCATCTAAGCCGTATCCGTAATGCGTGATACCGTCTTCGCCTGTAAGCTTCGCCTCGTTTAACGTATCGCCGTAAATGGATACACGCGCCGAAACCGCATACGCATAACTTTGCACCGCACCCGCAAGATATACGGTAAAGCGTTTGTCGGGATTGCTAACGGAAGTAAACGTCAACCCAACCTCTCTTACGTCTTGATAGGGATTGTAAGCGTCATTATATATTGTGTCTTGACGTCCGTCTCTTACGTAATGGGTATCCCAGCCCTTTTTCGTGCTTTGATATTGTTTTTCAGACGTAATACGGAAAGAGGTAGAAAATTCGCCTACCATGGTATCGTTAAACGTAAAGCCCGTATTTTCCAAGGCTTCGCCGTGTGCATTGGCGGAATTGCCCTCCGACGTAATCAACAATCCCTTGTCGCCGTCGTATGCGTTTGCCGTGTTATCTATGGCGGAAAGCTTCGTGCTATCGGTTACCGTAACAAATTGGCTTGCCTTTCTCGTGGGCACGTCTTTCACACCCGTTACACTTTCGCCGTTTACCGAATACAACAACAGATTCGCGTATCTGTCGTAGGCAGGGTCGATAATGGTAGGATATTGTCCTGCACCGCCAAACACCGAACTATCGCCCGTCGTATCATTGCTGGTAATATCCGAAAATTTTACGGAAACGGTGTAGCCGTCGGCAAAATCTTCCGAGCTTAAACTGCCCAACGCTACGGGACGTTGATTGTCGGCCAATTCACTGTTTGAACCGTTCTTATGCACACGAAAACCATTATTTGCGCCGATATCACGAACAAGCACATCCGCCGTAGTATTCAACGTGGAATACGTATTTCCCTTTTTACCAGCATTTACGTACACCTTCATATTTTCCGCATCGAATTTTACCAAATTGGACGTGGTGGGCTTTGCCGTACTATCGCTAGAGCCCAAAGTCGTGAAATTACTGAAAGAAGTTCCGTGAAGCGGTGTAAGCCAATTATTATAATTATGAAGACTATTTATGCCATACTCTTTCGTCAGACTGCCGTTGCTTTCTTGGAAATATGTAAACTCGGTATTGACGCTATTGATATAGTCCCATTGATAGGTCAAGCCATAGCCGTACTGCTTGTTTCCTTGTAGATCCGTAGCGAAAATTTCATCGCCTGGAACGTATACTCCCGCAGAAGCCGCAAACGCCACACCTGCATCACCTCCGCGAATAAACACCGTAAAGTATTTAGACGCATCGAATTTCGACGTAAAGGTAATCTCCAACTGCTGTACGTCCGCATACGGGTTTAATTCATCTTCCAACGTGTATTTTTGCTTATTATTGCCGCTTGCCAGATAATGCGGATAACCTGCCGTTACGTCGGGGTGCGCGTACGTTTTTTGGGATTGTACGCGGAAATCCATTTCAAAATTCCCGTCGAAGCTTTGGGCAAACGTAAAGCCTGCACCCTCCGCCGCGTCGCCGCTGCCTTTGGTTTTTATTTGCAAACCGCTTTTGCCGCTATCCGACCCGAACGTATCACCCGTATAGGATACGCCCGTAGCCGTCGTAAACAAATTGCTGTCTGCAATAACCGTTACTCCCTCGTCTGCCGTTGCCGTGCCAATGTTCAAAAGTCCAACGCCGACCGCCGTACAACAAATAGACGCCGCGAGCAATCCCGAAGCCGCAATTCTTCCGAAAAGCCCGTGTTTTTTGCCACTTTGTTTCATCTGTTTACCTCCTAAATATTTTTTTACTTTTTATTTCACTTCGCAACCTTTCACCGTTGCGCCGTTACCTCTTTATTCGGCTTTCACCGCCGATATATACAACTTGATGTCCGTCGGGAGCCGCTCCGACCAATCTTCACAATACGCAAAGATATAATCCTCTCCCAAGTTTGCGCCTGCAGGGATATGGAATTTCGTCCATTCTCCCTCTGTCAGATAAAACTCGTCGTCGTTTACGCTCCATGAAGTAAAGTTTATCTTCTTACCGTTAGAGCCTTCCATATACACGTAGAACGTATAACCGTTGCTTGCGTCCACGTTTAACGGCAACAACGGATAGAATCCTACCTCCCACGCCGAAGCGTTTAACGACATTTTCAAAACTCCCGTTTCTTCGCCGTAGAAATACTTGTTATCCGCAACGTCCGTTAAAATCTCCACGTCGCCAAGCAAGCAGCTGATTTGCTCTAAACCAAGCGCGCTGTTGAAGTCTAACGCCGTTTTGTTATCCGTGGAAACGCCCAAGTTAACTTTGATATGGTCGATTAAGCGCGTTGCCGCGTTACGTACGTTACCAGACGTTCTCTTGATAGGCGAAAGAGCCTTAAACTGCGCCATTATCTCCTCTTTCGATCCTACTCCGTTATCCACGTAGTTGTTAATGGCTTCTACCACGCTTGCCTGCGTAGGTACGCGCGTGGCTTCTATCGAGGTCATATATATTATTGCGCCCGATATCCAGTTCATATAGCTGCTATCGTTTGCGCCGTAGAAATACAACGTACTGTTTTTCAGCGTTTTGTTACGTACGTCAAACTCCACTTCCGTCCATTCGCCCGTAGGCACAAGTACCCGTTGGTTATTGAAGCTACACATGATATCGCGCTTGCCCAAAATGGCAGGGTCGGCGTACAGCTTAAACTTAATTTTCCAATAAATGGAGTCTTCGTCCACGTCCAAATCTTGCGTGGTATATTTATCCGCAGGGAACGCCTGATTACGGTTAGGCCAAAGCGCGTCCAGCCAATCGTTTCCCACAATGGGATAACTTAAATTGAGCGTTGCACCCCATGCGTCGCCCGTACGGATACGCATAACGCCGCTCTCCGTTACGTCCTCCGCGGACGTTACGTTAAGCACCGATTTCGGGAGCTCTGCTTTCGCCACGTATTTTAGATTTGCGCTATTATCGGGGCTAGTAAACTGCTTCACGCCCAATTCGCTATCGCAATACACCACCTTATCCCCTTGGCGGGCAAAGTTTTCGCCTGCGCTGGCGTTCAACCACAGCATATCCAAAATATCCTGCGGATACATGCCGTCAAAATGCGTGCGGTTGACGTACCCCAAATTGCTGACCGCCGTTTTCTGCGGCTGCGTGTAGCTTGCCCAAACTCGGCTTAAATACGTCCATTCCGCCTCTTCCGTTTTTTCCAACGTTCCGCCAAGCGCTTTGAGTCTATCACGGAAGGTATAGAAATCGAGATAGGGAAGATATTCTATATCCGAAAGGTAAAATTCGTCTGCGCCCGTGCGGCTGATTTGCGGCGTTACGAACTCAAACTTAAACGCCGTTAAGTCCTCCATTGCCGTTTTGCCGTTATGCAGCGTCGCGTCGATATTTTCCATTTGCCGGGGCGAAACGTAAATTTCCGTCCACTCGCCGGGGTTTACGCTATACAAAAGCGAATCGCCGATTTTCAGCGTTTTGGACATCGCACTTTTGCTCTTGATATAAAAACGGATACCGTGCGAAAGGCGCACGTCCTCTTTTGCTAAATTTTTAAGAGTGAAATAGTTACTCCACGAAACTTGGTCGATATCGTAGGTGCTGGTAATTTTCACAGAGCCCGCCTCGTCGCCGTACTTTTCCGTTACCGAGCGTTCTACCTTAATACCGTGCCCTGCCTCTATCAGTTTATCGCCGTAAACGGTAGAGAAGTTTGCCACCTTATACCCGTTTTTGCCGTCTGCGCTGGCTTCTACGTAAATGCTTTTCTTCGCTACGTTATCAAACGAATCGGTAGCGGTAAGCATGATTTCGTACGTGCCATCCTCTTGCGGCGTAAAGCCTTCGAGCTGCGTTTCCACGATTTCGCCGTCCGTTACAACTGCGGCTTGGGGAATAATTTTTCCGTCGTACGCGTCGCGGGCAAATACTTCGCCGAAGTTTACCTTACTGCCCGTTTTTACATACGTAATCTCCTTTTCAACGTTGATTTCGGGAGCGGTGGTATCCTGCACCTTTATTCTGATAGCGTTTTCGTCATCACCTATGTCCACCGTGTATCCGTTGATATCGCCCACGTAAAAAGCTCCGTTTGCCACTTCTACCTTGTTGCCGTTACTGTCCTTTACAGTATAAGCCTGCGTGAGTGCAGGCAAAGCAAACGTGTCGCCGTATTCCGCGGTATATTCTTTGGCTTTATCTTTACAGCCCACCAGCGCGCCCGAAAGCGCCGCCAAGCAAACGGCAAACAATCCTGTCGTTATCTTTTTCGTCTTATTCATAGCGCAAATTGTCCAAATAGATTTTTGTGGTTTCTTTGTTATCCGTCGTATCGACTGTAACGACGAATTGCGTCAGCCTATCGAAAGCCACGCCGTTCTCTTTACGGGCAACGGCTATTTCCGTCCATTCGTTGCCGTGGAGCGTGAATCGTTCCGTTTGCCAATTTGTGCCGTCGGTAAGCGTTACCGTTAAAGTCTTTTCGCCCGCCGCCGCAAGATAGGCGTCCAGCATAATTTTATCCGCTTCCGCGATTTTCGCCGAAATTACGTCTGTGTATATCTCCACGCCGCAGCCGTTTGCCGTCGCTTTCTGCGAAGCCGAAGAACGCTTTTCTTCCATGCCGTTAAAAGGCAGCATTTCCAAGCATAACGACCCGCCGTCCTTAGAATACAGTTTATTTTCGCTATAATACGATTTTACGGCAGGCGTCAGCGTATAACTGTACGGATTGACGTAATTATAATCGCTTTCGCTATCAAAAGAGAGTATCTCCCAATCCGCCGCCGTTTTCTCCTCCGCTTTTTTACCGCCGTTGCCCAAAATCGCTTGGAAATCGTCCACGTAATACGTTTCTTCTACTCCCGCACCCGCAAACACCAGCTTATAGCTGCTTACGTTGGTAGAATGGTTTTCGTAGAAAAGTCCGTTCAGCGGAATGGAAACCTCGTTCATTTCTCCCGCTTTCAGCGTTCTCGTGCAGGAAAACATGACCGTTTCGTTTACGTCGTTGGCATAGAAAATAAGCTGCGTATCATAAGCGTTGGCGTTAAAGATATCCACGCAAAATTCGTCCACCTTACCAAGCTGACCGTACTCCTTTTTGGGCATGAATATCAAGGCGGCGTTCATGTGCTGTACACCCGCCTCTCCCGTATCTGCCGACGAGACTAGCCAACCCGCCGCCGCAAGAGCAGACGTGCGGTCGATATGGAATTTTAAGCTGCCGTCCCCCTCCGTAACGTATTTTTTGTCCGTATTGAGCTCCATAGAACCAACGCAGTTTTCGGGCTTTACCAAACGGAGTTCGTCATAGTTTTCAAAACTGTTTAAGGTTGCGGTAGAAACCTCTTTCTTACAGGCGGGAAGCGCCAATACGGACGCGCCGCAAAGCAATCCAAGAATGCACGCTACTGTCTTTTTCATGTTAGCCCCTCCTGGAATATTGAATGTTGGTAATCGTGATGACGGCATCCTCAAAGGTGAAGTCTAAATCGCGCAAGTTAGAGAACTGCAAGGAGAAATATTCGCCTTTGTTTAGAGCCGCCTTTTGGTACACGTTACCGCAACGCACGTTAATGCCTTCACTCTCGCCTATCGCCACTCTTTCCGCCGCCGCATCGATGCCGAAACGCTCGATTACAACGCCCTTACCCTCTGCGGTGGGCGCGATATTGACAGAAAATACACGTTCTTTTTCAAATACGTAATGTGCCGCGTGATCGCCGCTGTTTACGCACGTAGGCGTATATACCATATCAAAGGAAACCGTTTGCACCTTTTTCAAATCGCCGCCGAACAGTTTTTTGTTAAGGTCGATACGGGGAATATAGCTATTGTCCTCGCTTGCGTCCGAACGCAGCGTAATTTCCACTCCGCCGTCGATAATGCGCGCCGTCGTGCCATCGTTAAAGCTCATGTAATCGGTAAGGTCGCCCTCGGTGATTTGTAAAGCCGTCATGCTTGCGCCAAGCGATTCGGTAAATTGTTGCGTTACGCCGTCCTTGGTTACCTTTACCGACAGTTCTTTGGTGGTAGCCACAGAAAATTCTGCGGTGTACTTAAAGCCGTCGCCGCACGCAACCGCGTCCGTCAGCTTCTTGCCGTTAAATTCTACCGTAGTAGTCTCGTCGGCAACGTAGAACACCGCCTGTGTTTTGCCGTCCTCACCCGCCAGCGTTTCGTAATGGAATTTACTTGTGCTGTTTGCCAACGTCGCTTTTCTCGCCAACAGCTCGCGAGCGGTAAACAGTGCCTCATCGTCCGCGATATAAATACTTCCGTTAAATAAATTATCGTAAGAAACGGACAAAATATCATTTACGTCGGGAACGTTTTCCCAACCGTAAAATTGCGCCAAGCTATTTAATTTTTCTTGATACACGCACATCAGGTTGTAGTCTTCCTGACCGTCGCGAAGCGCGTCCAAACGCAAACTTCCAAACGGCTCGTTTAACCCGTATTTCTTACCGGGATAGAACATAAATCCGTCCCCGTTAAACGTACGGCTATTAAAGAAAAACCGTGCGGGGTTTGTGTAAAGGTCGATGGGAATATGACCCGTTTCCGTGCTTTGAGCGTACTGATTTACACACCAGAACAAATACCCTTCCAAATTGTACGCCTTCTGCATCCAACGCATACTGCGCGAGCCGATGAGATAATCGTCTATATGATGCGAGGGATAGGGATATACCGGTTGCATACACGTATAATACCATTGCTCGGTGTTTCTGTGTTCGGCATGGTCGGCAAACGCCGTGCGTTGCAACTGCGTTTCGTAATGCTGAATAGGCGGGCAATACGTCATAACCACGTCTCCCCAATAATCGATATCGGGCGAGGTAATCACCGACGGAACGTCCAAGCTGTCTTTCAACGCCCTTGCAAACGCGCCGTCTTGGCCTCCCTCGTATTCGTCAAAATGGCCCTCTTCTATCAGCTGTTGCCAAACCGCCTCTTTCGCCGCTTCTACCTGCTGCGTACAAACGTTGACTCTGTCATCGTAAACCTCTACGTTTGCCTGCGGCTCGTCAAACGGCAAAATAATCGCCCTTTCCAAATACAGTCTATCGGGCGTAGAGGACGCCGCCAAAAGATACATATAATCGTATAACACGCTTTCGCTTATGTACCAATCCTTAAACGCAGGAATTTCATACGTCGTAAAGTTGGGGTTTTCCCAATAGCTGTCCAACGTTTGGATAAACGTATCCAAATTATACGTTCCCGGGAGCTGACCGCCGCACGATTTGTATTCATTTAACAAAGAATCGTAATACGCCTTATACATTTCGTCACTGGTGTCCAATTCTCCGTACCAAAGCTGACCAAGCTCTATGCCCAGCCACGTTTGACCGTAACACTTGCTTACGTCGATATCCCATACCTCTACGCTGACAGGAATATCGTACGTGTGTTTATCCGCTTTTAAGGTAAACGAGCCCGTATAAGTTCCCGCGGGAGTATCCGAATCGGCGGTAAATTCCACCGTCAAGCCCTGATTGTTACCGTCTGCAATGGTGTTTTCGCCCGCCTCTATGCACAGTTCCATAGGTAAAAGCATATCAGGCGTCCACCCCGTAGGGTACGCCTCGTTGTTGTTGCCCGCCGTCTTTTGCTGTACGTTGACGTAATACTGCACATCTACTTCGATATTATCCAAGCCGAACGCGTCGCCGTTTTCGTTTTTAATATCGCTTGCAATCAGCTCGTAAGAGGAAACGTCGCCGTTTGCCGTTAAGATAAGCTGACCGCTTTCCGTTTCGCCCTTGGCAAGCTGCACGTCTAATTTCGCTTCGCCTGCGGCAAACTCGGTGGCGTTTTGCATTACCTTAAAAGTCGGATACACCGACTGCACGGTTACGCTGCCCGTCCCCTTTTTCTCGCTGCAAGCCGCAATGCCCGGCGTGGATAACGCCGTCAGCATTGCGGTTACAAGCGCAACTGTTCTTACTCTTTTTCTCATTGCGATCCTCCGGCAGTTACACCTGCCGCCGCCGTTACCGTAGTCCACTGTCCTTCATACAAATTCATACGGTACGTAGCAAACTGTTTTGCCGTCATATAGTTTTCGCCCGATACGGGGTCTGCGGAATTATAAGGTTTATTCGGGTTTGCCGTAAACGCCTGCAACATCGTGATTCCCGACCAGTTATACGAAAGCGTAACGCCACCAAAGCAATACAGCGGATCTTTTGCCATCTCGAACAGGAAGAGCTGCGATTCTTCCACAATACCGTAAATGCTCTTCATGAAATCGTTCATCGCCGCGCTGGTCGTTTCGTCGCCAAGATAATCGAAATCGTACGGTTGCGTACAGCCGTTGGTTGCTTGCGTGAAGATACGCAAGCCCTCGTCGCTTACCATATACTGCAAGAAATCTCTCGCGGTATCTTTCTTATCACTATATACGGGAATGTACCCGATATGACCCGCCGTCCAAGAGAACAGCAATCCGCGTGCCTCCGCGATTTTTGCCATATCGTCCGCCGTAAAGCCGTCGCATTCCGTCTTGCCCTCATCTACTGCCTTTACCGCCGCCGAAAGCTTCGCATCGTATTCCGCTTTCTTTTCGTCCGATAACGTATAGAACGTTGCTCCTTTCGCCTCGTCCCAAATAGAGAGCTTCTCTACAATAGAGCTGATAATGGGCATCCTCATCATACCAAGGTGTACGTCGTCCGCTTCGTACTGCTCCATTTCACGCTGAATCCATGCGCCATTGGGCATCATGCAAACGCCGTAATCTTTATCGATAATATAGTTTTGTGCCGCCGTAAAGGTAAGGTCTTTACTCTTCTTATGAACGTAGCCGTTCGTTTCGCACATCAAATCGTGCAATACCTCGTACGCGCGTTCGATACCGTCATAGGAAAGTACGGTGGAATAATATCTGTCGCCGTTGGGATCGTAGCCGTTCCAGAATCCGTATTCGCCCTGCATGGCTTCCACACCCTCGTATTGCGTAATCCAACCCTCCGTTAAGATATTCCAATAGGAATCGCTGTACGAATCGACAAACGGCGTTAATTTCCCGTTTTGCGCTTCCGTGCCCGCACAATCTACCGTTTGGATATGATTGCAAAGCGTAATGAGCTCGTGCGTGGTGTTGGGCACGGTCAAATTATATTCTTCAAACAAATCGGCGTTGTACATAATACCGAGCGCGTCCATAACCCAAGGAACGCTAAACTGGTGGTCCTTGCCGTCCTCTTGCTTCATGCTGATATCGCGCAACACGTCGGGGTGAATTTTGCTCTTCATTGTACGGTCGTTATCGTAAGGGTTTTCCGCTTCGTACAAATCGGTTAAATCCTCCAAGATACGGTCGTAATATTCCCCGCCTGCCGACTGACCGCGTTGCATATATTCAAACATAGCGTTGCGGGAGAAATAAATATCGGTGTCCGTTTCGCCCGACAAAACCTGATCGACAAACTGCTTGTCGATACCGCCGTAATAGCTGTCGTCTATATCAATCTCCACGTCGGGGTTGTGGCTGTTGTAGCCCTCTGCCAGCTTGTGCAACCATTCTACGCCGTAACCTACGTTTACCACGGAAATCTGCAATGCGTCCTTGGACGAATTACAACCTACCGCACCTACGGCAAGCGACGCAGTAAGCGTACCTGCTAAAACTGTTGCCATAATCTTTTTCGTTTTCATAATCCACCTTCCGTTAATTTATTCTTTTATTTTTTATAATTTTTTCTCTGTTTCGCCCTTTTCGCTTTTTAGCCTTTCAAGCCGCCCGCATATACCTTTTGCATTACAGTGTTTTGGAAACACAAGAACAGCGTTACCACGGGGATAAGGGATATCAATACGCCCGCGAAATAAATAGGCTCGTTTGCAGTATAGGTTATCTTTTCCAGATACGCCCAAAGCCCCGAGGAGAGCGTGGGCAAATTACTGAAATACATCAGCGGCGTCATGTAATCGTTCCAACCGCCGATAAACGCCGTAACGATGATTGCCGTAATGGAGGGCATCGCCATGGGCAACATAATGGTAAAGAACACTCTGAAATGCCCCGCCCCGTCGATAAACGCCGCTTCGGCGTATTCTCTGGACACACCCTCAAAAAAGGAATGGATAACGATGAAGTTAAAGCCAAACCCGCTCGCCGTCGCAAGTAAATACAGCCAAGAACCCGTAAAGTTTATCTGCTTCAACAACCGATAGTTTGCGGGAAGCGCACCGTAAATGGGAATAATCATCACGAACAACGCCAACGAATACAGGAAATTTTTTAATTTGAAATCGTATTTAGATACCGCGTACGCCAAAAACGTAGAGGACATAATGCCCATAAGCGTAGAGCCGCCTGCATAGATAATGGAATTTAAGGTCATACCGAAGAAATCCACCTTTTTTAATTCCAATTCCTGAAAAGCCGTAAGATAGTTTATAAATTTAGGTTCGCCCTTGTTTTTGAACGCCAACCCTACCATATCCTTGTTAAACGCAGGTCCGCTTGCTTTGAGGGAAGCGTTAAACGCAAACACCAACGGTAAAATGATGTAAAGCGAATACAGTACGAAGATGACGAATACCACAGCAAATGCGATTTTTTGATTTCTTGTTCTTTTGCTTGCCATACTCTTATCCCCCTTACATTTCCACTGCTTCCATGGCATTGCCAAGAAGCTTCTTTATGCCCAATGCAATGGGTAAGCCAACCGCCGTCATCACCAAACCGATTGCCGAGGGATAATAATATTCTCCGCCGTAATACACCTGCGTATATATCCAATAGGAAAGCGTGTTACAGTTTAACCCCTCTGCGCCCTGTTCTACAAACAACAGCAACGGGCCTGACGAGCCGAGCATTCCCACAAACGCAAACACAATCAGCGTCGAAAGCGTGGGCCAGATAAGCGGAATAACTATCTGGAACATTTCCGTCGGCATATTACAGCCGTCCAGCTCTGCCGCTTCCAAGATACTTGCGTCGATATGATTCATCGCTCCGCCAAGCAAAATGATATTGCCGCCGAATGAATACATAACGGTATAAAACAAAATAACCCAATTTGCATGGTCGGGAGAGGTAAGCAAAGAAATAGGTTCTTTCCCCGCCGCTTCGTATAACGTTCCCAAAATGCCGTTCATGGCGATCATGTATCGAAAAATAACGACCAACGCGCTTGCCGATAAGATAGAGGGCAGATAGAAAATAAACCGAAACGCTTTATAACCTGTAATCTTCTTAAAAAAGAAATAACAAAGGATAAGCGAAATGGGCAACGTAACCAACAGGTTCGCTCCAAAATACAGCATCGTATTTCTAAACGCCGACCAAAACGTGGAATATTCCGACGTCATATCCTTCCATAAACGGGAGAAATTCTCCATTCCCCATACAATTTCCTTACCTTCACGGTATTGAAACGCCATTAAGATAGAATCAAAATTGACGTATAACCAAAAAATAAGAAAATTGGAAATAGGAACGGATAAAATCACGCATAAAAATATCGTTTTTCCCCAATCCCTCTTTTTCTTTGCAGGCGTTACTTCCATGCTTGCACCTCTCTTTGGATAATTGTTTTTTATTTGTTTGTGTCAATACAAACAAATACGGGTATACCCGTGCATTTTTGACTTTTACACACGTTCTTAGCGCATGCTCTCCTATTGTCGCTTTTTATTATATCACACTTTTTTGGCCATTTCCATAGACTGATTTTTGTTATACCTGCAAAATTTTGACATTTGGAGGATGGATATTTTTTACATAAACCCGTAAAAATTTGATATAACAAATTTGCTTGACTTTGATTAAAAATTTTTTTATAATGAAACTATCAAGGTAAAAATTGCCTTGTTAAGGGGAATATACAATGGAACGGATCACCACAATTCACTTTCCCGCCGCCTCGTTATTTTCAGATATTGTCATCTGCGGCGCGGGGTATCATCAGCTTTCCAGCAACACGCCTAAAAACGACCCGCGATTCAAGGCGCGCATACACGCGAGATATTCTTTACATTTGATTGTATCCGGGCAAGGCGATTATCAGTTTGGCGAGCGCACGTATCATCTGAAAAAAGGTCAGCTTTTTGCTCTGTTTCCCAATGAGGATATTACTTACACTCCCAACAAACGGTATCCGTGGAAATATTATTGGATTGATTTTTACGGCTTGCGAGCCGAGGAATTTCTTGCGCGTATGGGGTTCACCACGGAAACTCCTATTGCCAACGCAGGAGAATCTTACAAAAACTTGGAAAAGCTGTTTCTTTCCAATATCGTGTCCTGTCAAAACGACCCCGACAACACCGATTCTATCGCGCTTTCGCATCTTTTGCAAATTTACTGCGAGCTGATACGAAAAAAAACGTTTCGCCATGCCGTGAAACAAAGCACGCAAAGCTACACCAAAAAAGCCATGGAATATATCCGCAAAAATTATTCCGACCCCCATTTAAGCTTGAGGCTGGTAGCGGCAAAGCTGAATATCAACGAGGCGTATTTATCCCGTCTATTCCGCTCGGAATTAGACATCAATTTTACCGATTACGTTACAAAAGTGCGTTTGGCTGCGGCGGTTGCTCTTATGGACGAGGGGCAAAGCGTTATTTGCGAAATTGCCGTTGCCGTGGGCTTCTCCGATCCCTATTATTTTTCCAAGGTATTCAAAAAGCTGAACAACTGCGCCCCGCGTGAACACGTTAAAAAGCTGCAAACCAGCAAGCTGGACGGAGAACCGCCCTACGCAAAACCGTAACGCCAAAGCCGTAACGTCAAAAGGCGGAGTTAATGCACTTTCACAACCTCGCCCGTCTTGCGCGAACGCTCCGCCGCCAAGGCAAGTAGGTGGCTTTCCACCGAATTTTCCAAGGAAGTACCCGCCTCTTCGCCTACGGTAATTGCACGGTATAAGGCATTGACAATTCCGTAATCGCCGCCGCCGTGTCCAAAGGAATCTTTCATTGCTTCCGCAATGATTTCCGAAGTTTTCATTACCCGTTTTTCTTTACCGAACGGCTGAATCTCTACCACTCCCTCGTCCTCTTTCAAGTGCAGCTCGCCAAACGCGCAATGGAAGGTGGTTCTACGCCCCATTTCCTGTGTAAACGCCGTCATGGTGAGATCTGCGCGCACTCCGTTTTCAAACAGAATGGAAACAGACTGATTATCCACCACGTTATTATCGCAAGCAAAGACGCAGCGTCCGTAAGGTCCGTTTTGGTACGCTTGACGGAGCACCTCTTCCGTATGTGGCGTTTGCGGTTGGATAACGTTATACGGCCACGTATTTTCGGGACAACCCACCTTTTTCCAGTTGGTTACGTAACAGTTTTCCGCACTGTACGGACAATCGTTTATGTATTTGCAATCTGCACACCTGTCGGCTGCGCCGTCAGGTTTATTTTTTGCGTTAAAATAGGAAAGCTCGCCCGACGAATACACCGTTTTGCCTTTTGCCCCCGCGTAATATTGCAGTAAATCCAAATCGTGGCAACATTTTGCCATAATCATAGGCGAGGTGTCGTTATCGTTCCGCCAATTCCCGCGGACAAAGCTGTGCGCTTGGTGCCAATAGCCAACCTGTTCTATCGTTTCTATTTTAATCAGCTTGCCAAGCTCGCCGCTTTCAAGTACCTCTTTACATTTCACGAATGCAGGCGCATAACGCAACACGTGGCAAACCACCACCGCGCCGCCGTACTTCTTTTGTGCTTCCAATAACGTGTCCAACTCCTCTTTTATAGGAGAAATGGGCTTTTCCAACAGCACCGAATATCCAAGCTGTAACGCTTGAATACACATTCTGACGTGGTCTCTGTCTTGCGTGGCGATGACCAGCACGTCTGCACGCTTTTGCGTGAAAAATTCCGTTTCCGCCGAAAAGCGTTGGCTTTCCTCTACCCCAAAGCGATCGCCTGCCAAAACAAGCTTTTCTTTATCGCAATCGCATAACGCGACGATTTTCCATTTATCAGGCATATTTACCATCGTACGCCCGTAAGCGTACATCCCGCGCGACCCGCAACCGATGATTGCCACCGTAAACTTCTTTTCCATAACTGCCCCCACCTATTACCGTTACGATTTTATTTTCTCAAAATAGGGCAATACTGCAACGTCTGCTGCTACCGTTACCTCCTCGCCCCCTGCATACGTTGTACCGTCGGGAACGTAACGCCATTGCGACCCTTTTGGCAACGTCAGCGTAACGGTGCGCACTCCCTTTTTGACAACGGGCGCAACCAAATACTTTTCCCCCAGCATAAACACGTTATTTACCTTGGCAAAGCCTTGGTTGGGAAAAGCGTATTCCAAGGGCTGTACGATAGGCTCGCCGGTAGCTTCGCATTGTTGTAGCGTTTTTGTGAAATACTCCGACATTTCCACGCGTAAATTGGCGTATTTTTTTACCGCCTCGCGCGTTGCGGACGTCGTCCCCTCCCGCCATAACGCATAGGAAAATTGCATACACGGCAATAACGCCGCACATTCGCAAGAACGGGATAAAAATTCCTCTTCCTTTTGATAATCGATACGGTTATTCGGATTGCCCTGACCGCCGCCTATCATGTCCGCACAGCAGTAGATATAACCGCTCATACCCGCTTGTAACATATCGGGTATCAAAGAGCCTATGCCCTGCCGTTCGCTCCAATCGCTGCGCTTATCGCAAAGCCGTTGTATTACCGCTTCCCCGCCAAGCGCAACGCACGCACGAAGCTCCGAATACGCATATTCCGCCGCAAGCTCCGCCCACAAAATACTTTGCCCGTTGGGCGTGGTGGGCGCGTACGTTATATCGTCGTAGCAATAGTAAAACGCATCGCCTGCGTCAAACTTGAATCCGTCTGCTCCTAACGCCAAAATATCGCCTAAAACACCCTTAAAATACGACTGCGCCGCAGGGTTTGTCAAATCCAATACGCCGCTGAACCCGTTCCACCACTCGCGTATCGCCACTCTGCCGTCTGCTTCGCGCACCATGGCGTTTTGTTCCTTTAACAGAATAAAATCTTGAGCTGTTTCATTGACAAAAGGGCATATCCATATCATCACGGTAAAGCCGAGTGCGTGTAAATCGTCCATCATTTGTTTGGGGTCGGGAAAACGCGATTTATCAAACCGCCAATCGCCGTAATCGTAGCTCCAACCGTCGTCCAAAATAAGTACGCCCGCAGGTAAGCCTGCGTCTAATATTCCTTGCGCATAGGCAATCACCTTTTCCTGCGAGGAATCTTTCAGGCATTCCATCCACGTACAATACTGCGGCTTTAATAACAGCTCGGCAGGGATATCACGGCGGCGGGAGCAATGCTTTTCAAACGCCGCTTTATATGCGCCGCGAAGCGTGCCAAAGCCCTCCGCTGCGTCCCATTCACCCTCCACTTCCGTAAAGGACAGTACACCGTCTTTCACTTGTAAATAAAACTCTCCGCCAACGTAAACGTACCTGCCGTGCGTGCTTGTAAACAGACCGTTTACTTGGTTATACGTACCGTTGATACGGTTATCCAAGGTATATTCGCTTTCTTGCGACAGGGGCATTTTGCCACCGTCTATTACCGCGCCACCCCACCAATATTCATTTTGTTCTATAATTATGGAAAACGATTTTTTCACTCTAACACCTCTTGCGCACAACCCGTGGTGTGCTACTTTTTTGTCTAATCCTATTATAACTTCACCACTGTTTTTTTGCAATGGACTGTTTTTTACAACACCTGCAATTTTTTGACATTTATATAAAAAACAAGCTCCGATTTTTCACCGAAGCCTGTTTCCTTTTTATTTAAAATAAGAAATTGTCTTTACGCAAGTACCAGCGTTGCCGTGGAGAGATATTCTATCGGCATATTTACCGTTACCCTTTCCCCCTCGCGCGTAAACGTTTTTTGCGTTAGCTTGCCCTTTCTATCCACGGCAAACATCTTTTCAAACGGGATATCCGTGAAAAACGTAAGTTTTTTATACTCGTTTACCGTCGCATTGACAATAATTGCCACGCTATCCTTTTCCCTACGGTAAACGTACGGGTTTATCGCGCACACATCCGTCAGTACGTATCCCTTTCTGAACTCCCTTACAAACGAATACATATTTTCCCGACGGAGCGGATTATATCTTTCGAACGTTTCGTCGGGATTGGTAACGTCAAACGGAAGAACGGCAAAGCGTTCGCCAAGTACCGCGCCCACACCGAAATATTCCCGACGGTTGTTGTATATCTCCGTCAAAACGCGCATTTTTTTTGCGACCTCCTCCGCATATTGCACCGAAACGTAATCGCCTGCTTTTTCAAAACAGCTTGCGCGGTAATGTGTTTTGCCCTGCACAGTGTAGCCGTCCACCGCCTGCTCGTACGCCTGCGTGTTACAGCCCACGGGATAGCGCGTCGCCTCCGTTGCTCCTATCAAACGCAGTAAGCCGCGCGCTTTCAGTTTCAAAACGGCACTTCCGTCCAAAATAACGTAATTATCCGCAAACAACGCTTCTATTTGAACGTCCGTAAACAGGTTTACCCCCGTCCCCATCAAGAACACCGTTTCTCCGCGCAATGCTTTCTCTTTTGTATAGGCATAGTTGATACCCAATCCGCCAAGATACGCGCCCGCCTCAAACTCGTCGTATTTGCGCAAATCTTTCCAACCGTTTTCTATTTCCCGATAATAGCACGCCTTTTCGTCTATCACTACCTTTACGCCGTCCAAGCTACTGAATTTTAAGCCAAGTTCCATTACGCCTTGCAGATACGGCGAAACGTTTTTCACCGCCTCTCCGTACCCAAAGCTTGCGATTGTTCCGTTGCCTACAAAATCAAAAATGTCGTACGTCATACCCGAAATTAACAGCGGAGCGGCGGATTCCAGCTGGAACTGTAAAAACCGTCCGTCTTTCATGAAATTACTAAACGCACCGTTTTCCAATTCGGGGTAAATATAGGTATCCTCCGACAAAAACGAACGCACCACCATACTGTTGGCGTTGAATTTCTGAAAGTAATCCTTACCCGTCAGTTCGAAATAGCAGGGCAAATGAATACGATTGATACGCTCCTCGCCCGCCGACAAACGGATATGTAGCTCCATCCAATCCCGCGCCTCCATGCAATGCGCGGAGGGCATGGACGACATCAATCCCACCCGCGTTTTCAAGCCCAAAGCGCGGATAAAATCGCCTATCTGCTTGGCGATATCCAAAATCGTTTCGCGACTGACGTCTAACCACGCCTTGCGTTCCGCCGTACAACCGCCCTTGGCAAACAACTTTTCGACAAGTTGCTCTCGCGTATAATTTGCGCCCAATTTTTCATTATACCGCGCCATGTGGTGCTTGCAAAAACACCCGCCGAACTCCAACGGATAATGATTGTGCAAGCGGAAATCGTCCTCTATCCACAAAACGTCGGGGTTGACCTCTGTCAAATACCACCCAAGCATATCGAAATAATATTTACGCCAATTTTCATCCCAAGGACACACCACCAACTCGCTTTGCACTCCGTTCATATCCACCATGGTAACGAAAGTTTGACCGCACTTTAATTCGCGACCGCGCGCCAAATGCCCCAGCTCCATCCAAGGATTTAAGCTGACGGAAATGCCCGCGCGTTCTAATACGCGTTTGGCTTTTTTAATGGTGTCAAGCCAAGGACGAAGTTCCGTTTTCGTGATATGCCCAACGTTGTATTCTTCCGCATTGAAAAACAGCATGACGTTAGAAAATCCGTGTTTTAAGCAGAATTTTTTCACGTCCGCAATGCGTTCGTCCTGCAATTCGTCGGGCACAATCGCTATCCGCAAGCAGTTGGTAAACTTCGTGTAATCCACCCGCAATTTTCTTTCCATATCTATCCTTACTTATCCTTTTCGAGAGCAAACGCGCGTGTTTGCTCCCGTTTTTTCTTATTTTGCCGCATTGATGATTGCACTTGTCGTACCGTACAAACCAAAGCAATAAACGTATCTGTCGATACTGTCCTTAATTTTTTTGATGACGTACGTCTTGGGCGAAAGTCCTAATTTTTCGGTGTTTTCGTTGAGCTTTGTCACCGCCGCTTTCACTTCCGCGTCTTCCAACGTGTAATGTCCGCACATAGAGGTAATCAGCTTCACGTCCTCCGCGTCTTTCATAATTTCTTCCACCGAATATTTGCCCTTATCGCCTACCATCCATTTACGCCAACGCTGACCTTCTACCGCGTGTTTAGCCAATATCGCGCGAATGTTACTTTGCTTTTCTTTCGCCACAAACTTTTCCTCCGCCGTAGCAAGCTCTAACAGCGCTTCCGTTTCCACCAAACCGAATTCGGGCGCAACGTTCATAGCGTCCAAACCGATAACGGGGTGTTCCAACAATATGGCGTTGGAAAGATAGTCGCCGTTATGCTCTTTCAAGCCCGTGCCGTACTTATGCGTGATATCCGAAAGAGTGGTAGCCGTGGGCGTGTCGTATTGCCCAACGTTGGTGGTAAGGCGGGTAAGCGTTCCCGTTTGCCCTACGACAAACAAAGGCATAGGCAAGCCCTTTTCGTCCAAAATAGCCTTTAATTCCTTGATAAACCCCTCAAACGCTTCCGCGGAAATCAACCCGCCCATCGTTTCCTCCGTGCCCACCTCGTAGGCAAGTTCTTTCCAACCTCTTACCTTTCTTTCCGCTTCTATCCTTTCAATGAGATATACCGTTCTTTCCAACACGGTGGAAAGAGGCACTACGCCTGTGCAATGCGGGTCTTTGGTGGGGTCGATATGAAGCAGATCAAAGCCCGATTCCGCATCGTCGAAATAAGACTGCAACCCTATCTCCATTGCCTCGTCGGCAGGCAGCTTATCGTTTCTTTCCTTATCCCGTTGCCAAGGCCCGCCGTGGTCGCGGCAAAAATAGCACAATCCGTCAAAGCCGATTTCATCGGCAATGTTCGCCGTCGTTTCCACAAAGCGTTTTTGGTCGAAACCGCAAACGTAGCCGCCCCCGAAACGATCGCTGTCCACTTGGTTACGGCTAGCGATTAAAATCAAAGGGAAATCCTTTTCTTTGGCAAGCTCTAACGCCGCGCGCAATAAGTTGTGGGACATAGGTCCTACGCCGATATGTGTAAACCGTTTTCCGCCCGCTATCAGTTTTTTGCTTGCCGTCATCATTTGTGTCATGGTAATTTTATTTTGCATTATTCTTCGTCCTCCGAATTTTGTAAATAGTTTTCATAAGGTATTTTCTTTACAGGCTTGATACCCAGCCACTTATTCATTTCCGCAATCTCGTCCGACCAATCGCCCCATGCCACGGGGTAGTGGTGTTCAAACCCGCCCGACAAAATGGTGTTGGTAAAATCCAACGCGCCAATCGGCTTCCCGTTTAATTTCAGATTCTTAAACCACCCGCGGCTACCGCAATTAGACTCCTTGGTATTGCCGATAAAATCGCCCGTTACGTTGATATAGCTTTCCATATCCCCGCTGAAACGGAACACACTTGCTTTTCCGGGATCGAATTCCATATCCCGTACGATTCCCGTACCGTTAACAAGCCCCTCTTCATGCGCCATACCGCTGAAATTGTGGCTGATTTTGTACCCGTTCTTTTGACAGAATTTCTTGGAGGCAGGCCCGCAATGCCAAAGCAAAATAGAATCGTCCTCTTCGTCGAATGCAGAAAAATCCATAAGCGTAGTGCTTTCGTCGCTCATTTCCTGCAACGCCACCATGCTGATTGCGCTCATCAAATCCCCCTCGCACGCAGCGACGATTTTATCATCGTTGAGCATACCGATCGTAGAACAAACGGAATATTTATAATCGTCTTGGAACTTAGGCCAACAGGAAATGGCGATAGCGTCATATCCGTATTCTTTTACAAGCTGTTTGTATGCAAGGTACATTTTTACGCTGAACGGACGAAGCGCAAACGAATTGTTCGCCATTTTCAGTCCCGATTTTTTCAGTTCGTCCGCAAACGGGGACATATCC
>JAZOPT010000080.1:0-9330 GCA_045655725.1 Candidatus Scatosoma sp.
AAACACGACGAAAATTCACACTTACGCCTTTTATAGTAACGGCAACATTGCTTCGGTAACGCTTGGAAATAAAGTTAAAGAAGTAGGGTATAAATCATTTGGTTGGTGCACAAAAATTAAAACGCTGACGATGAGCGACAGCGTGGTGAAATTAGACGCAAACGCGTTTTATGAAAACCATTTTATGGATACCGTAATCGTGGGCACAGGTCTTAAAGAAGTAGGCGAAAAGGCGTTTTATAAATGCAAAGCCTTGCGCCAAGTTTTTTATCGCGGAGAGCAAGCGAATTGGGCAGGTATTGACTTTAAAGAAGAAAATACGCCGATAATAGATGCTACGCGGTATTTCTATTCTAAAAATCAGCCCACGGGCGACGGAAACTATTGGCATTATGCCGAAAACGGTGGAATTAGGATTTGGGGATAACATGAAACTGGCAACGGAATTTTTTTGTATAGCGGAAAAATACGGCGATTATGCGGGTGCGGAGATACTTAAAAAGGCGGGCTATGATTGCTTGGACTATACGTATCTTCGAAGTGCGCAAGCGCTCATTGGCGAAGTGGCATTGCAGGACGATTACGTGGAATATGCCAAGAAATTCCGCGCGCATTTGGAGCAAATCGGAATGGAATGTAATCAAGCGCATGCGCCGAACGTGAAAGGCGAAAATTG
This sequence comes from Candidatus Scatosoma sp., assembly GCA_045655725.1. GTDB lineage: Bacteria > Bacillota > Clostridia > Christensenellales > Borkfalkiaceae > Scatosoma. The sequence goes on from JAZOPT010000080.1 coordinate 677, forward strand.
GGACGAAAGTAATCCCACGTATGCCAAGGTTGTGCGGGCAATGCATTCCGCGTCCATTATGGGTGCAAAATATATCATTGTACACCCGCAAAATCTTTCTCCTTACGAAGAACGTCCTGTGGGGATTGTTAATTGCAACGAGAAGTTTTATAAAACCTTCGAGCCGTATTGCAAAAAGTTTGGTATCAAGATCGGTATTGAAAACGTATTTGCCTACGACGGTGCGCGGAAAATAACCCGGTCGGTGCTTGGCAGACCGGAAGAACTTAACGATATCGCAAATCGTATGGACGAAGAATATTTCGGAATATGCCTTGACATCGGGCATACGACCTTTGCGGGGTATTATCCGCATGATTTTATCGCGGAGTTGGATAAAGGCATTGTCAAGTGCTTGCACGTACACGACAATCAGCTCAATTCGGATAACCATTTGCTTCCGCACAGCGGATATTTCATTTGGCGAAAGGTTATACAGGCATTGAAAGCACACGGCTATAACGGAGATTTCACGTATGAAGTAACAAACTATTTCCGCAGAATGCCGATAGAGCTTATGCCACAGGCACTAGATTTTTCGGTGCAAGTGGGTAGGCGTTTGATAAAAAAATTGGAAAGTTAAAAGCGATGGCGATGAATAAAATTATCTTTGACGACGAAATTACGATTTGGTGGCAGGAGGAAACAATTCCTTCTGCTACAAGATTGTATAAACTATATTTAGACGGTGAATTGCACGGCGAAACGACGAAAACGCACTACACGTTTTCTGACCTTTTTTCTTCGCGTGCATACCAAGTGCGATTGGAAAAATATGAAAGGGGCGTATTGAAAGGCAAAAACGAATATATTTTCCGCACGCAAAAAGCGAAAAAACGTATGGATATCACGAAAGAACCTTATAACGCCGTTGGCGACGGAAAGACTTTGAATACCGCGGCGATACAAAGAGCACTCGACGATTGCACGAAAAAGGACAGGGTGTATATCCCTGCGGGAGAATTTTTAACAGGCGCGCTGAATGTGCATGGCGATACGGAGCTGTATCTTTGTGAGAACGCGATTTTGCGTGGTTCGACGGACGAGAAGGATTATTTGCCCAAGATCAAGAGTCGTTTCGAGGGTATGAATATGTCGTGCTACCGTTCGCTTTTGAATATGGGTGAGCTGGATAGCACGGGTGGCTATAATTGCGAGAACGTGATCGTGCGGGGCAAGGGGACGATTTTCGGTGGGGGATTACCGCTAGCGACGGCGATCATAAAAAAGGAAAAAGCCGAGTTGAAAGAGTATTTGGCACAGAATGCAGGGTACGTGAAGACCTGTGAAACAACGGATACGATTCCGGGACGTGCGCGGGGGCGTTTGCTAAATATGAGCAACTGCAAAAACGTGATCGTAAGCGGTTTGACTCTCGGCTACGGCGCGTCTTGGAACGTGCATTTCGTCTATTCTAGAGATATTATCACGTATGACTGTAAAATTCTTTCGGATACCATTTATAACGATGACGGTACTGTGAAAATGGAAAGTGTTTGGAATGGCGACGGCTGGGATCCCGACTCTTCGGAAAATTGCGTATTGTTCGATACGGAATTTTACACTTACGACAATGCCATTGCGATAAAATCGGGAAAAAATCCTGACGGAAATATTATCAACAGACCTACGAAAAACGTGTTTATTTTCGATTGCCGAGGCAAGAACGATTTTGCGATCGGTAGTGAGATCAGCGGTGGCGTAGAAGGCGTATACGTTTGGGATTGCGAATTTTTAAGCTCGTGGGGGATTAATTTAAAAACGACGGCGGCGCGCGGCGGCTACATAAAAAACGTAAGCGTGACGGATAGCAAGGTCGCAAGCGTAACGATACGCACGCGGGTCGGGTTCAATAACGACGGTGAAAGCGCGGGCGTGCTCACGAAAATTTCCGATTTGCGTTTTGAAAATTTGCAAATTTTGGGCGTATTTGAAGTAAACGGCGGTGAGCCGAAAGTGATTCCGCCGATTTTTTTCGACGGCTTTGACGGCGAAGGAAATGGTATCAAAAACGTGCTGATCCGCAACGTGCGGCTTTTGCCTTTGACGAACGGCGAACGAAAAGGCATAGTGGGTAAGAACGTGAAAAACGTAACATTAGAGAACGTTTCTATGGAAAACGTTTCGTTGTGATCGGTGATTTTAAGGAGAAATATACAATGAAAATTACGATGTTGAAAAATGAGCATTGGTGGGGCGGTACGATTGCTCTCTCCGAATATATGCCCTTTGATAAGGATACAAAAATTACCGTTCGTTTGGCTGAAAAACGCAGTACAATTCAATCCGCGCCGTTGTTCGTGTCGGATAAGGGCAGGTATATTTGGAGCGATAAAGGTTTCACAGCAACCTTTGAAAAGGGCGAAATTACCTGCGACGGTGAAAGTGAAATCTTTCTAAACGCTGACGGAAACACTTTGCGCGAAGCGTTCGTAAACGCAAGAAAGGCGCATTTTCCTTTTAAGGAAAAAGTATCTACTCCACGCGAGTTTTATAAGCTTCCGCAGTTCAATACTTGGATGGAGCTTGTCAAAGACCAAACGGAAGAAAATATATTATCGTATGCGCAAGGATTGTTAGATAACGGCTACAAACGCGGGATTTTGATTATCGATGACGGCTGGCAGGAAGACCACGGCGTATGGCGGTTTAATACCAAAAAATTCAAAGATCCCAAAGGGATGGTTGATAAACTACATAATATGGGCTTTAAGGTACTGCTTTGGGTTGCGCCTTGGATATCGCCTGACAGCGATGAGTTTTTAGAACTTTCGCGAGAAAAAGGCGTCGAGTGCAACACAGGGCATTTGGTGCGCTTGAAAGACGGTCGTGTGGCGATATATAAATGGTGGAACGGGTATTCGGCAATGCTTGATTTTACGCAAGCAGGTGATCGCGAATATATGCAAAAGCAGTTGGACTCGCTCACAAACGAATACGGCGTGGACGGTTTTAAGTTCGACGGCGGAGATTATACATGGCAACCGATCAACGCTTGCGATACGTTTTCGGTGGCAAGAGAAAGCGGGGTTGGCGAAGATCCTATGGTCTATGGTTGGCGCACGTTTGAAAATCAAATACGCACCACGGACGAACTCAATGCAGCTTGGGTGGAATTTGGTATGCGATACCGTTTACACGAATATAAAAACACGTGGAACGTAGGGCATTTGCCCGTCATCCAACGCCTTTGCGATAAGTCGCATACTTGGGGATTCGGCGGTTTGGCGAGCCTTATTCCGCAAGGCAATTTTATAGGTTTGATAGGCAACCCGTTCGTTTGCCCCGACATGGTCGGCGGCGGAAGCTGGGTGGCGTTTGTGTACGGCAAAGCGGACGAAGAACTTTTCGTTAGAATGGCGCAGTGTTCGGCGCTGTTCCCGATGATGCAGTTTTCCGCGTTGCCGTGGAAAAAACTTTCCGCCCCGTATGCAAAGCTGTGCTTGGATATGGCAAGGTTGCACGAACAAATGCAAGACGAAATCATAAAAGCGGTAGAACAAGCCGAAAAGACGGGCGAGCCGATACTTCGAAGTTTAGAATATAATTATCCAAATCAAGGCTATGCAAAAATAAATGACGAGTTTATGCTTGGGGAGAACTATTTGATTGCACCCGTGCTTGAAAAGGGCGCAACGAGTAGGAAAGTTGTGTTCCCGCAGGGCAAATGGCGAGATATGACGGACGGAAAAATCTATGAGCAAGGGGAGCGGGAAGTGCCCGCCCCGATCGAAAAATTACCTTATTTTAAGAAAGAGATATAAACAATAAAGGTGCTTTTATGGAAAAGTTTTTAGCGTTATTGCTTTCCATAGTTTGTTTATTTTCAGGGTGTAAAGGTGGGTATAAGCACTCTAAGTTTAAAACGGAATATACGGTTGAAGAGCATATTGCAAGAATAGAAGAACGGACGAAAGAACGTTTCGAAGAAGAAATAGCAAGCGGTGAGCTTGTTTCTTATAACGTGGATATCGTATACGCCTTTTATGATAACGATCCTGAATATTTTTTGGTGGAGCTTGAATATGTAAACGAATGGGAAAATTTAATAGACGAAAACTCGCCTGAATACGGAACGTACACGACAAAATATAAACATCTAATAGGATATATAGAAGAGGATAACTATTGGACAGGGTTGCCAGGTTATTCTATTGAGTTTATGAACGGGCGAAGTGCGTATAAGCTTTTGGGGTGTGAGAAATCAAGAAAGTATTATGGTGGAGGGGTGCAAGCAGTCGAAAGAGACGGTGAGTTGATAATGATTTTCGATAATGACTGTCTCTTTAATTTAGACAATAGCTATGGCTATACCGTTGAATTTCATCTGCACGACACAAGCAAAGGAGACGATCTTTGCTTTGACCATGCGGTTGTTCCCCAAGAAGTGCATAAAAATTTAATGAAGTCTAATTACAAATGGGGCGGGGGAAAGTATTAATAAGGAGGTTTTTTATGAGAAAGACAATATCATTTACAATGAGTGTAATATTAAGTGCTGTAGTTGTGGGGACATTATGATTGCGGATATGTACTATAATAAAAGAGAGAATTCAAAATGAGAATATCTACGGAAATCGACGCGGTGGCGTCTTTGATAGGTGAAGAAAAAACTATCGAATATTTAGCGAAAGCGGGTTTTGACGCTTGGGACTTTTCTATGTTTGCAATGTGTCGTTGGAATTGGGATACGAATGCTCCCTACGATACGCCGCATCCGCTCAAAGAAAGCAACTATCTCGCGTTTGCGAAAAGATTAAAGCAAATCGGATTGGATAACGGTATCGTGTGCAATCAATCGCACGCACCCTTTCCAAGCGGTAAGCCGATCATGTACGATTATTTGTTGCGTGCGATCGAGTGTACGGCGGAGGCTGGAGGGAAAATATGTGTAATCCATCCAGACACATACGCGACGATAGAAGAAAACGTGTGGCGGAATGCAGAGCTGTATAACAGGCTTTTACCCTTTTCAAAAGCACACGGTGTGAAAATCGCCACGGAAAATATGTGGGCTTGGAACAAAGAAAAAGATAGAGCGGATTTTGCTGCTTGCGCGACGGCGGAAAACTTTAACGCCGTTTTGGACGCAGTAAACGACGAAGCTCTCGTGGCGTGTTTGGATATTGGGCATGCGGAAATGATGGGGGATATGGCAAACGCGGTAGAGCTTATCCACGCGCTTAAAAATAGGTTGCAAGCACTACATATTCACGACAACGATAAACACCGCGATTTACATCAAATCCCGTTTTCTATGAAAATTGATTTTCAAGCGGTGGCAAAGGCGCTGAAAGAAATTTCCTATCAAGGGGATTTCACAATGGAAGCGCCCACGTATTTCAATGCCTACACGGCGGAAAACGTATACGACGGCGTGAAAGCACTTGCGAAAAGTGCCAAAAAGTTTAAGGAGTTGTTTGAAAGTATTGTATAATACTCGAACGGTTAGAGCGTTATTATGATTAATTCGGCAATTTTCGAAGACGAAATTACAGTCTATTGGGATAAGCAATGGGAGTTTCCTGACGGAATATTTTATCGCGTGTCTTGTGGTAACACACGCGTGGCGAAAACGCAATACACACATTTTACTTTTCGTGAGCTTCGCGCAGATACGGAATATTTTGTGCAAGTGGAGCGTTTGGGCGAGAACGGCGAAGGAGTGGAAGTATTATACGCCGAAAAATTGCGCACGAATAAAAAAAGAAAGCGTATCGACGTAACCAAAGCGCCTTACTTTGTAAAATGCGACGGAAAAACGCTGAACACGCAAGCCCTGCAACGCGCGATCGATGATTGCAAGGCTGGAGAAACCGTGTATATCCCCAAAGGCATATATCTCACGGGCGCGCTCAATTTACACAGCGATATGGAATTGTACTTAGAAGAAGGGGCAATGCTCAAAGGCTCAGAAAAACCCGAAGATTATTTGCCTAAATGCAAAAGTCGTTTTGAAGGATGCGAAGTAGAATGTTATAGAGCGATGCTCAATATCGGCACGCTCGATCATACGGCGGGATATACGACAAAAAACCTTATTATTCGTGGCGGTGGGATTATATGGGGCGGTGGCTTTGCGCTTTGTTGGAACGTGATTGATAAAGAGCGCGAGAATTGTCAAGAATTGATAGAGGCAAGCGAAGATTGGAATAAGGAAAACGTTATTCCCGGGCGAACGAGAGGACGGTTGCTTGCGATATATAATTGTGAAAACGTGATACTTTCCAACGTAACACTTGGTTACGGCGCGTCTTGGAACGTGCATATGGTTTATTCGCGCAATATTTTAACTTATGATTGCAAGATTCAATCGGAAGGCGTTTGGAATGGCGACGGGTGGAATCCCGATTCAAGTGAAGATTGCACGATTTTTAATACGGAATTCAAGACGCACGACGATGCAATTGCAATCAAGTCGGGTAAAAATCTAGAAGGAAAGTTGATAGGTCGTCCAACAAAAAACGTGCGCGTGTTTCACTGCCACGGCAAAAACGGTGTGGCGATGGGCAGCGAGCTTTCGGGCGGAATTGAAAACGTGTTCGTTTGGGATTGTTGTTTTGTGGAAGGCGTTGCGGGCTGTAACACGAAAACAACAAGAAAACGCGGGGGCTACGTGAAGAATGTGCGGATACGAAATTGCGATTTCGTGGATATCCGTATGATGACTGGGTATGAATGCAATAACGACGGGGAAGAAGCGGGCGAGCTTACGGTGCTTGAAAATTTTTCCTATGAAAACGTGCGAATGACGGGTTGTGCCTACGCGCCGAGTAACCGTGAAAAACTACGCCGCCCGCCTATTTTGCTTTGGGGGTTTGATGAGAAGGATTTTCGAATCAAGGACGTGTGTTTTAAAAACGTTACCATTTATCCGCGCGATGATAATGAAAAACAAAAGATTGAAATAAAAAACGTGCAAAACTTAACGATTGAAAATCTGAATTTTCAAAATACGCAAAGCCGTGATAGAAAATGAATAAATACGTTTAAGAAACAAAAAAGCGGTTTATAAATAACTACTAAAAAAGAAAGTCTATAAGGAAGAAAAACTTCGTTATAGGCTTTCATTGCTTGCCAAAGAAGCATTAAAAAAGAACGTAAGAATAAAGGATTTAATATTGCATTACGGTTTAATGGAAAAAGAGCGATTAGAAAAAATTCTTGATCCGTATGCGATGACATGAAAAATGAAAGATTTGAAAATATACGTAGAAAATAATCAAAATTTGTTATTACAAACACTCAAAGAACTTTGTTTAATCCCTGCACCGTCGCATTTTGAATATAAGCGGGCGGAATATTGTAAGGCGTGGCTTGAACGCTACGGTGCAAAAGGTGTATATATCGACGAAGCGTTAAACGTAGTGTTTGCTATAAACTGCGAAGAAAGTAACGAAACACGGTCGTAGTCGCGCACACGGATACGGTGTTTCCTGATACCGAGCCAATGCCGTATAAAGACGACGGAGAAAAGATACATTGCCCTGGGGTAGGCGACGATACGGCGAGCTTGGCGGTAATGCTTTTAACGGCAAAATATATGATAGAAAAGAACGTAAAACCCGAAAAGGGCGTTATGTTTGTGTGCAATTCCTGTGAAGAAGGGCTTGGGAACTTGAAAGGCACAAGACAAATTTTTAAAGATTACGCAGGTAGAATAGGACAATTCCTTTCCTTTGATAGCACGCTTAATAAAATAGCGGATAGATGCGTCGGCTCGCACAGATACGAAGTTGAAGTGAAAACAGTGGGCGGACACTCTTATTTGGCGTTCGGCAATCCCAACGCGATTGCTCAACTTTCGCAAATCGTTGCGCAAATCTACGATCTTGAAATTCCCAAACGCGAAAATGCAAAAACGAGTTATAATGTAGGCATAATTGAAGGCGGAACGTCCGTAAACACGATAGCACAAAGCGCGAAGATGCTTTGCGAATACCGTTCGAGTAGTATTGAATGTATGCAGATTATGGAAGAGGCGTTCGATAAAATTTTTGCAAGCGCAAAAGAACGTGGGGTGGATATACGCGTAACGAGAATTGGCGAAAGACCGTGTATGGGAAAAGTGGATTTAGATAAAATTGAGCGAATGGCAAAAATTTGCGAAAATATTATTCGCGAAACGACGGGATTTGAAGTAGAGAGAGAATTTAGTTCCACCGATTGCAATATACCGTTATCGCTTGGTATACCTGCGCTTTGTATCGGGGTGTATACGGGCAAAGAGTGGCATACTAGAAATGAATGGATAGAAAAAGCTTCGCTTCCGTTAGGATTAGAAGTAGCGATAAAAAGTATAACGGCATTAACGAAAAAAACAACTGAATAAAAGAAAGTCTATAAGGAAGAAAAATTTCTTTATAGGCTTTCAGTGTTTTTAGGATAAGTGTTGCAAAATAGTTCACTGAACCAAGCAGGTAAAGGTTTTTGCAACAAACACGGTTTTCGGCAAAAATCGACGTTCGCCTGTCAGCGAAAAACCAAGCAGGAAACCTGCCTTGTTTATTACCACAAAATCAAGAAGAAGGAGGGGGATAATGATGAAATAGTAATCTAAAAGGAAAAAAGCAGTCCTAAAAAATCCATCTCGAAACGATTGACAACGGTACATT
>JAZOPT010000081.1:0-2577 GCA_045655725.1 Candidatus Scatosoma sp.
TGAACGCGCTTGATATCGACGAAAGCCTGCATTACGCGCTTATGAGTGATTTGGACGCTAAGCAAAAGGTACGTGTTTTGCTTGCGCAAGCGTTATTCGGCGACCCCGACGTATTGCTTTTGGACGAGCCTACCAATAACTTGGATATTAAAACGGTGCGTTGGCTGGAAAACTATTTAATGGATTTTGAAAATACCATTATCATCGTTTCCCACAACCGCCATTTCTTGAACAAGGTTTGTACGAATATTTGCGACGTAGATTTCGGTAAAATCAATATGTACGTAGGTAACTACGATTTCTGGTATCAAACGAGCCAACTGCTTGCCCGTCAGCAAAAGGAACAAAACAAAAAAGCGGAACAACGCGCCAAAGAATTACAAGAATTTATCGCTCGTTTCGCGGCAAACGCTTCCAAATCCCGTCAGGCAACGTCCAGAAAAAAAGAGCTTGAAAAGCTTACTATCAACGATTTCAAGCCGTCGCTCCGTAAATATCCTTATATCGATTTCAAGTTTGAAAAAGAAATCGGTCATGATATTTTAATGGTGGAAAATTTAACGAAAGAGGGGTATTTTAAGGACGTTTCTTTTACCGTACAAAGGGATGAGAAAATCGGTATCGTATGCGATAAAAGTACCACACTCACCATGCTGTACGATATTTTGACGGGCAAAGAACAGCCCGATAGCGGTACGGTGAAATGGGGTAAGACTATTTCCGTTTCCTATTTCCCTCAAAATAATAACGAGTTTTTCGAGGGTTGTGATTTATCGCTTGTAGAATGGCTTTCGCAGTTCTCTTCCGACCATTACGAAGAATATTTGCGCGGTTGGCTTGGCAGAATGCTCTTTTCGGGCGAAGAAGCTCTTAAAAAAGCCAAAGTGCTTTCGGGTGGTGAAAAGGTGCGCTGTATGCTTGCGAAAATGATGTTGGAGGGGAGCAATTTCCTTATCTTCGACGAGCCTACCAACCACCTCGATTTGGAATCGATTACCGCATTGAATAACGGATTAAGCAATTATCGCGGTTGTATGCTGCTTACCTCGCACGACCAAGAATTGATGAACACCGTTGCCAACCGTATCATTGAAATTAACGGCACAAAAACGTACGATAGACAAGTTACTTATGACGAATTTATCGATGAAACTACCTAATTTCCAGTTTTTACTCCTAAAAATCGACAAAATATGACATTATTGTACAATAATAGGTAAAATGTTTTTGAATTTGCAAAATATTATTGATAAATAATGAAAAATTGCTTGCTTTTCATAAAATAATATAGTATAATGTTGTTTGCTACCGATAAGTGGCAGACAATATTATTATTTTATTAGGAGGATACTTATGAAAAGTAATTCTGTGGTTTTACTGGAATCTAACGCAGCAGTATTAGAACAATTAAAAATTGCGTTAGAAGAGAGCAACGAGTTTTCGGTTGTTTATAGTGGCGATGACGGAGACGTGGGGATTCAGGAAATTTCAAGACAAAAGCCCAATCTTGTTATTGTGGGTATGTTTTTGAAGGGAACGGACGGCTTTGGCGTTATCCGTACGGTAAAAAGAACATGGAAAGACGTGAAAGTGGTGGTTATGGGTCTGCCCAATGACGAGCTCATTCAAAAGGCGATGGACGAGGGTGCGTCGTATTATCTCATCAAACCCTTTACCACACAAACGGCGGTGGAGCGTATTCGGGAATTGATGCGCATTACAACGACTACGGCAAACGAAACGTCGGTAACCAAGCGTAAACCGATTACAATGGAAGAGAAAATCAGTGAGATTTTCATCTCTATCGGCATACCGCCGCATATAAAAGGCTACGGATATTTGCGTGAGGGAATCAAAATGACGGTAGAACGTCCGTACATAATCAACAGTGTAACCAAAGAATTATATCCCTCTATTGCCAAGAAATACGAAACGACGGCAAGCAAAGTAGAACGCGCCATTCGTCATGCGATTGAAGTAGCTTGGAATAGATGCAGAATTGATGCAATCAACGCTATTTTTGGTGCGCGTATTTATCTGGGCACGGAAAAGCCTACCAACAGTGAATTTATTGCTCTTGTTGCCGATAAGTTGATGTTAGAGAATATGGTGTAATAAGAGGATAGAATATAAAGTTTTTACATAAAGAAAGAACGGCTACGTATTGCGTAGCCGTTCTTTGCTTTTATAAATGGAGGTTTATGAAAAATCCAATTAGTACATACCGCCCATATCACCGCCTGCGGGAGCAGGAGCGGGAGGAGTAGGGATATCCGTTACGATGCTTTCCGTCGTCAACAGAGTGGAAGCAACGGACGCTGCGTTTTGTAATACGGAACGGGTAACCTTGGTAGGGTCGATAATACCGCATTCTACCATATCGCAATATTTGTTGTTCAAAGCGTCGAAGCCAAAGTTTTCTTTCTTGGAAGCAAGAACTTTATCTACGATAACCGAGCCGTCCAAGCCTGCGTTTTTCGCAATTTGACGGATAGGTTCTTCTAAGGCTTTCAAAACGATTGCCGCACCCGTTTTTTCATCGCCGCTTAAAGAAGCAACAAGCTTCTTCACAACGGA
>JAZOPT010000082.1:0-17100 GCA_045655725.1 Candidatus Scatosoma sp.
GGCCACGTTGACCACGGTAAAACGACTTTGACCGCAGCTATCACGATGGTAATGGCAGCTCGCGGCGGTGCGGAGAAGATGAGATACGACGAAATCGATAAGGCTCCCGAAGAAAGAGCACGTGGTATCACAATCAACACCGCGCACGTAGAATATCAGACGGACGCTCGTCACTATGCACACGTTGACTGCCCGGGCCACGCTGACTACGTTAAAAACATGATCACCGGTGCTGCACAGATGGACGGTGCAATCCTTGTTTGTGCTGCTACGGACGGTCCTATGCCCCAGACGCGTGAACACATCCTGCTTGCTCGTCAGGTAGGCGTTCCCTACATCGTTGTATTCATGAACAAGACCGACCTTGTAGATGACGAAGAACTTCTTGAACTTGTTGAAATGGATATCAGAGATCTCCTTTCTTCCTACGACTTCCCCGGCGACGATATTCCCGTTATCCGTGGCTCCGCTTTGAAAGCGCTTGAAGTTGCAAGCTCGGATAAATCCGCAGACGAAATTATGGCTGACCCCGCAGTTGCTCCTATCCTTGAGCTTATGGATGCTGTTGACAGCTATATCCCTACGCCTGCTCGTGATGCAGACAAGCCTTTCCTTCTTCCTGTAGAAGACGTATTCACCATTTCTGGTCGTGGTACGGTTGCTACCGGTCGTATCGAAAGAGGTGTTGCACACGTTGGTGACCCCGCTGAAATCGTTGGTTTGATCGACAAACCCATGAGTACGACGCTTACGGGCCTTGAAATGTTCCACAAGCTTCTTGACGAAGCACAAGCTGGTGATAACGTTGGTGCGTTGCTCCGTGGTATCAACAGAACGGACATTCAGAAAGGTCAAGTTATTGCGAAACCCGGTACGGTTGCTACGGGTACGAAGTTCACCGCTCAGGTTTACGTTTTGACGAAAGACGAAGGTGGCCGTCATACGGCATTCTTCAACAACTATAGACCTCAATTCTTCATCCGTACGACGGACGTTACGGGTAAGATCAACCTTCCCGAAGGCGTTGAAATGGTTATGCCCGGTGACCACATCGACATGACTGTTGAACTTATCAAACCCGTTGCTCTTGAAAAGGGTCTTAAGTTCGCTATCCGTGAAGGCGGCAGAACGGTTGGTTCCGGTTCTATCGTTGAAGTTCTCGAATAATCGAAAACAAACACAAAATAAAAGCAGCTTATCTTCGGATAAGCTGTTTTTTTACGTGCGGATATATGAAAACATTTGCCTTTTTGCCTAAAAAACTATATAATAGAAAGGATAAAAGGAGTGCCGAATGTTACAGCTTACGTGCGACGAGGAGCAAAACTTAAAATCGTTTACGGAAAACCGTTATGCACAGGGATCGTTTTTTTGGTCGTACCTGTTAAAGCATAAGGAAATCAAGGTAAACGGCAAACGCACAGGCACGGACGTTGCCTTGCATAAAGGGGACGTAATTGCGTATTATCTTACGCCCAAACAGGAGGCAAAACCTGCGTATTACTTGGTGTACGAGGACGAAAACGTTTTGGTGGTGGATAAAGAAAGCGGCGTCAATTCTGAGGCGGTGTTTTCGGCATTGTTGCGACAAAATCCCGATTGCCGATTTTTGCATCGGTTGGATAGAAATACCCGCGGACTTTTGGTTTTCGCAAAAAACGATACGGCAGAAAGAGTGTTATTACAAGCCTTTCGAGAACACCAAATCCAAAAAACGTATCATGCACTCTGTTTTGGTCGGTTACCAAAGCAACAAGACGTGTTAGAGGGATATTTGCGTAAAGACGCGCAAGCTTCCACCGTGAAGGTTTATGACAATCCCGTAAAAGGCTCGGAGCGTATCATAACGGAATATCAGGTTTTGGAGCAAAACCAAGAATATGCCAAAGTGCAAATTATTTTGCATACGGGTAAAACGCACCAAATCCGCGCGCACTTGGCGCATATCGGCTGCCCTGTTGTGGGGGATATGAAATACGGCGATAACGCAAAAAACAGAGCGAAAAATTTAACAAGACAATGCTTGGTTGCCAAAAATTTGACGTTTTGTTTGGAAAACAGCGAAATGTCCTATTTGAATAGTAAAAGCTTTTCTTCTCGATTTGAAACAGAACTTTAATTTCAGCGAGCCAAAGGGAAAAAAGATAAAAAAATTGCCCCTTTCACGGGACAATTTGAGAAAAGCTGTTTAAGAGTTTTTTAGAGTTATCCGTTTTGCGGTAAATCGAATTTATTTTCCAAAAACCTCGATACGTCGTAACCTTGTCGGTAAATGAGATAAGTGGTAACCTTGGGAGCGATGAAATCTTTCAACTGCACTTCTTCCAACGTACCGTCTTCCAGCTTATCCTTGACAAGCTTGTACGGCAAAAACGAATAACCGAGTCCGTTTTCCAGATAGGGCAGAAGCTTGGAGGAATTATCCACGTCCAAACGGAAAATATGATTTTTCGGGAACAGACTACGGATAAACACGCCTGCCTCGCTCAACGTCAAATCGCACATGAGATAGGGGAGTTTGGAAAGTTGCACTTTGGTAACGCCGTCTGCGTATTCGTTTTTACCCTTGCCGCATACCAGCGCAACGCGGTCCACGTCGTAAACGTCGCAAGCGTAGCCTTGGCGTTTCAGCGGAACGGCAGAGAACACCATATCCAGCATATTATCCTGTAAATTCTGGATTAAATCCAACGAATGCCCAAGCATCACGTTGATAGAAGTAATGGTATTGTCTTTCAAGCATTCATCGACAAGCGGTTTGACGTAAACTTCATACGTAGCGTTGATCGCGCCGATAGAAAATTTACGACTGTGGGAAGAAAGAGCGTTCATCTCCTCAATGGAGGTGTCTTGCAGCTCCAAAATACGCTCGGCATAGCGGAGGAAAATTTCGCCTGCCTCGGTAAGCGTAACCGTTTTAGAGCCGCGGGAGAAAAGCCGCTTGCCAACTTCTTTTTCCAATTCGCTGATACGGTTGGTAACCGTAGATTGCGCGATAAACAACTGCTCGGCAGCCAGAGTGAAATTTTTCACCTTCGATAAAAAAATAAACGTTTTTAATTCTTCGGTATTCATAGAAAAAATTGATTGCCCCTATCGATATAATTTATTAAATTAATTATATCGTGTTCGGAAAGAAAAAGCAAGCAAAGAGGGGGATAATCTCAAAAAAAATAAAAATTCCTTGAAAACGCCAAAAAAACGCATAAAAAGGACAGCAAAATGCACATAAACGAGATACAAAATAACGTAAAACACATAAAAAAACAGATAGAAAAAGGCAATCCGTTTGGCGAGAGGGTAACTCTTGTTGCGGCAACGAAAATGCAATCGGCGGAAGCGATCAATGCGGCGATACAGGCAGGCGTGGACGCCGTTGCGGAAAATAAAGCGCAAGAATATCGTGATAAAAACGCGCTGCTTTTGCCTTGCGAACGGCATTTTATCGGTCATTTGCAGACAAATAAAGTAAAATATCTTGTCGGCGGCGTTTCGTTGTTTCATTCTTGCGATAGGGACGATTTGGCGCAGGAAATCGCCAAACAATCGCTGAAAAAGGGTATTGTTTCCAACGTTTTGGTGCAAATCAATATCGGAGATGAGCAAACGAAGGGTGGGTATGCATACGCTGAGGCGGAAAGCACGGTGGAAAGACTTTCGAGAATGGACGGTATAAACGTGCAGGGCTTAATGGCAATGTTGCCCGATACGGACGATGAAGCTACGTTGCGTTCCTTGGCAAAAAAAATGCGCACACTGTTTGATACTTTGCGGGTAAAATATCCGCAAATGCAACACCTTTCTATGGGTATGAGCGGCGATTACGCTCTTTGCGTAGAAGAGGGAAGTAATATGATACGGGTGGGTTCTACTCTGTTCGGCGCAAGAAATTACACAAACGCATAACGGATAAGCTACGACGAAAAAAAGGGAAAAGTGATATGTCGGCAAAGGCAAACGTGAACAAAAAGAAAAAGAGAATATGGCTGCGGATAACCATTATTTTGTTATCGGTAGTGTTGTTTGTGTGTTCTGTTTTGGGCGTATTGCAGCTGGGTTCTTGGTACACGGAAAAATATTGGGAGCATTGGCGTCCAACGTATGAAAAAGTGGATATCACTCCCTTGCTTAGTAAAACGGAATTGACGGAAGAGGACTACGAAACGTTATACCGTCAGACGGGCTTGACGAAATTAGGCGTTGACGGTTTGTTTGCGGCAAACAGACAGCGCAAAATGTTGGATATGCAAGAAGTTTTCTTTGCAGAACACCAAATCACTGCCGACCATTTCGCGCCTTTTACGTATATCGAGGAAATAGAAACGGAAATGCCGCTTGCGGTTTTGGAGGACGGCGATATTTTGGTTTCGGCAACCACGCGCGTGTCCTGGTGGCGGTACGGTCATGCGGCGATTGTGGTCAACGGAAAAAGCGGTCAGATATTGGAATCGCTTTCGCCGGGCGTGAATAGTGCCGTAAGCCATGCAAATACTTTTGCCGACCTCGCCAACTTCCTTGTGTTACGCCCTAAAATGGACGCGGAGATCCGCACGGCGGCGGCGCAGTACGCAAAGGAGAACCTGCAAGATATTCCCTATCAAATGACCACGGGGATATTTACCAAAAAGTACAATCCCGAGGGGTTGAAAACGTCGCAATGCGCGCACTTGGTTTGGTACACGTATAAAACGCAGGGCTATGATTTGGATTCTAACGGCGGTTTGATTGTCAAACCGCAAGACATCGCGCTTTCCGAGCACGTGGAAGTGGTGCAGGCGTTTGGGTTTGATTTGGATACGTTATGGAGTTAAAGCCGTATGGACAAAGAAAATAAGACCACAACCACACACCCTCAACCGACGGAATACGCCTTGATAACAGGGGCGACAGGCGGCTTGGGCAGAGCGTTTGCTTACCTTTTAGCGGAGCAAAACCGACCGTTGATATTGACGGGGAGAAGTGAAGAAAAGCTGCTTGCTTTGCAGAAAGAATTGCAGGAACAATACGCGCATTTGGAGGTGCGTATTTTGGCGGCAGATTTGGCAAACGAGGGGAGCAGGTATGCGATGACGGCGCAAATCGCGGCGTGGAACGCTGCTATTTCCCTGCTTGTAAACGTGGCGGGAGCGGACGTGCAGAAGCCGTTTTGTCAATATACGCAAGAGAAGCTGACCTTTCAATGCCGTGTGAATTTCGAGGCGGCGGCGGATATGTGCCGTTTTGCAATAGAACGCAAGGCGCGGAAGCTGGAAATTATCAATATTTCCAGCGTTTCGGGAATATACCCCATGCCGTATTTTGCTTTGTACAGTGCCACCAAGGGCGCGCTCACTTCCTTTTCTATCGCTCTGCGCGAGGAAATGAAAGGAAAAAACGTGTCGGTAACGGCAATTTTACCCGGAGCAATGCCAACTCGTGAGGATATCCGACAGCAAATCAAAGGTCAGGGCGTTTGGGGTCGGCTTGCGGTAAAATCGCCGCAGTGGGTGGCAAAATATTCCCTGCGCGCAGTGCGCAAAAATAAACGCAAAGCCATTCCCGGGTTTTGGAATAAAATCATGCGAATCACGACGGCGTGGCTGCCCTTATCCTGGAAATTGCGCTTCATTGCCAAGCGTTGGAGTAAAATCTCCAAAGACGCATTTTAATTGTTTATATTGACTTAACTATTTCACAAAAGAACGAGGTACACCCATGAAAAAGATAGCGATAAGAGTATTAACCGTGCTGTGTTTATTTTGCTCTGTCGCACTTTTTTGTTGTGCTTGTAAAAAGCAAATGCACGGTGCAATTCCTTATTCGTTAGACGGAACGAACTCTGAGGCGCAATCCTCTAATGCCGAAACGGGAGAATCGAGCGAAACGGACGGCACGGAAGAAAGTGGAGAGGAAACGGGAGAAGAATCAACAGGCGGCGATACAGGTGATGACGATACGGGCGACGAAGAGGGCGGCGGTGATGACGACGATGACGGAGATGAAACACCACCCGATGAAACACCGCCGAACGAGAGCGAGAATAAGGTAACGGTGCACTTTATCGGTCATAACGAGCAGGAGATTTTTTCGCAGACGTACGAAAAGGGCTACGTATTGACGGCAGAGGATATGCCTATTTGCCCCTCCGAGGCGGGGTATCGTTGTTTGTGGTCGTTTACACAAACTCCGCTCATGGGCGACGTTACGTGTATTGCCACGGCGTATAAAGAGATTTCCGACGCGGAAGATTTTGTTTCCGTGGAAACGTACGGCAGATACATTTTGACAAACGATATTCTGTTTGCAGACGGAGACGTGCAGCAAATATGTGAAAGTGAAGAAAGAGATAGCGTTATCGCCCGTTTTGAGGGCGTGTTGGAGGGGAACGGCTGTAAAATTTCCAACGTTCGCATTGCAGGGAATACGGCAAGACACTTTATCGGAGTTTTGGACGGCATTATCCGTAACGTAACCTTTGAAAACGTAACGTTTGCGGGCACAACGCCTATTTACGGGGCGCCAACGGCAAGCGACTGTGCGTTAATCGGCAAAACGTGTAGTGAAGCAAGGATAGAAAACTGTCAAATCACGGCGACGTTTTCCGTTACGGCATTGCAAAGCAAACCGTCCGCAGGCTTGGCACTGGACATGGAGGGCGGTACGTTTACAAATTGCACGCTTACTTGCTTTTCGCCGACTAATTCTGCGGAGGATAACGTCTATGCCGTTTGCGTGTGGCTACAGTCTTCCGTAAGCATAGAGGGAATCACGCTGACGCAGTCAAGCTTGCCTTCGTATAGAGAAAAATCGGAAACACCTACGTTATAACCGCAAAAAATTTTCCTTTTCTCAAAGAGAAAGCAAAATATACCTTGCAAACTCTTGACAAAAGCAAAAAAATCCGCTATAATCGATTTAATAAATTAAACAATGGTCAATAATCGAAAAAACAAAACGAAGAGGAGACAGATATGATAGAATTAAATCCCATGAGTAACCTGTTGGAACAGGATCAATACAAATACGAATTACAGGACGTAGCCGAGCCGCTTTTATTCCGTGATATATATCCGTATGACGAAGTGCCGAAAGTGCCGTTCAACCACCGCCGCGTGCCGATGAACACGCCGAGAGAGTTGTGGATAACGGACACGACGTTCCGCGACGGTCAGCAGTCGCGCGCGCCTTATACGGCGAAGCAGATTGTCGATTTATACAAGCTGTTAGCGCGCTTGGGCGGTCCGAAAGGCATTATCCGTCAAAGCGAATTTTTCGTATATACGAAAAAGGATAGAGACGCGTTAGAGCAGTGTATGGCGCTTGGCTATAAATTCCCCGAAATCACCACGTGGATACGCGCGAAGAAAGAAGATTTCAATTTGGTGCACGATATCGGTATCAAGGAAACGGGTATTTTGGTAAGTTGTTCCGATTATCACATTTTCAAAAAATTGAACATGACAAGACGGCAGGCGTACGACCATTATTTGTCCGTTGTAAAGCAAGCGTTTGAGGCGGG
Organism: Candidatus Scatosoma sp.; assembly: GCA_045655725.1. Lineage (GTDB taxonomy): Bacteria > Bacillota > Clostridia > Christensenellales > Borkfalkiaceae > Scatosoma. Next base: position 7,499 of record JAZOPT010000082.1, read on the forward strand.
AATTTCTCCCCGTTGTCATTTGGAGGACATCACGCGCGCGGACTTCTACGGCTTCGTCGTTCCGTTTGTAAACGCTCTTATCGAGCTTTCCAAAGAGGCAAAGATACCTGTCAAAATACGTATGTGCGACACGATGGGCTACGGCATTCCGTTTTCGGGAACGTCCTTGCCGCGCAGCGTGCCCGGCATCGTTTACGGTTTGCATCACTATTCTGACGTTACGTCGGAAATGTTGGAATGGCACGGTCATAACGACTTCTACATGGGCGTTGCCAACGCGGTAAGCGCATGGCTGTACGGCGCGAGCGGCGTAAACTGTTCGTTGCTTGGTATCGGCGAGAGAACGGGGAACGTGCCGACGGAAGCGATGGTAATGCAATACGCGGCAATGCGCGGAACGTTGGACGGTATGGACACCACGGCGATCACGGATATCGGGGAATATTTCAAGAAAGAATTGGATTACGACATTCCGCCGATGACTCCGTTTGTAGGCAGTGCGTTTAACCTTACTCGTGCGGGCGTACACGCGGACGGAATGATGAAAGACGCGGAAATTTATAATATTTTCGATACGGAAAAGATATTGAAACGACCTGCGGAAGTGTCTATTTCCAATACTTCGGGTCTTGCGGGCATTGCGTATTGGATTAACAAGCACCACAAGATGAAAGACGGCGGCGCAGTAACCAAGCAGGATTGGATTGTACAGGAAATGAAAACGCAAATCGACGCGTTGTACGCAGACGGCAGAACGACGGTTATGGGCGAAGAGGAATTAGAACAGCTGTTCCTGTCCTTGTCTAAAGATGGCCGTTGCAAGCTGAACTGGTTTGAATTGCAATAAACAAAAGCAAAGGTCAGAGAGAAAGGAGAGAGGATATGGGCTATACGATAGCGCAAAAAATTATAAAAAATCACCTCGTTTGCGGGGAAATGGTAGCGGGAAAGGAGATTGGCTTAAAAATCGACCAAACGCTTACGCAGGACGCAACGGGTACGATGGCATATTTGCAGTTTGAAGCCATGGGAATCGATAGAGTAAAAACGGAGCTTTCCGTTGCGTATATCGACCACAACACCTTACAGGCAGGCTTTGAAAACGCCGACGACCACCGTTATATTCAAACGGTAACGAAAAAGCACGGCATTCGCTTTTCCCGCCCTGGGAACGGCATTTGCCACCAAGTGCATTTAGAGCGTTTTTCCAAACCGGGAAAAACGTTGATAGGTTCTGACTCCCATACGCCTACGGCGGGCGGTATCGGTATGCTGGGCATGGGCGCAGGCGGCTTGGACGTTGCCGTTGCCATGGGCGGCGGAACATATTACATAACCATGCCTAAAATGATAAAAATCAATCTTACGGGCAAGCTTTCCGATTACGTGGGCGCAAAAGACGTCATCTTAGAGGTGCTTCGCATTCTCGGCGTAAAGGGCGGCGTGGGCGCGATAGTGGAATACGCGGGCGAGGGAGTGAAAACTCTGTCCGTACCGCAACGTGCCACCATTACTAACATGGGCGCGGAACTGGGCGCAACAAGCTCTATTTTCCCGTCCGACGAGGTAACCAAAGCCTTTTTGGAAGCGGAGGGCAGAGGGAACGATTTTGTTGAACTCTCTTCCGATAAAGACGCCGTTTACGATGCGGAATATACGGTGGATTTAAGCAAGTTGCAACCTTTGGCGGCTTGTCCGCACAGTCCTGATAACGTAAAGCCCGTTGCCGAGCTTGCAGGTATGCCTATCAATCAGGTATGTATCGGGTCTTGTACCAACTCTTCTATGCAGGATATGTTGACGGTGGCGGCGATGTTAAAGGGCAAAACGGTAAGCCCCAACGTAAGCTTGTCCATTTCGCCCGGCTCGAAACAGGTTTATACGATGCTGGCAGAATGCGGTGCTCTTGCCGACCTCATCAACGCGGGCGCGAGAATTTTGGAATGCGCTTGCGGGCCTTGTATCGGTATGGGATTTTCTCCGCAATCGGCAGGCGTGAGTCTGCGTACGTTCAACCGTAACTTCCTTGCGCGCAGCGGAACGGCGGACGCACAGGTGTACCTTGTTTCCCCTGAAACGGCGGCGGCGAGTGCGATTGCAGGCGTGTTTACCGACCCCACCTCTTTGGGCGTTGCGCCGACAATTCAAATGCCCGAAGCGTTCAAAATAAACGATAACCTTATTGAAATGCCCGTAGCGGCAGAGGCAATGGATAGCGTAACGGTAGAACGCGGACCGAATATTAAGCCTATTCCCGTAGGCAAAGCGCCCGAAAAGGATTTGCGCTGCGAGCTGATTTTGAAGGTTGGCGACGATATCACCACCGATCATATCATGCCCGCGGGCACAAAGGTATTGCCTTACCGTTCTAACGTGCCGAAGCTTTCGGAGTTCTGCTTTACGGTATGCGATAAAGACTTCCCTGAACGCGCGAAGAAAAAGGGCGGCGGCGTTATTTTGGGCGGCGCGAACTACGGTCAGGGCTCGTCGAGAGAACACGCGGCGCTCGTGCCCTTGTATCTTGGTATTAAAGCGGTGGTGGCAAAGAGCTTTGCACGTATCCACGTGGCAAACCTCATCAACTTCGGTATCGTGCCGATGACGTTGGAAAACCCTGCCGATTATGATAAATTTGCCGAAGGCGACGGATTGGAAATTAAGGGCTTCGCGGCGGCGGTGGCAGGCGAAAACAGCGCGACGCTTGTCAATACGACAAACGGTGCAACGGCGAAGCTTTGCCTTAATTTGTCTGCAAGACAGCGTGAAATGCTGTTGGCGGGCGGTTGCTTAAACTATACGAAAAATCAAAAATAAACGGAAATAATCACGAAGAAACGGAGAGAAGACATGGAAAAGGAAACGTGTACAGCGCAGCTTGACGTTGCGTGTGAAAAATTTAGAAAACTGATGCAAGAACAGTTAGAGCGTGTAGAAATGATGAAAGCGCAGGGCGATTTTGTCGATTACGCGGCTTTGGATACCATTAAAATAGGCGTGTGCGGCGGCGACGGGATTGGTCCTATCATTTCCGCACAGGCAAGACGGGTATTGGAATTTATTCTTGCCGACCTTGTCAAGGCGGGCAAAGTGGAATTTAAGGATATCGAGGGCTTGACCATTGAAAACCGTATCGCCAAAGGCAAAGCCATTCCCGACGACGTTATGGCGGAACTCAAATCCTGCCATATCATTTTGAAAGGACCGACGACGACTCCGCAAAAGGGAAGCGGTATGCCCAACATTGAATCGGCAAACGTGGCAATGAGAAAGGCGTTAGATTTGTTCGCGAATATTCGACCTGTAAAAGTACCCGAAGAGGGGATAAATTGGACAATTTTCCGTGAAAATACAGAGGGCGGTTATGCGATAGGCTCGTCGGGGTTCAATATCACGGACGACCTTGCCGTCGATTTCACGATTACCACCAAACAAGGCTCGGACAGAATTGCGCGTCTTGCATACGATTATGCGCATAAAAACGGATTCAAGCGAGTGTCGTTGGTTACCAAAGCCAACGTTATCAAAACGACGGACGGTAACTTCTTGGAGGATTGTCATAAGGTAGGAGATATGTATCCCGATATCGTTACGGACGAATGGTATGCCGATATCATGACGGCGAAGCTGGTGGATCAAAAACGCCGCCGTGATTTTCAGGTGTTGCTTTTGCCTAACCTGTACGGCGATATTATTTCCGACGAAGCGGCGGAATTCCAAGGCGGCGTAGGTACGGCGGGTTGTGCCAATATCGGTAAAAAATACGCGATGTTCGAGGCGATCCACGGCAGCGCGCCCCGTATGATTACGGAGGGCAGAGGTAAATATGCCGACCCTTGTTCCATGCTCCGCGCCTGCGTTATGTTGCTTTCGCATATCGGCTTGCAGGACAGAGCGGATAAATTAGAGCGCGCATTGGATATTTGTTCGTTTGAAGAGAAAAAATACGTAATTACAGGTCGTGATACGGGTGCAACCTGCGACGAATTTGGCGATTACGTCATGGATACGTTGACGAAGCTTGTATAAAGCTTGGTGAAAATTTTGTTTCCCTCCTTATTGCGACGGCGTGATAGGGAGGGGATTTTTTTATCTGGCCAATGCAATATAATCCGCCACTCAAAATCGGGTTCGGATTATATTGCATTGGCTAATCTTTGGTAGCGTTTCAAAATTTACTTGAAGAGGTTGGTTTTTTTAGGAAAATGCTTTACAGTAAATATTTTTTGTGGTATAATGCTATAAGAGGACAAATACTATGAAATATACGATACAATCGGGTAAATACGTCTTAAAAAATATACTGTATCTTTTGCCGTTTGCGATAATCCCTGCGTTGTTTTTGTCGTTCTCCACGGACGAAAAAGCCTTAAACGCAGTGGTGGAAAGCTTTTTTTCGGGAAATATCGCAAATTGGGAATTTTTACAGCTTTTCCGTGCGGTGTCCGTATTGAATTTCGGGTCTTGGAAAGCAATATTATTTGGATTTATCGGTATCATTGCCTTGCTGCTGTGCGTATCGCTGATGATGGCACTCATGGAAAAGCATATGCGTATTGGCAAGCGGACGTTTAACGGAATTTTTTCCAAATTAAACGACAATCTTATCCCCACCTGCGGCTACGGCTTTTTGCTTATCGGTATTTACGAGCTGTGGTCGTTGCTTGTGGCGGCGTTGCTGTTTTTCGTATCCCGAATCGGGGTAACGGTGGCGGCGTATATCGGCGCAGGTATCGTCTTTTTGGGAATGCATATTGTATTATTGTTGTGTATCAGCGTTATTTATTTGTGGCTGCCGTGTATGCAGATTACGGGCTTTCGAGCAAGCGAAGCGTTAAATTACACCAACCAACTGACGTCAGAAGTAAAATGGAAAATTGTTGCAGGTCAGCTTTTTTCCATGTTCGTGGCGGAAACAGCCATTTGCCTGTGCGCTTGGTTTGCAATCAATTTCGTTTGGTTTACACTGCTGACTACGGCAATCTATGCCGTTTTGACGATGATATTTTGCGTGCGTATGGAGGTAGCGTATTTCGATTTGGATAAAATCGAACGCGCCGATTTGAGAAAGTATTACAGACGCTGACATAGTCAATGTAATACAATCCGCCACTCAAAATCGAGTTTAGATTATATTGTATTGGCTAAATACACAAAAGAAAGGAAACGGAGGAATCACCGCATATGCTATTTCGAAACAGCCTCAGACTGCTGATGGAGAATTTCAAAAACGTATATAAAATTTTACTCTATAAAATCATCGTGAGCGTTATTGCGGGTGCGCTTTGTACCGCCATGATTTTACCCGAGCTTATCGATATTGTCAACAGTACGCAAATGCAGACGTTGATAGCGGACGTAAAGACGTTTGTGAAAGCGTTTTTTGCGGCAGACGCCACGGCGTTAAGTGCGGCGAAGGACAGCATTTTGCATTTGGACGGCTCGCTCAACGGAGTGATACAGTACGTGCTTTCCAAAATGACAGCCATCATCTTAACGGCGGTGGGGTGTATCGTGGTGTATCTTTTGCGCCGATTTGCGGAAACGCTTTGCTATTTCACAACGGGAAGTCTGTTGAACGATAAAATGAGTACGTATGCCGAAACGCCGTTTTTTACCGCTTACGTAGCCAATTTGGGCAAGGCAAGCCGTTATGCGCTGGTGTACGTTCCGCTTGTGTTTTTATACGACTTTATCACCGTCTGTTTGATACTGTTCTTCCTTACCAACATGAACCTTTTGGCAGGTCTGTTTTTATCCGTTACGTTGCTTGTTGTCATGCAGTCGGCAAAGCTGACGTTTACAGGACATTGGCTGCCCGGTATGACCACGGATAACAAACGGCTTCGGGACGCATTGACGTTCAAAAATAAATTGGAAAGAAAGCAGATAACGAAAATTTTCGCCACGTATATCGTAACGGTGTACGCCGTCATTATTGTCAACGTTGTGTCGGCGGTGTGCACGTTTGGGAGTGCGCTGCTCGTTACCGTTCCTGCATCGTATTTCGTCTTTATTTGCGTGCAATACGTTAATTATTATACCATGAAAGGCAAAAAGTACTTTATCACGTACGACCGTATCGCCAGCAATCCCGATTTCGGCGATAGAGAGCATTTCTTTGATTATATCGACGAAACGGCTCTTGACCCCACCGTTCCCGTGGAAGCGAAGGAGAACGCAGCTTTTGAAACGGAAGAAAAGTAAAATAAGCAATCCATAAAATCAATATAAAAAAACGGAGAAAAGAGGAAGTTATGAACTATCAAAACGAATATGAAAAATGGTTAAACAATCCCGCGCTTTGTCAAGAGGGCAGAAAAGAACTGCAAGCTTTGGCAAACGATGAAAAAGAAAAGGAATACCGCTTCGGCGGCGAATTAGAATTTGGTACGGCAGGTATGCGCGGCGTAATCGGCTACGGCGTAAACATGATGAACGTCTATACGGTAATGCGCGCGACGCAGGGGCTTGCTACGTGGATAAAAACGCTTGGCGAGGCGGCAATGTCGCGCGGCGTTGTCATTTCCTACGACACGAGAAGAAAATCGGAGGAGTTCGCCAAAGCGGCGGCGGGCGTTTTAGCCAAGAACGGCATTAAAGCATATCTTTTCGACGACGTGCATCCCGTGCCTATGCTCTCTTACGCCGTTCGGTATTTGAAAACGATCGCGGGCATTATGATTACGGCAAGCCATAACCCCAAGGAATATAACGGCTATAAGGTCTATGGCGAGGACGGAGCGCAAATGTCGCCTGAGGACACGGCAAAAGTGGTGGGATATATCTCCCAAATCACCGATTATTTGTCGGTGGAAGCGGATATGGACAGCAGCTTGATTGTTCCCGTTCCCGATACGCTTGATAAAGATTACATCGAAGAATTATCCCGTTTAACGCTCTCCAAAGAGGCGGTGGAAAAGTGCGGTAAAAACTTGAAGCTCGTTTATACGCCCGTTCACGGCAGCGGTTACGTTCCCGTTATGGCGATACTCAAAAAATTGGGCATTAACGCTACTGTGGTGGAGGCGCAGACGAAAAAGGATACCGAGTTCTCTACGGTAAAAGTACCTAACCCTGAATTCAAGGAAACGCTTTCTATGGGTATTGCGCTTGCCAACGAAATCAACGCCGACGTGGTGTTCGGCACAGACCCTGATTCCGACCGTTTAGGTGTTGCGCTCAAAGACGAAAAAGGGGAATTTGTTGCGCTTTCGGGCAACCAAGTAGGCATTCTGCTTTTGGATTATATTTTAACGAGATTGCAAGAGGACAACGCAATGCCCGACAATGCGGCGGTGGTGAAGTCGTTCGTTACCACGGGTATGGCGAAAGCCCTTTGCGACGAGTTCGGCGTATCGCTGTACGAAACGCCCGTAGGCTTTAAGTTTATCGGCGAGAAAATCAAGCAGTGGGAAAAGGACGGCAAGCATACGTATATTTTCGGCTTTGAAGAATCCTGCGGCTATTTGCGCGGAACGCACGCAAGGGATAAGGACGCGGTGGTTGCTTCTATGCTCTGTGCGGAAATGGTGTGCTATTATACGTATATCGGCAAGACGGTGTTCCAACGCTTGCAGGAAATTTACGCAAAATACGGGTACGTGTTGGATAAAAACGTGTCCGTGCAGTATTCAGGCTTGAACGCCATGAAAGAAATGAACGCCGTAGTAGATGGCTTGAAAAAGCAAAAGCCCGCGCAGATTGCGGACGTAAAAGTGGTGGCGATACGCGATTATAGCTCGGCAAAGCGCACGGTGCTTGCAAGCGGAGCGGTAGAGGATATGGATGTCCCCAAATGCAACTGTGTGTATTACGAATTAGAGGGCGGTTCGTTTGTATGCGTTCGTCCTTCGGGCACAGAACCCAAACTGAAAATTTACTATTCTATCAAGGATAAGGACGAAGCGACGGCAAATGCCAAGCTAACGCAAATGCAAGCGGCGGTAAACGCTTTGTTGGAAGAAGCAAAAGCGTAAAGGAATATAACCAATAAAAGATAAAAGAACGGAGGCGGAGTCGCTTCCGTTTTTTGTTTGAATATTATCATAAAAAAGTTTGTGAAAGAATCCCAAAGAATAGTGAAAGATTTTCTATTGTCATTTTGAAATTCTGTGTTATAATTTAAGAAAAACAAAAAGAGGAAATACAATTATGAAAATGCCCGTTTTGGACAAGAACTTTTATCCCATGATCAAAGCGTTGAACGATTACGACGCAGTAGTAAAAGCAAACGGCAACGCTGTAAAGGTAACGCTGGTTGCAGAGAGAAGCGGCGGCTATAACTACGTGTATAGCTATGACGCTCTGCCCGACGGCGTAAACGATAAGCTGAATTTCCGTATTGCGGAACGTATGGCAAAAACCATTTTGTGGGTAGTTGGCGGATTCAAAATTTCCGTTGCAGGCAGCAAATCCGTTTACGAATATTTGAAAAAGGCATACACCATGGAGGGGATTCGCGCATTCGACGTAGATTTCATGAGCGGCGTTTACGAAAGACCCTTTGAAGTGGAATGGTTGGAAGAAAACGAAATCCCCGCGCAGAAGAATAATTCCGTGCGCGTTGGCGGGTATTTGAACGGCTGCCGTATCGGCTTTGACGCAGGCGGCTCGGATAGAAAGGTGAGCGCGGTAATCGACGGCGAAGTGGTATATAGCGAAGAAGTGGTATGGAATCCCAAGGTTACGGAAGACCCCACCTATCACTATAACGAAATTTTGACGGCGATGAAGACGGCGGCGTCCAAGATGCCTACGGTAGACACCATCGGCGTATCTTCCGCAGGTGTATATATCGACAACAAGATTATGGTCGCATCCCTCTTTATCAAGGTGGACAAGTCCAAGCACGGCGATTACGTAAAGAATATGTATATCAACGTTGCAAACGAGATGAGCAAGGAATACGGCAAGGAAATCCCCTTGGAAGTTGCTAACGACGGCGACGTTACGGCGCTTGCAGGCGCAATCGACCTTGACGATAACTGCGTTTTGGGTATCGCCATGGGTACGAGTGAGGCAGTTGGCTACATCAACGCGCAGGGCGGTATCAACGGTTGGCTTTCGGAGCTTGCATTTGCGCCCGTTGATTTCAACGAAGGGGCTATGCAGGACGAATGGTCGGGCGACTTTGGCGTAGGCTGTAAGTATTTCTCGCAGGATGCGGTGATCAAACTTGCAGAGGCTGGCGGCTATCAGTTTGAGGCTGGGCTGACCCCTGCGCAGAAATTGAAGGTCGTACAGAAGATGATGGACGAAGGTTCGCCTTTGGCGGCGCAGATCTACGAAGATATCGGCGTATACTTGGCGCACACCATTCCCTTCTACGCGAAGTTCTACGATATCAAGCATATGTTGTTGCTTGGCCGTGTTATGGGAGGCAAAGGCGGCGATATTATTCTCGATACCTGCAAGAAAGTGATTGCGGAAGAATATCCCGAATTTGCGTCTGTAGACATCGGCTTACCCGACGAAAACAATCGTCGTGTAGGGCAGAGTATTGCGGCGGCATCCCTTCCTGCATCCAACAAATAAGCAAGGAAAAATACAAACGAGGAAAAATACAAATGAAATGCTTTAAGAATGCGCTCGTCTACGTAGCA
>JAZOPT010000083.1:0-2112 GCA_045655725.1 Candidatus Scatosoma sp.
TGTGGTGCCTTGGGGCGGAATCGAACCACCGACAGGCAGATTTTCAGTCTGCTGCTCTACCGACTGAGCTACCAAGGCATTTGTGGCGACCCAAAACGGGCTCGAACCGTCGACCTCCAGCGTGACAGGCTGGCGCTCTAACCAACTGAGCTATTGGGCCAAAAAGCCGCCGCACTTAAACAGTGCCTGTATATAATACTCTATTTCAAAATATTTGTCAAGCATTTTTCTCGCATTTTTTTGCAAATTTTCTAAAAATTTTTCAAGTCTGTAATTGAGCGGAAATTCCAAGAAAACAGAGTGTGTTTTTACACGCTTGCAGCGGTTATATGCATATAATGGCACAGGAGGAAAACGCCATGAGAATACTTGCTTATAATAAAGAAGCGGCGGTGGCGTATGCCCGCCGTTGGGCGTACGGGCGCAATCCCGTGTATTACAATTTCGACGGGATTGGCGGGGATTGTACCAACTTCGCTTCGCAGTGCCTGTTCGCAGGAGCAATGCAAATGAATTTTACTCCCGATATCGGTTGGTATTATAAAAACGTAAACAACCGCGCGGCGGCTTGGTCGGGTGTGGAGTATTTTTACACTTTCCTTATTCGTAACGCTCAAAATCCCATAGGGAACGGTCAAGGTCCTATCGCGCAGGAAACGGACGTTGAGGGGTTGGAAATAGGTGATTTCGTGCAGTTCGGCAACGAAAGCGGATTTTATCACACGCCTGTCGTGGTGGGTTTTTCGGGTGAAGTTCCGCTTTTGGCTGCGCACACCAACGACACTTTTAATAGGCCGCTCACTTCTTGGCGGTTTCAGCGTTTGCGTTGTATTCATATCACGGGCGTTAGGCAATAGACGATAGAAAGGGTGGGGAGGTAGAGGATATCGCCTCAATAAATGCAAGCTGTAATCACGCAAAAAAATATCGTATTTGTGGAGAAAAGGCAAGAAAATCTTCTTTGTACGCTTGCCTTTTTTGTAAAAGTCTGTTATAATAAATATAGGGGAAAAGGGCGCAGAGTAACAAACGGCAAAAAGGGATACCTCCATGAAGCACTTGAAATGGAAAAGAGAACTGTACGCGGTTTCCGCGCACGCGCAAACAACGCGCGGGCTTCGCTATGGGCAAGTTACGCCTTTTTTCGGTAAAATTACGTCCTTTTTGCGGAAAAACACTATATAAACACAGGGAGTGCAAAAATTTGCGCTCCTTTTTGATTGTCTATATAGACGTACGTTTTGTATCATTTCACAAAAATAACATTTCATTACGGGAGAAATAATATATGGCAAAAGTTGGTATTTTAATGGGTAGCAAGTCGGATTTCGACGTGGTAAAGCCTGCGGTAAAGGTGCTGAAAAAATTCGGAGTGGAAACGGACGTGCGCGTTATTTCCGCGCATAGAACACCCGAAGAAGCACATGAATACGCGGCGAAAGCAAAACAGAACGGCATAGAAGTTCTCATTTGCGCGGCAGGCAAAGCTGCGCACTTGGGCGGCGTAATTGCGGCGTTTACAACGCTCCCTGTTATCGGTTTACCCGTGAAAACGGACATGATGGGAGGGCTTGACAGTTTGCTTTCTATCGTGCAAATGCCCTCGGGAATTCCCGTGGCGACGGTAGGGGTGAACGGCGGCGAAAACGCGGGTCTGTTGGCTCTGCAAATGCTGGGTATCAAATACCCTGAAATAGACAAGCAGTTAGTGGCGTATAAAAAAGCTATGCAAGAAAAAATCAACGCGGACGATAAAGCGTTGCAAGAAACGTTGCAAACTTTGGAGGCATAAGTATGGCAGTATTCGGCGTTTTTGGTACGACGACGGAAAACGTTGCTTCCAGTACGTATTACGGGTTGTACTCCTTGCAGCATAGAGGTCAGGCGAGCAGCGGTATTGTTGTCAACGATGACGGACTTTTCCATGCGCATAAGGATTCGGGCATCGTCAACGAGGTATTTTCCCGTCGTACGATAGAAGAATTAGGGCTTGGTCAAATGGCGCTCGGCAACGTCCGCTACGGTACCAGCGCCACCCGTGAGCGTATCAATGCGGAGCCTATCGTCGTCAACCATAGAAAGGGTAGAATGGCAATTTCCATTGACGGTAAG
>JAZOPT010000084.1:0-8002 GCA_045655725.1 Candidatus Scatosoma sp.
GCGATGAAGACGGCGGCTTCCAAGATGCCGACGGTAGATGCAATCGGCGTATCGTCCGCAGGCGTTTACGTGGATAACAAAATTATGGTAGCTTCCCTGTTTATCAAGGTAGATAAAAAGCAATACGGCGATTACGTAAAAAATATGTATATCAACGGAGCCAAAGAAATGAGCAAGGAATACGGTAAAGAAATTCCTTTGGAAGTAGCCAACGATGGCGACGTTACCGCTCTTGCAGGCGCAATCGACTTGAACGATAACGGCGTGTTGGGTATCGCTATGGGTACGAGTGAAGCGGTAGGCTATATCAATACGGACGGCGGTATCAACGGCTGGCTTTCCGAGCTTGCGTTCGCTCCCGTAGATTTCAACGAGGGTGCAATGCAGGACGAATGGAGCGGCGATTTCGGCGTAGGCTGTAAATACTTCTCGCAAGACGCGGTTATCAAGCTTGCAGAAGCGGGCGGGCATACGTTTGCGGACGGTCTTACCCCTGCGCAGAAGCTGAAAGAAGTACAGGCAATGATGGACAAGGGCGATGCGCTTGCGCAGCAGATTTACGAAGACATTGGCGTATATCTTGCACACACCATTCCTTTCTATGCGAAATTCTACGATATCAAGCACATGCTTTTGCTCGGCAGAGTAATGGGCGGCAAAGGCGGCGATATTATTTTGGCAACGTGTAAACAGACTCTTGCCGAAGAATATCCTCAATTTGCAGGTTTGGATATCGGCTTGCCCGATGAAACCAACAGACGCGTTGGTCAGAGTATCGCAGCGGCTTCCCTTCCCGCAAATAACTAAGGAGAACGAGAAATGAAGTGTTTCAAAAACGCAACCGTGTACGTAGAGGGCAAAGGCCTTGTTAAGTGTACGGTGGAATTTGACGAAAAAATAAGAAAAATTACGAAAAAGAGCAAAGCGGAAGAAATCGCACTTCCCGAAAACGCGATTGTGTTGCCCGGATTTATCGACCAACACATTCACGGCGCGGGCGGCAGCGACGGCATGGACGGAACGGTAGAGGATATCGCCGTCATTGCCAAGACGGTAGCGGCGGAGGGTACGACCTCCTTCCTTGTTACCACCATGACGCAGAGCAAGGAAAATATCACCAAAGCCATGCAAGCGGTAAAAGCGTATAGAGAAGCGGATAGCGCGGAGGGCGCAAGAGTGGTAGGTATTCACTTGGAAGGTCCGTTTATCGCGGCGGCGCATAAAGGCGCACAGCCCTTGGAATACGTTGCTTCTCCCGACGTGGCGGTATTCAATGAATATAACGAAGCAAGCGGCAACGCAATCAAGATTGTATCGCTTGCCCCCGAAGTAGAGGGCGCGGACGAATTCATCCGCTATTTATCCGCAAACGGAATCGTGGCTTCTATCGGTCATTCGGGCGCGAAGTATGCGGACGTAGTGAAAGCGGTGGAAGCGGGTGCAAAAGACGTTACGCACACGTATAACGCGCAGACGGCGTTGCACCATAGAGAAATCGGTGTGGTAGGCAGCGCAATGCTTGTGGACGAGCTCAACTGCGAATTGATTGCAGATACCATTCACGTTTCCGTACCGGCTATGAAGCTGTTGGTGAAAAATAAGCCTGCAGATAAACTGACGCTTATTACCGACGCAATGCGTGCAAAGGGAATCCCCGACGGCGTAAGCGAATTGGGCGGTCAGACGGTGTACGTTAAAAACGGTGAGGCTCGTTTGGAGGACGGCACGTTGGCAGGCAGCGTATTGAGAATGAACCGTGCGATCGAAAATATCGTAACGAAAGTGGGCGTACCGTTCACACAGGCAGTGGATTACGCAACCATCAATCCTGCAAAAACGCTGGGAATTGACAGCGAAGCGGGCAGTATTAAGGTGGGCAAGCGTGCCGACTTTACCGTACTCAACGACAAATACGACGTCTTGCTTACCGTTCGCGGCGGCAACGTAATATACAAGGCGTAAGGTATAAGGCATAAAGAAGATATAAGGCGTAAAGAAAAGTAAATTTTTTGAAATCGCTCATAGATTATTTCCTCTTATTAAAAGGGCTTGAACGGCAACGTTCGAGTCCTTTTTTCATATCCAAGCAAAATATTTCATATTTATAAACGGAAGCTATCGGGAAATTTTTCACGGAAAGATTGTTCAAATACTTCCCAAACAAAAAAAAATATGTTATAATAGGAGTTGGATAAATTTGAGCGTTATTAACCTAATATCCCTTACGCAAAAATACGAAAGCGAAACACCCTTTGCACTAGCCAAGCATAGTACGATTGGTTGCGGCGGCTCGGCGCGGGCGGTGTTTTATCCCCAAACGACAGAAGAAATGGCACAGCTTAACTTCGAGCTTCAACGCTTGCAAATTCCCTATTACGTAGTGGGGAATATGAGCAACGTATTGCCGCCCGACGGATATTCTCGCAGAGTGTTTATCGTAACGAAGCGCATGAAGCGTATATACGAAACGCCCGAAAAAAACGGGTTGTACGTAGAAGCAGGCGCGGCTGCTGGGGCGTTGTTAAACGAATGTAAACGTTTAGGGTTTAGCGGTGCGGAATTTTTAGAGGGAATACCCTGTACGCTTGGCGGCGCTCTGTACATGAACGCAGGGGTCAGTGGAGCGTATATAGCCGATATTGTGCAAAGCGTTACCGTTCTGCGGGAGGGGAATATCCTTTCCTTATCGCAAGCGGAATGTCAATACTCGTATAAAAACAGCGTATTTATGCGAAACCAAGACGTTCTTTTGGCTGCAAGACTTTGTTTGCATAAAGCAAGCGAAGACGAGATTTTCCGTCAAAGGGAGGAATATGCGCAAAGGCGCAAGCATTTACCCAAAGGTAAAAGCATGGGTTGCGTGTTCAAAAATCCGCCAAATCAAATGGCGGGCAAGCTGATAGAGGGGGCAGGGTTGAAAGGCTTCCGCGTTGGCGGAGCGGTAATTTCGCAGCAACACGCCAATTTTATTCTCAATGATAACGAAGCGAAGTCTGCGCACGTGAAAGCATTGATAAAGATAGTAAAAAACGCGGTTTTTGCACAATATAAAATACAGTTGGAAGAAGAAATACGGTATTTGGAATAAGCAACGGCAATAACGTAGGAAGGAGAAGCGAAAGTGATTTTAACGGCAGATTACCATACGCATACGCCCTATTCGCACGGGGAAAATACGGTAGCGGAGAACGTGGCTCGCGCAAAAGAGTTAGGCTTGCAGGCGATAGGAATATCCGACCACGGTTTTTCGCATATCGTGTACGGCTTACGGCGTAAGGAAGTTCCTGCGTATATCGCGGAATGTAAGGCGGCGGAAAAGGAATACGGCATAAAGGTTCTTGTGGGCTTGGAAGCGAATATTCGCAGTATTTCGGGCGTGGCAGACCTTACTCCCGATGATTACCAAAACTTTGATATTTATCTTTGCGGACACCATATCTACGTTCGGTATCTCAAAACGCGCGAGCGTTGGGGCTACGGCTTCGGAAACTGGATAACGCAGCAATTTATGAAAAAAACGCCGTCCGAGAAACAAATTCAGCGCAACACCACGGCGTATATCAACGTTATCAAAAACAACCCGTTAGACGCGGTAACGCACGTGGGGTATCTTTGCCCTGCCAACGCGGTAGAGGTAGCAAAATGCGCCGCCGATTACGGTACGTATTTAGAGCTTAACTCCAAAAAAACACATTTTTCGGACGACGAATTAAACGATATCGTGCAAAAGACGTCCGCGCGGTTTATTATCGATTCGGACGCACACTCGGCAAGTCGAGTAGGGGATACCAAGCTGGTGGAAGAGCAACTTGCGCGTATCGGATTCCCCATGGACAGAATAGACAATATCGACGGCAGACACCCCAATTTCCGTTTTACGGAATTCAAAAAACACTTATAATCCACCAAGGCGAACATGAGCTTTACTTCTGATATAAAAAAAGAAATAGTTAATCGTGGCTTGGCGGATCAGCGGGACGCAGTAGGTGCGAAGCGTGCGGGGCTTTCCGCGTTTGTGAGAACAAGCGGCGCGTTGGGAGTAGTAAACGGCGCGCCTACTTTTTTTCTTGTCAGCGAAACGGAAAACGTGGCGGAATTTTTCATGCAACAGTTTGCCGAAGCGTTTGACAGCGAGCTGTTTGTAACGCACGCCACCATGGACAAAAAGAGCGGCAGGGACAAGCTGGTTTTGCAATGCCCCAAAGCGGAAGCTGAAAAAACGCTGTCGGCGTTGGGTTTGTTAAAACGTGGAAAAACGGAGTTCCGCGAGGGAATATCCGCAACGCTCGTCAACACGGACGAACGGAAAATCGCGTATATCAAGGGCGCATTTTTGGGCGGCGGAAGCTGCACCGTTCCGTCCGCAACGACAAGCGGAACGGGGTATCATTTGGAGATAGTATTTTCCGAAAAGCGCACGGCGCAGGATTTTTGCACGCTGCTGGAAACGTTTGAATTGCTTGCCCGCTTGATAGAACGTAAGGAAACGTACGTGGTATATATCAAAAGCAAGGAGATTATCTCCGATTTCCTGTCTATCATCGGCGCGGAAAACGCGTTGAAAAAGTTTGAAGCGTTTTTAGAAAAGCGGGATGAGGCGAACCGTGATAACCGAACTCGAAACTGCATGGCAGGCAATGCGGATAAATCGGCGATTGCGGCGGTAAAGCAGGTGGTTGCGATACGAAAAATAGAAGAAAAGACGCATTTTAAGGATATCAGCGAAGATTTGCGCACGTTAGCGAAAACACGCTTGCAATACCCCGCCATGTCCTTGCAAGAGCTTGCAAATATGCTAGGAACAAGCAAAAGCTGCTTAAACCACCGTATGCGGCGGCTTATGGAAATATCGGAAGAACTGTAAAAAATAAGGAGAAGAAAGGTATGACGGATTTCGTGCATTTACATTTACATACGGAATACAGTCTGTTGGACGGAGCGGCAAAGGTGGACGACCTTGTCGATCATCTTGTCAAAAATAATATCAACGCCTGTGCCATTACCGACCACGGCAATATGTACGCCTCCTTATATTTTGCGGAGGAATGCGTCAAAAAGGGGATAAAATACATTATCGGCTGCGAGCTGTACGCTGTGGATAACCATTTGGATAAACGGTTCGGAATCAAAAACGAGCATATCGTGTTGTTGGCGAAAAACAAAACGGGGTATAAAAATATTGTAAAATTGGATTCCCTGTCCTATATCGACGGGTATTACGGCGGCAAGCCCCGTATCAGTTACGACCTCATCAAACAGCACAGTGAGGGGGTTATTTGCCTTTCCGCGTGCTTGGCAGGCAGAATCCCGCAGCATTTGTTAAAGGGCGATTACGAGGCGGCGAAAGCGTTCGCACAGGAAATGAAAGAGGTGTTCGGGGAAGATTTTTATATCGAGCTGCAAGACCACGGCATTGCCGAACAAAAGCAGATTATTCCCGACTTGATGCGCCTTGCCAAAGAATTGAATATCGGCTTGGTAGCCACCAACGACGTGCATTATATCGAAAAAGAGGACTGGGAAGCACAGGAAATTTTGTTGTGTATCCAAACGAAATCGACGCTTGCCGCGCCGAAAATGAAGTTTGAAACGCACGAATTTTACATGAAATCGGGCGACGAAATGGCAGAGCTGTTCCATTACGCTCCCGAGGCGATATCCAACACCCGCGTCATTGCGGATAAGATAGAAGAGCCCGTGTTTGATTTAACCCCCAAGGGCGACCCTATCCGCGACACGTCGCTGATTCCCTTGTATAAGCCCGACGACGGCACAACCTCGCCTGAATACCTTACCAACCTTACTTGGAAAGGGCTTTCGGGCAGATACGCCAATATCACCGACGAAATCAAAGCGCGTGTGGAATACGAGCTTGGCATCATTATCAAAATGGGCTTTGCCGATTACTTCCTTATCGTATGGGATTATATCAACTGGTCGCGCTTGCACGGCATTCCCGTAGGACCGGGGCGTGGTTCGGGCGTAGGCAGTATCGTGGCGTATTCTATCGGTATCACCGACGTAGATCCGCTCCGTTACGACCTCATTTTTGAACGCTTTCTCAACCCCGACCGTGTATCTATGCCCGACTTCGACGTGGACTTTTGTACCAAGCGCAGAATCGAAACGATAGAATACGTGCGGGAGAAATACCACCCCGAAAACGTAGCGCAAATCGTTACGTTCGGTACGCTTGCTTCTAGGGCTGTTATCAAAGACGTGGGGCGCGTAATGGGCATTCCGTATTCGGAAACGGATAAGGTTGCAAAGCTGATGGACGGTAAATCGACAATAGGCGAATTACTTGGTCGAAAAATACCCAAAATAGAAAAGCAGTTAGAAACGCCCGATTTGGACGAAGACAAGCGCAAAGATATCGAAAAAAATCTAGAAGAACAGAAAAAGAAGAGAAATCCCGAATTTATCGAGGTGTATGAAACCAATCCCGAGCTCCGTCGCGTTATCGATATGGGCTTGAAGTTGGAGGGTATGCCCAAGAATACTTCCGAACACGCGGCAGGCGTAGTTATCTGTAACAAAGTGCTTTCGGATAACGTTCCGCTTGCGCGTAACGGCGACGATATCGTTACGCAGTTCGACATGAAAGAAGTGGAAGCGGTGGGAATGCTGAAAATGGACTTCCTTGCGCTTACCACGCTGACGGATATCCAAAACACACTCACGTATATCAAAGAGGGCTTGGGAATAGACATCGACTTCAACGCGATAGGCGTGGACGTTCCCGAAGCGTACGAGCTTATCTCGTCCGGGGATACGGACGCGGTGTTCCAGTTGGAACAAGGCGGCATGAAAAAGTTCATGAAAGACTTGCAGCCCAACTGTTTGGAAGACCTTATCGCAGGGATATCGCTGTACCGTCCCGGTCCTATGGACTTCATTCCCAAATATATTCATAACAAACACAATCCTGCCGATATCGTTTACGATACGCCCTATCTTGAACCCATTTTGAAAAACTCGTACGGGGTTATTATTTACCAAGAGCAGGTTATGCAAATATTCCAGCAGCTTGCGGGGTATTCGCTTGGACAAGCCGACCTCGTTCGCCGTGCCATGGCGAAGAAAAAGAAAAAAGAGCTGATGGAGCAAAAGGATAAGTTTATCTACGGCGCGCCCGACGAGGGGATTACAGGCTGCGCTTCGTTGGGGATTCCCGCCGAGGTGGCGGCGAAGATTTTTGCGGATATGGAAAGCTTCGCTTCGTATGCGTTTAATAAGTCGCACGCGGCGGCGTATGCGGTGGTGGCGTACCGTACGGCGTATCTGAAAGCCTTTTACCCCAAAGAATTTTTGGCGGGTATCTTAAACGACCGTATCGATAAAATAGAAGAAATTTCCAAGTACATTATGTACATGAAGGAAAAAAATATCGCCGTTTTGCCGCCCGATATCAATAAATCCAAGGCGATTTTCTACGTGGAGGGTAACGGACTGCGTATCGGCTTGGGCGCGCTTCGCGGCGTTGGTCAGGACGCGATAGAAGCGGTTATTAAAGAACGCAACGAAAACGGGCTTTTCAAAGATTTTTCCGATTTCGTTATGCGTTGTGCAAAATACGTCAATAAACGTATCGTGGAGAGCTTGATATATGCAGGTGCGTTCGATGCGTTTGCAAATCGCGCGCAGGTGGCGGCGGTATATGAGGAGGTGTTTGCTCGCGTAAACGCCATGGATAAGCAAAAGGCGGGCGCGCAAATCTCCCTGTTTGGAAGCGTGTTAGAAGAACAGGCGATAGAGGTCAACTTCCCCAACATTCCCGAATACGACACCATGGAAAAATTGTCCAAGGAAAAATCGGTGCTCGGCGTTTACGTCAGCGGACATCCGTTTGAGAAATTCTTGCCCTATTTTAAGGACAGAACGTTTAACTGTTTCATGCTCAACGCCTATACGGAAGAGGAAGAGGGCGGAGCGAAAACGTACACGGATATCGCGCACGGAATGCCCGTTACCATGGGCGGTATGATTTCCGCGTATAAAA
>JAZOPT010000085.1:0-7388 GCA_045655725.1 Candidatus Scatosoma sp.
GCTTTTACGTACAATTAAAATTTTCTTGTGTAAAGCTCTTTTGCGATTTTGAAAAATTCGTTTTTCTTGTCGCTGTAAGCCTTGTACAGTTCGTGTTGTTCTTCCGTCAACGAATCGACCAAATCGTTCTCTGCCATCCACATTTGGCTTTGCGCTACCCTAAATTCGTAATCCATATCACTACGAATGTCCTCGGCAATCTTGCCGATAAACTGCCCAACTTCTTCATTTGTAACTTTGTTTTTCATGAAAAACCTCCTAAAAATAATAAAATAGTAAAATAAGAAAAAGTGCGCCAACCGAAGTCAACGCACCGAAAAACGCAAACTCCGATTGTCGCCAAACAAATCGAAATCAGAAGAGGGATAAATCCTTTGTGTCCTAACCCGTGGAATTTGCGCTTTTACCAAATTCATTTGGATTAGGATGCGCAAAAAGAAGATAGAATATCCCCTTAAAGAAATTATCACTCTAAAAAATATTCGATTTGTTTGGCATAGTTAGTATAACACAGATAAAAATTTTTATCAAGCAGTTTTAAGAGGGAAAAAGAAAACTCGGCTTAAAAAAGTCGAGCTTTTCAAAATTATATTCAAAATCCTTAACTCGCCGTTAGGCGAATAGCACTGCCGAAGGGCAATATCACTCGCTTTTAGCGAATATAACAAATCCGTTCACGGATTTATTTAGTTGCCGTAATCCCTTATAGGGGATTCGGCTTAGTCTGCGCTTGCGTTTTTCTTGGCTTTGTATTCGCCTATGGCTTTGGAAAGCTGGTCGGGGCAAGACGTGTTGCCTTTGCAACGGATTCCCGCTAAAAGACTTTGGATAGAGTCGATATCCTGACCCTCCACAAGTCTGGCAATGCCTTGCAGATTGCCGCCGCAACCGCCGATAAACCGAACGTTATGCATTTTGTTTTCCGCGTCCACGTCAAATAAAATTTGGCGCGAGCACGTGCCTCTGGTAGAATAAGTAAACATGATTTTAATACCTCACAAACTGTTATTTTAATCGACAAGCGTATCGTAAATAGCCGAATACAGCTCCGACGCTTTGCTTTCCCAATTTTTATAGATATTTTGCGCCGTTTTCTTGTCGGGAACGACAAAACGCAGCTCCAACATGGGCTGCACGGGAGCAAGAATTTTCAAATAGACGGTGTAAGTACCGTCCACGTTTTGATAATAATCGGATTTGCATTCTTGACGGTTTCTCAGTTTTCCGCTGTTCTTTTTGACAAACGCCGAAATTTCGTCCCGAATGCTTTTTGGAATATTGATGTAAAAATTGTTCAGACTTTCCCGCCCGTCCGTAGTAATCGTATAAAGGGGTTCTTCTTCCGCAGAGGAGATTCGACACAAAAAACCGTCCTCTAAAAGTCTGGGGAGCAGCTCCTTGCAATCCATGTAGTTAAGCCAGCCGTTTACCGCACAGCACATTTCCAAAATGATGCGCTCGGAAAGAGCGCTCTCCATCTTGTCAAAGACGAACAGCACAATCAGCTTGTTAACGGACGTTTCTCCTTGTATTTGCATTTGTAAAACTCCTTTTCAAGCGGGAAGCCTATTGCCGTGCCTAACCCATGGGATTTGCCATGAAAAAGTAAAAAGTTAGGCAAAGCGAGCCTTACGCTTCAAATTTTTTCAGCTGTTGCATCAAAGCGTCGCAATCGTCGCTGTAAGCTTCCACCGTAATAGGCTGCGATAAATCCAGCGAGAAAATGCCGAGTATGGATTTGGCGTCAACAACGTATCTGCCGCTTTTCAGCAGAATTTCGTAGGGGTAGTCTTGCGTGATATTCACGAATTCCTTCACTCTTTGCGCCATCTCCAAAGAAATTTTCATTGATTTCATAACAGAATACCTCCAACTGTTTTGTGGATATATTATACATAAAATTTTCCAAAAAATCAAGATGTTTCTCAAAAAAACATTGTCCAAAAATTTTATTTGTGCTATAATGATAACAAAAGCGCAAATAATTGTTCAATTTGTTAAAAAGAACGGAGGTTATTATGTCCGATTACATGGAAAAAACGGTAAAAAAACATTATATTTATCAAGGTAAAATTTTGAACCTGCGCTGCGACGACGCACAGCTTATCGACGGCACGCCCTGTAAACGGGAGATTATCGAACACAGTGGCGGAGCGTGCGTTCTGTACGTGGAGGAGGGGAAAGTGCTGTTCGTTCGGCAATACCGCTATGCGTACGGGGAAAGCGTGTACGAAATTCCCGCAGGAAAGCTCAACGCAGGGGAAAATCCCATGCTTGCCGCCGCTCGGGAGCTGGAAGAGGAAACGGGGATAAAAGCGGCAAGCCTTACTTTGTTATACGTTGTCTATCCCACGCCGGGGTATACCAACGAGAAGATTTATATATATCGTGCGTATGCGGGCGCGCACGCGAAGCAACGCTTGGACGAGGGGGAATATTTGGACGTGGAATGGATAGAACTTTCCCGCGTAAAAGAAATGCTGAAAAGCGGGGAAATCAAGGACGCAAAAACACTGATTGCCTTGCAGCACTATTTTTTAGAGGAAAGCGAAAGATAAAAAAACGGAGTCGGGAAGAACAATTCCCGACTCCGTTTTTAAGGTAAAGGAGAAAAAAGAGAAAAAGGAGAAAAAGAGAAACCTTAACGGCAACCGCAATTACAGTTGCAGCTGCAACCGCACGAGGGCGTCAAAATGCCTGCCAACGTACCGTTTTTATACAGACAGTACAAAAGCGCGATTAAGATGGGCAAACCGCAACCGCTGAAAACGTTCGAGCAGAAAAATCCGTCTTTCGAGCCGAGTACGATAAGCGCGATAAGAATCCAAAGGGTGGTGTTACCCGATAAACAACAATTCATAAAAAACCTCCTGTGTTTCGCCGCAGGGGTATGTAAATTGTTCCAACGTGGGAAAAGTTCCTGCGGTTTTGTGTTTCTATTACATAATATTCAAGCAAATAGGGGATTTGTGTAAAAAATAGCGGAAAGAAAACGAAGAAATGCAAAAAACTTTCTTTCATTTTGTTGCGTAAAATGAAAAAATGCGTTATAATAGTTGTATATTCGTAGTATGGGGGCGAATACGCAAGTCGCGGTTCGACCGTAAGACTCATATCGCGGATAAATACATTTTTTCTACGGGTATCTTTTCAGAACTCGATGGAGGTTATTATGGAAAAGAAGAAAGTCTTTTCTTCCAAGGAGATTACGGGCGTTGCCGTATTGCTGGCACTTGTAATCGTGTTGCAGGCGTTCGGGGGCAGTATTGCTATCGGCGTTGTGCAGTTGAACTTTACGTTGATTCCCATTGTGCTGGGTGCGGTACTGTTCGGACCGCTTGTGGGTGCATTTTTGGGGCTTGCTTGCGGCGTAGTGGTGCTGATACAGGTAATTATGGGTCTTGCGCCCTTTTACGTGTTGATTTGGGGAAACGACCCTGTTGTTACCACGCTTACCTGCTTGGTGAAAACCACGGCGGCGGGC
The DNA here is from genome assembly GCA_045655725.1 of Candidatus Scatosoma sp. GTDB lineage: Bacteria > Bacillota > Clostridia > Christensenellales > Borkfalkiaceae > Scatosoma. The sequence goes on from JAZOPT010000085.1 coordinate 3,485, forward strand.
TTCGTGGCGGGCTGGATTTATAAGTTCCTTGCAAAAAAGAACGCGTACGCGGGCTTGTTTGCCGCGGCGGGAGTAGTGCCCGTTATCAATACCGCATTGTTTATCGTCGGGTGCTTGTTTATGACCGATTCCGTTTACGTAATGGCGGGCGATACCAACGTGTTGGTTTTTATTCTCGTCAGCATTGTTACGTTTAACTTTTTCGTGGAGTTTGCGGTGAATTTAATCGTTGCTCCGGCGTTGCACAGAGTGATTGGGGTCATTGATAAGACGTATCAAGGAAAGAAAGGTAGAAAGTAAATGATTATTTGTATCGATATCGGAAATACCAATATAAAATACGCTATATACGACGGGGACGTGTTGAAGTTTTCCTTCCGCGTTGCCACCGATTTGAAAAAGACCTCCGACGAATACGGCGAACAGCTTACGGGTATGTTAGACTCGCAGGGGGTAAAGGTGCAAAGCGTAACGGGCGGAATTGTGTCCTCCGTCGTGCCGTCTTTGGACTATACCATTGATAAAATGTGCGATATTTATTTGCATATCAAGCCGTTGCATATTGCTCCCGGTTTGAAATCGGGATTGAATATCCGTTGCGATGACGCGCGCGAGGTGGGCGCAGACCGTATCGTAAACTGCGTGTCCGCTATCGTCGGCTACGGCGAGGGGAAACCCATGATTGTCGTGGATTTCGGCACAGCGACAACCTTTAATATCATCAGCGAAAATAACGAATTTATCGGCGGTGTTATCGCTCCGGGAATAAAGGGGTCGTTAGACTCGCTTGTCAACGGAACGGCGAAGCTGCCGCGCGTGGAGATAGAAGCTCCCAAAAGCATTATCGCGAAAAATACGGTTACCAATATGCAAGCGGGAATCGTGTTCGGGTTTGCGGGCTTGGTGGAATATATCGTCAAGCGTATCAAAAAGGAAATGAAAGCTCCCGACGCAAAAACGATTGCTACGGGGGGATTCAGCAACGTCATTTCCAAAGAGATAGAATGTATCGACGTGGTGGATAAATTGTTGACGTTAAAGGGCTTGAAATATCTTTACGATTTGAACGCCGATAACGTAGAAAAATAAAAAAATAGACAAGCAGGTCTGCGATGAACTGCAAAATAAGGAGAATGTAATGGAAAAAATTCCTGTGATAAGTAAGATTGTCAATTCCATGGAAAAGGTGTTTCCCGAAACGGAGCCCGCTAACGAAGAATATGCCTCCTCTATGCTCAAAAACGAGCGTTTGAACTTTCAGTTGGTATATAAAAATGAAAGCGAGGGCGGCAGCATATGCAATACGGTAGAGGTTTTGGGCGATCTTGCGCCTTATATTACGCTCCGCGCAATCGAATTGATGCCCGCCACCGTGCTGCCCACCAAATATACGGACGATTATTACTTGAAAACCACGGTAGGGTTATATCCCGAGCTGCTCCGCCCGTTTGACGCGTTGGGGGTGGTGTTGCCATCCAACCAATGGCGAAGCGTATGGGTAAGCTTGTATAAAGAGGACGGTTTGCCTGCGGGAACGTACGAAACGCAATTTGTATTGCGTAACGAGGACGGCGAAGAACTTAGCGTTATGCAATACACGGTGGAAATCATCGACGTTGCGGCGGAAAAAAACGATTTGAAGCTGACCAACTGGATGCATTACGACTGTATTGCTAACTATCATCACGTAGAGCCGTTCACGGACGAATTTTACGCGGTGTTTGAAAACTACTTAAAGGCGTACGTTGATTGCGGATTCAATATGCTTTTGACGCCGTTGTTTACCCCGCCCTTGGATACCAAAATAGGCGGAGAACGTAAAACGGCGCAGCTTGTGGGCGTAAAACAGCTTGCTGACGGCGGTTATCAGTTTGATTTCGAACCGCTGAAAAAATTTATCCGCTTCGTTATGGCACGGGGAGTGGAATACATAGAATTCTCGCATTTGTTCACGCAATGGGGCGGGAAGTGCTGTCCCAAAATTATGGCGAACGTCAACGGGGAAGAAAAGCGTATTTTCGGTTGGGAGGTAGCTTCCGACGAAGAGCGTTACGTACGGTTTTTGCAGTCGTTTTTACCTGCGCTTATGGACGTGGTAAACGAAATGAATATCCAAGACGTTTGCCGTTTCCACCTCACGGACGAGCCGCACGAAGAGCATTTGGAACACTATGAAAAATGCTATAAGATGGTGAAGCAATTTATCGGAAACGTGCCTACCATGGATGCGATGAGTCATTATTCGTACTTTGAAAGGGGTGCGGTGGATATTCCCGTTCCCGTAACAAATACCTTCCAAAATTTCCAAGGGAAAGGGATAAAAGAACTGTATTTTTACTATTGTTGCGGTCCGACAAATATGTATTTTTCCAACCGTTTCTTAAATATGCCCTCGCAGCGTACGCGCGTGCTTGGGTATCAGCTTTACGAAACGGGAGTGCAGGGGTTCTTGCATTGGGGATTTAATTTCTATAATTCGCAGTATTCTGTAACGGTCATCGACCCGTACAGAACGACGTCCGCGGGCGATTTATTCCCCGCAGGGGATAGCTTTATCGTCTATCCCACGCAGGAGGGGAAGGTGTTGATGTCTATCCGTGCGGAGATTACCAAAGAGGGATTCCAAGACTATAACGCTTTGAAGACGTTGGAAAAATACGTTGGCAGAGAAGCGGTGGTAGATATTTTGCACGAAGCGGGCATTACGGGCTTGATTACCTATCCCCGTAATATCAAGCAACACGCAGCGTTAAAGCAAAAAATCAACGAATTGATTAAGCAATACGCAGGCGTATAAAAACGGTAGCAGGGAAAAGAAGAGGAAATAACAAAAAAGGAGTTTTTGATATGGTTAGAAAGGTTGGCGTAGCAATTTTGGGCGTAGGCGTCGTGGGCGGAGGTACGTACCAAACGCTTACACAGCATCACGATTTTTATTTGAAGACACAGCAGGTGGATCTCACGGTGGAAATGGTGCTCGACCGCGATTTAGACCGTGTAAGATCGCTTGGCGTTCCCGAAGAGAACATTGCGCACAGTATCGAGGAGGTTTTGGCGAATCCCAACGTGGATATCGTAGTGGAAACGATCGGCGGTATCGGCGTGGCGCGCGCGTTTGTAACGGCGGCTTTGCGCGACGGCAAAACGGTGGTTACGTCTAATAAAGAGCTTATTTGTAAATACTCGCACGAGTTGGAAAAAATCGCGCGGCGCAACCATTGCGGCTTGTATTACGAGGCAAGCTGTGTAGGCGGCGTGCCTATTATCCGTACGCTTTTGGACGGCGTACAGGCGAACCACATTACTGAAATGATGGGTATCGTCAACGGTACGACCAACTACATATTGACGAAAATGGCGCAGGACGGCGCGGATTATCAAACGGCTTTGAAAGAAGCGCAAGCGCTCGGCTATGCGGAATTTGATCCCACCAACGACGTAGAAGGCTTTGACGCGACGTATAAGCTTTCCATTCTTTCGTCTATGGCTTTCCATACCAAAGTTCCTTATACCAAGGTGCACCGCGAAGGCATCACGTCCGTTTCCGCACAAGATATTGTTATCGGTAAGGAATTTGGCTACACGCTTAAACTTTTGGCAATCGGTAAAAATACGGACAAGGGGGTTGAAGTTCGCGTGCATCCCACGTTTATCCCTTCTTCCCATCCGCTTGCAAGCGTAAACGACGCGTATAACGCTGTATATCTGCGCGGCGACGCGTTGGACGATATTATGCTGTACGGTAAGGGCGCAGGTGCATTCCCTACGGCAAGCGCGGTTGTCAGCGACGTTATTTATGCGGCAACCCATTCCGAAATTAGATATTCTACCTTTAAAAACACCGCAACGGCAGACCCTGCAATGAAATTCGTTTCCGATTTCTCGAGCGCGTACTATCTCCGCC
>JAZOPT010000086.1:0-30878 GCA_045655725.1 Candidatus Scatosoma sp.
CTTTAAGGTAGGCGTAAACGTGAAACATCCCAAGTTTGGCACGGGTGTTATCGTCGGCGTGCGAGGCATGGGCGCGAACATGATTTTGGATATTGCGTTCGAGGGGTTGGGGATAAAGCAGTTATCTGCCGCGCTCGCTCCGTTAGTTATTCTTTCATAACGAGCGAAATGCGTATATACGGCGCATTTAGGGTAACTTGCAAAAATGCGGCAACAGTAAAAACCAATCAACATATCAATTAGGGGAAAAGGGAACACCATGGACAGAAAAAGAGAACTTGTCGATATTCTCAACAAATGGGCGTACGAATATTACGTTTTAGACGCGCCTACCGTATCCGATAAGGAATACGACGCCTTATACGACGAGCTGCGCGCTTTGGAGGAACAAAGCGGGGAGGTATATCCCGACAGTCCTACGAGGCGTGTTGGCGGCGAGCCTATCAAAGGCTTTGAAAAGCACGAGCATATTACACGGCTGTTCAGCTTGGATAAATCGGTAACCGAGGAACAGCTCCGTGCCTTTTTAACCCGCGTAGAGAAAGTATCGGGCAAAAATACGGTGTTTACGGCAGAATACAAATTCGACGGCTTGACGGTATGTTTAACGTACGACAAAGGCGCGTTTGTGCGCGCGACTACGCGCGGAAACGGAGTGGTAGGCGAGGACGTTACGGCGCAGGTATTGACGATACCCTCTTTCCCTTTGAAAATATCCTATCAAGGCACGTTAGAGGTGCGCGGGGAGGCGGTGATTCGTCTTTCCGTCTTGGATAAATACAACCAAACGGCGGCAGAACCGCTCAAAAACGCCCGAAATGCGGCGGCGGGCGCGATACGCAATCTCGACCCGAAAATTACCAAGCTCCGCAAGCCTGATATTTATTTTTACGACGTAAATTACGCCTCGGACGGAGCCCCGTTATCCCAGCGTGAAGCGCACGATTTGTTGGTAAAAGAGGGCTTTAAGGTGTTCCCGTATTTCCGAATCTGCCACGGCGGAGACGAGGTAATCGCCGCGATTGCGGAGATAGACAAGCAGCGCAAAACCTTGGACGTTTTGACGGACGGAGCCGTTATCAAAGTGGATAGCGAAGCCGTTCGCGAGGAAATGGGTTACACGGACAAATTCCCGCGGTGGGCAATGGCGTATAAGTTTGAAGCGGAAGAGGTAACCACCCTCTTAAAGGACGTGATTTGGCAGGTGGGCAGAACGGGAAAATTGACGCCGCTTGCCTTGTTGCAGCCCGTAGAGCTTGGTGGCGCGACGGTGTCGCGGGCAACGCTGAACAACTACGGCGACATTTTGCGCAAGGAAGTAAAAATAGGCTCGCGCGTGCTGGTAAGGCGTTCTAACGAAGTAATTCCCGAAATTTTGGGAACGACGGAGCACAGCGAAAACAGCAGGGAAATTCAAAAGCCGACGGTATGCCCCGCTTGCGGAACGCAGGTAGAGGAGGTGGGCGCACACCTGTTTTGCCCCAACAAGCTTTGCACGCCACGCTTAGTAGCTAAGCTCGACCATTACGCAAGCAAAAACGCCATGGATATCGACGGATTTTCCGAAAGCACGGCGCAGCTTTTGGTGGAGAAAAAGGGAGTGAAAAACTTCTCCGATTTGTATGCGCTTACCGCCGAAGATTTGGCGGCGTTTGACGGCTTTAAGGAAAGGAAGATAAACAACCTGCTTACGGCGATACAAAAGAGTAAAACGCCCGCTTTGGATGCGTTTATTTTCGCTATCGGTATCGGCGGTGTGGGCAGAGTTGCCGCTCGTGATTTGGCAACGCGGTTCGGCAGTATTGAGGGGTTAAAAAACGCCACGGTGGAAGAGCTTACCGCCATGGAAAATATCGGGGAAATCACGGCGAACGCCATTGTGGGATTTTTCCGCGACGAGGACAACGTAGCCGAGCTGAAAGCCCTGCAAGAGACGGGCGTTTCGCCCGTATTTTCCACGGAGAAAAAGGAGGGGGTATTTTCGGGCGAGTCGGTGGTGCTGACGGGAACGCTGACGGGGTATAAACGAAGCGAAGCGCAAAAGCTGATAGAAGAACGCGGCGGTGTTTGTCAATCGTCCGTAACGGCGAAAACCACGTTGGTTTTAGCGGGAGCGGAAGCGGGTAGCAAGCTGGAAAAGGCGAAAAAGTTGGGGATAAAAATCATTGACGAAGCGCAGTTTGAACAAATGCTGAATGGATAACCGAAACAAAGGCGGAAGAAATTTCGCCTTTTTCTCTTTTTTTATAAAAAAAAGAGCAATAGTACTTGAAATTTTCAAAATTATCTGCTATAATGATATGACTGAAAAAGTCGGTTATTGAAAAAAGAACTGCAAGGGGATAAAAATATGTTAAGCATGACGGGTTACGGCAAGGGCGCGTACGAACAGGACGGCATCGAGCTTACTTGTGAAATTAAGACGGTGAACAACCGTTATTTGGACGTGTCTATCAAAGCTCCGCGCATTTTCGCTTCGCAAGAGGACGTGATGCGTTCTATCGTCAGAGAAAAACTGTCGCGCGGTCATGCCGACGTATTTATTTCCTTAAAGGATAAACGGGAAAAAACCACCGCACTTGCCGTGGATACCGCATTGGCGGCGGCTCTGGTTTCGGCGGTAAATACGTTAAAAGAACAGTTTCCTGCTCTTGCGGACGATTTCACGCTTACCTCCGTATTGCGCTATCCCGAAGTGTTAAAGCAAGAGGATTCTGCATCTTTGGACGAAACGCTGATTACGGCGATGAAAGCGGCGCTTTCCGAAGCGTTGGACGCCTTAAACGGAATGAGGCTTGTCGAGGGCGAAAAGCTGAAAGAGGATATGCTTTCCCGCGTGCAAACCATTGAGGGCTTAGTGGAGAATATTTCCGTTCGCGCTCCGTTGGTGGCAAAAGACCACAGGGAAAAGCTGACGGCAAGGGTAAAGGAATATTTGGACGGAGCGCAAATAGACGAGGGCAGATTGCTTACGGAAGTGGCAGTATTTACCGACAAAAGTAATATCGACGAAGAGCTTACGCGTTTGCGTTCGCATATCGCACAGTTTAGAGAGATATGCAAAGAGGGCGTTGTTGGCAGAAAGCTCGACTTTTTGGTGCAGGAGTTCAACCGCGAAGCGAACACCACCTGTTCCAAAAGCAACGACGTAGAGATAACGAGGCTGGGCTTGGCGTTAAAGAACGAGATTGAAAAAATCCGCGAACAGGTGCAAAATCTGGAATAAGGCGTAGCGATAGGGAGTAGCGATGAAGCATTTATTGGTGGTAGTATCCGGTCCGTCGGGCGTTGGCAAGGGAACGATTGTCAAAACGGTGGTGAAACGCCGCGAGGACGTAGTGGAATCGGTGTCCTGTACGACGCGCGCGCCCAGAGAGGGCGAACGGCACGGCAGAGAATATTATTTCCTTACCCACGAGGAGTTTTCCCGCCGTATCGCGGAAGACGATTTTTTGGAATACGATGAACATTTCGGTAATTTTTACGGCACGCCCAAATCGTTTGTAAGGGAAATGCTGAAAGAAAAGTCGGTCATTTTGGAGATAGACGTAAACGGCGCGCTGAACGCAAAAAAGGCGTTCCCCGAAAGCGTTTTGGTGATGATAGTGCCGCCCTCGGAGGAAGAGCTTGCCAAGCGGTTGAAGGGCAGAGGCAGCGAAAGCGACGAGGAGATTGCAGGTAGGCTTGCGCGGCTGAAATTCGAGCTGTCGCAAAAGGATAAATACGATTACGTTATCGTAAACGACCGTTTGGAAACGGCGATAAGCGAGTTTTGCGAAATTTTGGACGGAAAGCGTTGAAAAACGCTTGAAAAATAAAAAAAACACAAAAAAGGAGTGTAAAAATATGATAAACGAACCTTCTGTTGACGTAATGATCAGAAAATTGGGGACGGAGGACGAACCGATCAGTCGTTACGCGCTTTGCACAATCGCGGCGAAACGCGCCCGTCAGATAATCGAAACGGAAAAGAATGCAGGCGCATACGATTCGACGGGCAAAGACAAAGAGCTTTTGACGGCTTGCAAGGACATTGCGGACGGCAAAGTAGTCATTGCCAAAGACTAAATCCCGTATAAAAATTGCCTCGCGTTGTCGGGGCAATTTTGTTTGAAAAAGGGGTTAAAAAGCCATTCAAAGGCGTGGTAAAGGGTAACGAAAAATTCTAAAAAGGAGGGGAAGCGCATGATAGCGGAGGTTATCGTAGATATAGCGGCAAGCGAAACGGATAAAATATACGATTACGTTTGCGACGACAGCGTGGTGGCGGGCAGCCGCGTGCGCGTTCCGTTCGGCGGGAAAACGGTGCCCGGCTTCGTTATGCGTGTAAAAGAAAGCTCCGATTATCCCGCGGAGAAATTAAAGCGGGTATTCCCTTCCCCCGACGAATTGCCCGCATTAAGCGCGGAATGTCTGGCTTTGGCAGAAACGCTGACGGCGAGATACCGCGTTCCCAAAGCGCTTACCTTGCGATTATTTTTGCCGACGGAAATGCGAACGGGCAAGGTACGGGAGCTTATGCGCAGCTATGCACAGCTTTGCGTTCCGTTTGAGGATATCAAGCTTGCCAAAACGGCAAAAAATCAGCTGGGAGCGGCGGAGTATCTTGCGAAAAACGGCAAGACGGATTGCGCGTATCTTAACAGCGTGTTCCAAGGCGGCGTGGCGGGCTTGGAGAAGAAGGGCTACGTAACCGTTACCAAGGAAAAGCTGCAACGCGACCCTTACAAAACTTTGGAAAGAGAAAGCGTTTTGCACGTGCTGACGGACGATCAACGCCGCGCGGTGCAGACGATAGAAACGGACGAAAGAACGGTACAGCTTCTGCACGGCGTAACGGGAAGCGGAAAAACGGAAATTTACCTTACGCTTATCGCAAAATGCCTGCGAGAGGGAAAGAGCTCGATATTCCTTGTTCCCGAAATTTCTTTAACGCCGCAAATGCTTGCCCAGCTTCGGGCGCGGTTTGGCAGAAACGCCGCCATATTGCACAGCGGTCTTTCGGCAGGCGAGCGGTTTGACGAATGGTGGCGGCTTAGAACGGGCGAGGCGAAAATCGCTATCGGAGCGAGAAGTGCGGTGTTTGCGCCTTTGGAAAACTTGGGCGTTATCATTTTGGACGAGGAACACGATTCCAGCTATGCAAGCGAAAGTGCGCCGCGGTATAACACCTTTGACGTGGCGTATTTGCGGGCAAAGCGCAACGGTTGTAAATTGGTGTTGGGCAGTGCAACGCCCGCCGTGGATACGTATAAACGAGCGAAAGACGGCGAGTTTTCCCTTATTCGCTTGGATAAACGTATCAATCAACGCCCCCTGCCCGAAATCTTGATAGCGGATATGCGCCGAGAGGTGCGCCGCGGGAATAATTCGGCGTTTTCTTCCGTACTCAAAGAGGAACTGGAACGCTGTCTTGCGGACGGCAAGCAAGCCATTTTGTTCTTGAATAGGCGAGGGTATTCGCAGACGGTTATCTGCAAGGAATGCGGTTACGTAGCCAAGTGCGAGGCTTGCGACGTATCGCTTACCTATCACCGCGACGAGGATTGCCACAAATGCCACTATTGCGGAGCAAAATATTCCATGCTTTCCGCTTGTCCCGATTGCGGCGGTCATAAGCTGACGTATGCAGGCACGGGCACGCAACGAATCGTAGCCGATTTGCAAAAGTTATACCCCACCGCGCGCATATTGCGTATGGACAACGATACGACAAGCGGGAAAGAGGGGCATTATAAAATATTAAAAGCGTTTGGGGAAAAGCAGGCGGATATTTTGGTGGGAACGCAAATGATTGCCAAAGGACACGATTTCCCGTCCGTTACGCTGGTGGGCATTTTGGACGCGGATATGAGCTTGCATTTTTCCGATTACCGCAGCGGGGAGCGTACCTTTCAGCTTTTGACGCAGGTGGCGGGCAGAAGCGGCAGAGCGGGCGAGCAGGGCAAGGTAGTTTTGCAGACGTTCGACCCCGAAAACGAGGTGCTCCGTTACGCTGTTTCTTACGACTACGCAGGCTTTTACGAAAACGAAATTTCCTTGCGAGCGGCAATGGCGTTTCCGCCTTTTTCCAAAATCGTGCGGGTGCTAGTTTCGGGCGAGGACGATAAAAAGACGTTAGAGGCGTTAAAGGAAGTGTATTTCGGCTTGGAAAAGCTATATACCGACAATCCTGACAAATTTTTGTTTTTCAATAAGATGCGCGCGCCTATCAAGCGCATACAAAACAAGTTCCGCTATCAGGTATTGATGCGGCTTTCGAATACCTCCGTGCTTGCGGACGTTTACGAAATTTGCGCCACCTCGCGCACAAGAGACGTGTTGGTTTCCGTAGAGGAAAACCCCACGAATTTAAGTTAAAAAGGAAGAGAAAAATATGGCAATTAGAAACGTAGTACAGGTCGGCGACGACGTATTAAGACAAAAATGTTTCCCCGTGGACAACTTCGACGAAACGCTTTGGTCGCTTTTGGACGATATGAAAGAAACGGTAAAAAAGGAAAAGGGCGCAGGTCTTGCCGCGCCGCAGGTGGGCGTACTCCGCCGCGTGGTGGTAGTGGACGTGGAAGAGGGGTATTTCGAGTTCGTCAATCCCGTAATCGTATCGCAAAAGGGTGAGCAAACGGATTGGGAGGGCTGTCTTTCCGTTCGGGGGAAAAGCGGAATCGTATCCCGACCCATGAAAGTAAAGCTTGCCTATCAGGACAGGAACGGGGAAAAATATCTCTTGCAGGCAAAGGGCTTTTTTGCCCGTGCTATCTGTCATGAATTAGACCATTTAGACGGTATTTTATATGTCGATAAAGCCACGCATATCGAGCGTTGTAAATAAGCGAACCAAAGGAAAAAGTCAAGCTATGAAAATTGTATTTGCGGGTACGCCGGAGTTTGCCGTTGCGCCCTTACAAAATATCATCGACAGCGGATTTGACGTGGTTGGCGTTATCACGCAAGCGGACAAACCGCAGGGCAGAAAGGGGATATTAACGCCCCCGCCCGTAAAAACGTTGGCGCTTGCACACGGAATCCCCGTGTTGCAGCCTATCAAGATTCGTGATAGCATAGAAGAGGTGCGCGCATTGGGCGGCGATTTGTTGGTTACGTGCGCATACGGTCAAATTTTAACGCAGGCGGTGTTGGATAGCTTCCCCCAAGGCGTTTGGAATATCCATGCGGGCTTGCTCCCCAAATACCGCGGAGCGTCGCCCATTCAAAGCTGTATTTTGGCGGGCGAAAGCAAAACGGGCGTGTCCGTGATGAAAACGGAGCTTGGCTTGGATTGCGGGGATATTTTGTGCGTGGAGGAAACGGAGATTGCGCCTAACGAAACGTACGGCGAGCTTTCTCAGCGTCTTTCCGTTATCGGCGCAAAGCTTATCGTAACGGCGTTAAACTGCTTAAAAACAGGCGAATATACACTGACAAAGCAAGCGGAAGCGGAAGCGCAAACCGTTCGGAAAATCAATAAAGAAAACGCGAAAATTAACTTTGCTTCGCCCGTGCAAACGGTGGTAAATTTGGTGCGGGCAATGAATCCCGCTCCCGTGGCGTATACCGCTTTGAATGGCAATACGCTCAACGTTTACCGCGCGGAAAAGATAGAGGTGGATAGTTTGACGGACGCGGAAAAAGAGGCGTATAGAACAGCCGTTTTGGGGGAAATTTTGGGCGATATTCCCAAGCGCGGACTGCTTGTGAAATGCGGAGACGGCGCAATGAACGGTGTTGTGAAGCTGACGGAAGTGCAGGCGGCGGGCGGTAAACGCATGAGCGGCGGCGACTTCCTCAACGGCAGAAAGGCAAGAAAGGGAGAAGTGTTTTCATGTTAAGCAATCCCGTTTACGACCCCTTTTTGATATTGACGAAAGTGTATCAGAGCGGCGCACACCTTAAACAGGCAATCGCGGATACGTATATCGAAGAACAGTATCGCACTCGGACGGTAAAAATCGTTTACGGAGTGTTGGAAAACGACGGATATTTCGATTTTTGTATTCGGCACTACGCTCCCAAAGCTCCAAAATTGGCGGTGCGTATTATTTTGAAAATTTCGCTGTATATGCTTTTGTATATGAACAAAAAGCGGTATATGGTAACCGATTGCGCTGTAACGCTTTGTAAAAAGCTGGGAAAATCGGGCGTAAGCGGATTTGTCAACGCGTTTTTGCGGCGGTTTAATAAAGCGGAGGTGGATAAGGCTTTGCCCGCAGGCGACGAGGGCGTTGCGATAAAGCTTTCCTATCCGTTGTATGCGTATAAGCTTTTGAAAAAGGAATACGGAGAGAGAGCCGCGGCAATCGCGGCGGCGAAAAGCGCGGGCGTATCCGTTCGGTTTGTCAAAGATAAGGAAACGTATTTGCAAAAACCGCATATCCTTACTCCGTTTTCTGAAAAATACGGAAATTATATTTTTGAGCATTTTACCCGCGACGAGGGCTTTGACGAGGGGAAATACACCTTTCAATCGGTGGGCAGTATCGCCATTTGCGATTGCGTTTCCCCGTGCGAACGGCTGTTGGACGCGTGTGCCGCTCCGGGCGGGAAATCGGTGCTTTTGGCGGGCAAATGCAGCCACGTTACCGCCTGCGAATTGCACGAACACCGCGTTGCGCTTATTCAAGCGTATAAACGGCGTATGGGCGTGGAAAACGTAACGGAACTGCAAAAGGATAGCTCGGTTTTGGACGAAAGTTTTGCGGAAAGCTTCGACGGCGTTTTGTGCGATGTGCCATGTTCGGGCTTCGGAACGGTAAGCGAAAACCCCGATATCAAGATATTCAGAAAGGAAGAGGATATCAAAGCGCTTGAAAAAGCGCAAAAAGACATTTTGGGCGTTTGCAAGCAATACGTTAAAAGGGGCGGAGCGTTGTATTATTCTACCTGTTCGGTATTCGATGCCGAAAACGACGGAACGGTGCAAGCGTTTTTACAGGAAAACCCCGATTTTACGGTGCAGGAAATCAGTAGTCCGCTTGCGCACGAGAAAAAGAAATACGGATTGCAGTTTTTGCCCGATACGGCGTACGGAGCAGGTTTTTATATCTGTAAAATGAAGCGGTTATGAGGCGTATATGAAGAAGATATTGCAGGATTTATCGTATGCGGAAACGGAGTCGTTGGTGCTTGCGCTCGGCGAAAAGAAATTCCGCGCCAAACAGCTTTTCGAGGGCTTGACCCAAGGCAAGGCGATAGAGGATATCACCTCTCTTTCCAAGCCGTTCAAGGCTCGGCTTTTGGAGGAATACGAAAATTGCCCCGTGAAAGTGAAAGAGGTGTTTTATTCGGCGGACGGAACGGAGAAATACCTCTTTGAACTGTCGGACGGTCATCTCATCGAGGGCGTTTTGATGAAATATAAATACGGCTACACGCAGTGCATTTCCACGCAGGTGGGGTGCAGAATGGGCTGTACCTTTTGCGCTTCCACGTTAAACGGTCTTATCCGTAATTTGACGGCGGGGGAGATTTTGGCGCAGATTACCACGGTAAACGCGCTGCATAAATCGGACGTAAAAGGGAACGGAGTGGAGGCGCGTGCCGTTACCAATATAGTGCTTATGGGCAGCGGCGAGCCGCTGGATAATTACGACGAAACGGTGAAGTTTTTGCGCAACGTTACCGCGGAGGAGGGCTTGCGTATCAGCGCGAGAAATATCTCCCTTTCCACCTGCGGAATCGTGCCAAAAATGTACCGCTTTGCCGACGAGGGGATTCCTGTCAATCTTACCGTTTCCCTGCACGCTACGGACGATGAAACGCGGGTAAGAGTTATGCCCGTTGCCAAGGCGTATAAGATACAGGAGATATTGAAAGCGTGCGAGTATTATTTCCAAAAAACGGGTAGGAGATATTACTTTGAATATACGCTTATCGAGGGCGAAAATTGCGACGAGGAACACGCAGACGCGTTGATAGCTTTGCTCAAAGGCAAGCCCTGCCACGTCAATTTGATTCGCTTAAACGAAGTGAAAGAACGCACCCTAAAAGCTACGGGCGAAAAGCAGGCGTATCGGTTTTTGGGCAGATTGGAAAAAGCGGGCTTGTCCGCTACGCTGCGCCGTCAAATCGGCGCGGATATCGGCGGGGCTTGCGGTCAGCTTCGGGCAAGCTATCTGGAAGAAAACAAAGGCTAAACAGTAAACAAAGGCTAAAAGTAAACAATAATGGCGGCGTCCACACCGAAAGCTCGACGAAAAAACAGGAGTGGTTATTGTAGCATGGTAGCTCAAAAGCAGAAAGCGGATTTTACACAAGGCAAGCTGTTTGCGAAAATTTTTTGGTTTGTGTTGCCCATTGTAGCAACCAATTTATTACAGACGTTTTATAACGCCGCGGATATGATGGTGGTCAGCTTGTCCAGCGAGGCAAACGCCGTGGGTGCGGTGGGCGTTACGGGCTCGTTTATCCACCTTATCGTCAATATCTTTATCGGGTTTTCCGTGGGTGCAAACGTCGTCGTCGCAAGGCATATCGGAGCGGGAAATGCAGAGGGTAAACAAAAGGCAATACATACCTCGCTTATTATCGGTCTGTTTTTCGGCGTGGTGGGTGCTGCTGCGGGTGCGGCGGTTTCCCGCCCCGTTTTGATTGCTATGGGCGCGACGGGGAATCTTCTCGACCTCGCCGTAAAATATACCTATTTCTATTTTGCGGGCGTTCCGTTTTTGGCGCTTACCAACTACCTTATCGCTATTTTCAGGGCCAAAGGGGATAGTAAAACCCCGCTTATCGTACTGTCGCTTGCGGGGCTTGTCAACGTGGGGCTGAATTTGTTATTTGTGCTTGCGTTCGATATGTCGGTGGAGGGCGTGGCTTTGGCTACGGCAATCGCCAATATTCTTTCCTTTATCGTACTTCTTGTCAAATTGCGTATGGACGGAGATTTCTCTTTTCACCGCTTGAAAACGGATAAAAAGTCGTTAAAGGACATCGTACTTATCGGCTTGCCTGCGGCGATACAGGGCGCGATTATTTCCTTTTCCAATATCTTGATACAGTCGTCTATCGTTACGGTAAACAATAACGTTTGCCCGCCCGACAGCACCTATCAGCCCGTGGTAAACGGCTGTGCGGCAGGGTCTAATTTGTCGGCGTTCGTCTACACGGCGCAAAACGCCGTGTATCAAGGCGCGATTACGTTTACTTCGCAAAATATGGGCGCAAATAAGCCCAAGCGCGTTTACAGTATTATAGGCATTTGCTGCTTGCTGAGTACGGCAATCGGCGCGTCCTTGGCGGCAGGTATTTTCCTTTGCCGAGTTCCGTTGCTTGCCTTGTACGGAGTGCCCGTCGGAGCGGCAGGAAGCTTGGAGGAGATTGCCTTTGATGCGGCAACCGTACAGCTTTCGTTTGTATGCTTGCCGTACTTCCTTTGCGGAATTATGGAGGTTGGCTCGGGTGCGCTGCGTGGTATGGGAAAATCCACGCTGTCTATGATATTGATGTTGGTAGGCTCGTGCTTGCTTCGCGTGGTGTGGCTGTTGACGGTGTTCCCTTTCAAACAGACCTTGGAAATGGTATATATCTGTTATCCCGTAACGTGGATATTAACGTCTATCGCCATGTTTATATGCGTGTTTATCATACTGAAAGAAAAAATAAAGTGCGGAGGGAACGGTTGATATGGCGTTGGTTTTCAGCTTTTTTGCTCTGTGTTGTGCGGTAAGCAGTTATCTTTTTAGAATAAGAACCCGTTATTTACTTTTTCAATCGCTATGTATCGTGGGCTTGATTTTGGCGTATTTGTTTGAAGAGAATTATTTTGCCATGGTGGGGCTGGTAATAGGACTTGCGCGCGTACTTATCTATTTTTGGTACGAAGAGAAAAACGCCGTCGCGCCTTTTTGGGTAATGTTGCTCATTTGTTTATCTACGGTGGCGGCGTATTGCGTTGTTAATTTATGGGTTCTGAAAAACGCAAAACCTATGGATATACTTAACCTTGCGGTGCTTTGTATGTACGCCGTGATTATGCGTTTAAGGAATATGAGACTGTTGCGTTGGCTTATCTTGATCCCCACTGCGCTTGCCGTGCTGTATAATGTGCTGTGCGACGCAACGGTGTTTACCGTGATTTCGTATTCCTTTGAGCTTGCGGCAAATCTCTATGCGATAGTGAAATTTAATATCCTCGATAAGGATAAAGATAGGGCGGCGGGGGAAGATACCGCTGCCGAACACGAAAATGCGGCGTAAGAGCGTAAAAATGTAAAAAAAAGAAATAACGTAAAAACCCCGACGGAAATCCGCCGGGGTTTTGCCGTAAACCGAACGTTAGTCGGCTTTTTTCATTGTTCTGATGCAACGTGCACAAACGTAGCCGTTCATTTCCTTTCCGTCCTCAACGTAGGAAACTTTTTGAACGTTTACTTTGAAAGTTCTTCTCGTTTTACGATTGGAGTGGCTGACGTTGTTGCCCGAAGCCTGACCTTTACCGCAAATATTGCATACTCTTGACATATTGACACCTCCGATTTTTGGGATAATTTTGCCGTAGTTGAATTGAAACAACGTTGTTTTCCGTCCGCAAAATGCGCTCCACGCAAAACAAGCAATAATAATATATCATTTCCGCGAAGAAAAATCAATCAAAAATGGGGCTAAAAAGACAAAAAATAAAAAATATTCAGATTTTTTTAGAAAAGTGCTTGCAAAATAACGCCAAATAGTCTATAATGAAAAAGTACTTGGAGAAAAATTATGTCAGTAAACACAAATAACGCATACGGCAAAATTTCCATATCCGACCTTGCGATTGCAAAGGTCGCGTCCCATACTGCCATGGAATCGTACGGGATCGTGGAGATGGTATCTCGCCGTTTTACCGATAGCTTGTCTTTACTTATGAAAAAAGAAAAGGACGGCGGTAGAGGGATTAAGGTTACCACCTCGGGAAACAGAATCTATATCGACGTGTACGTTATCATCAAGTACGGCGTATCCATCAACGCCGTGGCAGAATCGCTGAAAGAAGCCGTGAAATATAAGGTGGAGGCGTTTACGGGTATGATTGTAGATACGGTAAACGTAAACGTTATCGGCGTTAAAATTTGATTATACACAAAGCGCGGTTTATGAAAATTTGCGCTTTTTAGGCTTTTGTCAACCGTCTCTTCGCGCTGCGGCGCGGAAAAAACCAAGACGTTGGCACGCTCTGATAAGCCAAGGTTGGGCGGAAACGTCAGAGCAGGTTTTTACAATGTATTAAGGAGCATTACCAGATGCATAAAACGATAAACAGTACCGAATTTCGGAAGATGATACTTGTCGGCGCGAAACAGCTGGAAATCAATCGCGCAAAGGTGGACGCACTTAACGTATTCCCCGTTCCCGACGGCGATACGGGTACGAATATGTCCCTTACCATGCAGTCGGCAGTAAAAGAGCTTGTGGCTTGTCAGTCCAACAGCTTTGCGGAAGTGTGCAACAGCATTTCCAAGGGTGCGTTAAAGGGCGCGCGCGGGAACTCCGGCGTTATTCTTTCGCAGATATTAAAAGGCATTTGCTCGGTAGTGGGCAAAAGCGAAAACGAAGTAGATACCAAAACGTTTGCAAAAGCAATGGAAGCGGGTACGAAAGTGGCGTACGGTGCAGTGTCCGTGCCTAAGGAAGGTACTATCCTTACCGTTATCCGCATGATGAGCGAACACGCCGTCAAAATTGCGAGCAAGAAAAAAACGTTTGAAGAATTTTTCAAAGATGTGATTGAAGAGGGTGAAAAGGCGCTTGCGCTTACGCCCGAGCTTCTTCCCGTACTTAAAAAGGCAGGCGTTGTCGATTCGGGCGGCGTCGGGCTTATGGTTATTATCAAAGGCTTCGCCTCCGAGCTTACGGGCGAAGAGATTGCCGAGAGCATCACCGAAGCGGAGATGGAGCAAACGGAAGCGGATTTTGGCGACAACTCGGATATTATCAATATGGATTTGGGCGAAATTCAGTACGCCTACTGTACGGAATTTTTCATTATCAATATGAAAAAGAGTACCACGCTTTCCGCGATAGACCGCTTGCGCGAACGGCTTATGGGCATTGGCGACAGCGTCATTTGTATCGGGGATTTAGAGCTTGTCAAGGTGCACGTGCATACCAATCAGCCGGGTAAAGCGCTTACGTACGCATTGGAGCTTGGCGAACTTGACAAACCCAAAATTGAAAATATGTTGGAGCAAAACCGTCAGCTGCGTGCAAAACGCGAAGCGGAAAAGAAAGAAATGGGTATGCTTGCCATTTGTACGGGTTCGGGACTTTCGGATATCTTCCGCGATTTGTCCGTGGACCGTATCATCGAGGGCGGTCAGACGATGAACCCCAGCGCAAGCGACATTGCAACGGCGGCACAAAAGATAAACGCAGACCACATTTTCGTGTTCCCCAACAACAAAAACATCATTCTTGCGGCGGAGCAGGCGAAAAATCTTGTGGAAAACAAGACGATTCACGTAATTCCCACCAAAAACGTACCGCAGGGCTTTGCAGCTGCGCTTGAATTCAACCCCGAAGTGAGCGCGGAAGAAAACAAAACCAACATGATTCATGCGTTGGATAACGTAAAGGCGGGTCAGGTAACGTACGCGGTGCGTAACACGTCGCTCAACGGCTTCTCTATCAAAGAGGGGGATATTATCGGCTTGGACGATAAGAAGATTTTGGCGAAATCGCACTCGGTAGAGGAAACGGTGGTGAAGCTGATCGGCAGAATGAAAGAGGACTTCCACCAAATGATTACGCTCTATTACGGCGAAGAGGTGAAAGAGGACGAAGCGGAAGCTCTGTGCGCTACCATTGCGGAGAAATACCCCGATTGCGACGTAGATTTCCATAACGGCGGTCAATCCGTTTACTATTATATCCTTTCGTTGGAATAATACAAAAATCGTGCATAAATTGCATAATTATACAAGAAAAACAGAGTACTATCAAGCGGCGGGGTTTTGCTCCGTCGCTTTTTGATAAAAAAACGAGGTTGGCATATGAAGCTTTCTTTGTTGCGTTCTATCGGCGAAAAACGCGAAAAAGAATTTAATAAATTGGGCGTATTTGAGGCAGAGGATTTGGTGAAATATTTCCCGCGCGCCTATTTGGATATGACCAACAGAATATCCTTGCGCTCGGTATATCATAACGATACGGTGCTGTTTGCGTGCGAGGTAACGAGGCTTGCGCCCGTCAATTTTTCCAACCCAAAAAAGGTGGTGCGCGCCTTTTGTTCGCAGGACGGATTCCCTTTTACCGCCGTGTGGTTTCATCAGCCGTACGTCGCGCAGAAATTAAAACCTGGCGAGTATCTTTTTTACGGCAGAGTCCAAAACAAATACGGGCAAGTTTCCGTGGTAAATCCCACGTTTGAGCCTTTGGATAAAAACTATCGCTTAAAGGGGATTGTGCCCGTATATTCTCTAAAAGGCAAGCTGTCGCAAAAGCTAGTGCGCGACGCTGTGAAAGAGGCGTTGCAAAAGGTAAATATCGATAGCGTTATTCCGTATGCAATTATAAAAAAATACAATTTGCCGTCGCTGGCAAAAGCGTATTACGATATTCATAATCCGCCCGACGACGAAACGCGCGCGTTGGCGGCAGAGCGCATTGCTTTGGAAGAATATTTCATTCTCATTTCCGCGTTTAAGATTATCAAAGGCGGGAAAGAGGAGGCGCGCATTCGGCGTTACGGCGTTACGGCGGCGGAGGTAAAAGCGTTTTCGCAGCGGTTTGCCTTTGCTTTTACCAACGGTCAGAAAGCGGCGGTAAACGACGTGTTTGAAAACCTGCATGCGCCCACGCGTATGAACAGACTTTTACAAGGGGACGTAGGCAGCGGTAAAACGGCGGTGGCGCTTTGCGGTATTTTCATGGCGGTAAAAAGCGGTTATACGGCGGCGTATTTATCCCCGACGGAAGTGCTGGCACAGCAAAATTACGAGGTGTTGAAAAGGTATTTTCCCGAATACCGTATCGGGTATTTGGCGGGCGGTATGACGGCGAAAGAAAAGCGGGAGATGAAAGCCGCGTTAAAGGCAGGCGAGGTGGATATTTTGTGCGGAACGCACGCCATGCTGCAAGAGGACGTGGAAATTCCGTCCTTGGCTTTTATCGTGTGCGACGAACAGCACCGCTTCGGCGTGGCGCAACGCAACGCGCTTGCGGAAAAGGGGGAGGGAGTGGATATGCTGGTAATGAGCGCAACGCCCATTCCGCGCACCCTTTCGCTTATTTTCTATGGGGATTTGGACGTAACCACCATTCCCGATAAGCCAGCCGTGCGCCAAGAGATATCCACAAGCATTATCCCCGAAAGCAAGTACGAGGATATGCTGCAATACGTGCGCAAGGAAACGGCGGCGGGCAAACAGGCGTACTTTGTTTGCGCAAAAATAGACGATGACGAAGAGGGTTCGGTTATCAGCGTTACCGAGCTGTACGAGGAACTGAAAAGCAAGCTTCCCACCGTTCGGTTTGCGCTGCTGCACGGCAGAATGAAAGAGAAAGAAAAGACGGAAATCATGACGGCGTTCAAAAAAGGAGAATACGATTGTCTTGTTTCCACGACGGTAATCGAAGTGGGCGTGGACGTTCCCAACGCTACCATGATGATTATTTATAACGCCGAGCGGTTTGGGCTTTCGCAACTGCACCAGCTTCGGGGCAGAGTGGGGCGCGGGGCGGAAAAAAGCTACTGTTTCCTGCTGACAGGTACGGACGGAGAGGTGGCAAGAGAGCGGCTGTTGGCGTTCAAGACGGAGACGGACGGGTTCAAGATAGCGGAAAAGGACTTGGAAATGCGTGGCAGCGGCGATTTCTTCGGAACTCGGCAAAGCGGGAAGATGTTTGGGGATATCAAAAATCTGCGGTATCCTACGCAAGTGGTGTTTGCGGCGAAGCGGCTTTCGGACGATTCGTTTGCGGTGGGCTTGGCGAGCGAAGAGCTTACGCGCGCGGCGTTAAAGAAGTACGACAGTCTAAAAGACGTGGTACTAAATTGACAAAAAAGGGTAAAAAAGAGGAAATTTGAGAGAAATTAAAAGAAAAATTTCTTCATACTATTGACGAAAGTAAAAATTTGGTGTATAATAAAAGACGGAAGATGCCAAACGGAGGTGTGCATATGTCGGTAAAAAACGAAGCGTTGGATTTGAAACAGTTTAAGTTTGCGGAAAACGGATTGATTCCCGTTGTCGCACAGGATTATGAGAGCGGCGAAGTATTGATGCTCGGCTACATGAACGCGGAAGCGGTAGAAAAAACGTTTGCTACGGGCTATGCACATTATTACAGTCGGTCGAAAAAATCGGTAACCAAGTTTGGCGAGGTGCTTGGCAACACGCAAAAGATAGTGGTTGCCTTCCTCGACCATGATAACGATACGCTTCTTATCAAGGTAAAGCAGCACGGAAAAGCGTCGCCTGACAAAAATTCCTATACCTGTTTCCCCACGCAAATCAAGGGTGAATACAAGGATATCGGCGGGGAGATGTTCGGTAGATTGCAGCGTATCGTTGGGGAGTATAAAAAGAATCCCGAGGACGGAGCGTACACCAGCTTTTTGTTTGCGCGCGGCGTGGATCGTATCGCCAAGAAAGTAGGCGAAGAAGCGGTAGAGTTTGTCATTGCAAGCAAGAATGCGGAAAAGGAAGGGGTTATCAACGAGGCGGCTGACCTGTTGTATCATACGATGGTATTGTTGGCGGCAAAGGGTGTAAAACTTTCGGAAGTTTGCAGCGAGCTTTGCAAGCGCAACCGTTGATACATATTCTTTATAGACACTGTAACGCAGCGAAAACAAGATTGTAATACTTTATAAATACCATAAATAAAGGGGAATCGAGCGTTTTCGGTTCTCCTTTTTTTGAAAGATAAAGAGGTAAAAGATAAAGGCGTTTGACAAAGATAGTCCAAAAACACTAAAAAACGGCAAAAAACGCGTGATAAACCGTGTTATGATTTTCTATGCTGAATTTTTACGGCAAAAACAGCGGGAAAGGAGAACGCGGATATGGCAAGGAAAATCGTCGTTACGTCGGGCAAAGGCGGGGTTGGGAAAACCACGGTGGCGTCGTCTCTTGCGGTGGCGTTGGCGAAGAAAGGCGAGCGAGTAGTGCTTTGCGACGCCGATTTGGGCTTGAATAACGTGGACGTGGTAACGGGTGTGGAAAACCTCGTTACGTACGATTTGGTGGACGTCATAGAGGGCAGGTGCAGGGCAAAACAGGCTCTGGTGCTGCACCCCGATATTTCTAATTTACATATTTTGACAAGCAGTCATTCCATGCCCGAACGCTACGTTTCTCCGCAGCCGTTCAAGCTGGTTTTGGACGCGCTTTCTCCGCAGTTCGATTACATTTTAATCGATTGCCCTGCGGGGATAGACGAGGGCTTTCATCGCGCGGTGGCGGCGGCAAACGAGGCGATTGTCGTAACCACGCCGCATATTTCCGCCTTACGCGACGCGGATAAAGTGATTACGCTTTTGAAAAGCTATGCGTTAAACGGAATACGGCTGGTAGTAAACAAGGTGCGCGGAGATTTGCTTGCAGGCGGGGAAAGTCTTTCTCCGCAAGAGATAGAATCGCTGTTAAAAACGCCGCTTGTCGGCGTGATTCCCGAGGAATATTCCATTTATAACGGGGATATTTCTCTGCTGCATTCGTCGGTGAAAACGCTTGCTTCCAACCTTCGTTTGGGTAGGCAAAAGCTGTACGACCCCACGCGTAAATATACAGGCGTTTTCGGCTCGATACGCCGCGCGCTGAAAAGAAGCTTGTGATACTTGCGGGGTACTCAAAATGCGGAAACAAACGGATTTCAAACGTATCAATAACGTTATTCAGGCGGATAAATCGGTGATGAGCGACGCCTGTAAAACGCTGATTTTACAAGACTTTACGGAAAATTTTTCACAGTATTTCGACGTGATCGGCTTGCCGCGCATGGAGATTGTCTGCAAAAACGGCGTGTATAAAATAGACATCAGCTTTGAAGCGGAACGGATAAAAAAATTCAACGTTTTGAAGTAACCTTATTTATAGCATTATATCAAGAACAAAAGGAGAAAAAATGGAAAAAAGAAACTTCGACATTATTACCGATTCGGGCTGCGATATGCCTGAAAGCTACCTCAAAGAACATGGCGTAGAATGCGTGAAGCTTGGCTTTACGATGAACAACGTCAACTACGAAGGCGAGGGCGGCGAGCACATTACCGAAAAGGAATTTTATCAAAAGCTCCGCGACGGCGCGATGCCCACTACCTATCAGGTAACGGGCGAAATGGCTCGTAACCGTATTGAAAAGAGTCTTGAAAAGGGCAGGGACGTTTTGGTGCTTGCTTTCTCTTCGGGACTGTCGGGAACGGCGGGTAGCTTTATCGTTGCCGCACGCGATTTGTCCAAGGAATATCCCGACCGCAAGATACGCGTGGTGGATAGTCTTTGTGCGTCCATGGGCGAGGGGTTGTTGCTGGATTACGTAGTAAAGAAAGCGGACACGGGCGCAAGCTTGGACGAAACGGCGGATTATGCGGAGGATTTGAAGCTGCATATTTGCCACTTCTTTACCGTGGATAACCTTTTCCACTTAAAACGCGGTGGCAGAGTTTCAAGCGCAACGGCGATTGTTGGGTCTATTTTAAAAATCAAACCGGTTATGCACGTAAATAACGAAGGGAAATTGATTGCAATCGGTAAGGCGATGGGCAGAAGAAAATCGCTTGCGACGATTGTCGAGAAGCTGTTTGAGGTGGCGGAGCTTGGCGAAAACGACCCTATTTTTATCAGTCATGGCGACTGTGAAGAGGACGTGGAATACGTAAAACAGCTTATCTTGGCGAAAAAGCCTAATACGTCTATCATGGTGCATTACGTAGGTACGGTAATCGGCACGCATTCGGGTGCGGGAACGTTGGCAATTTTCAGTAAGGCAAAAAACAGATAAATAAATACGTATAACAGCAAAAAACCACCCGCCGATACGCTTCGGCGGGTGGTTGTATATTTGGGATAATTTACGCTTGAACGGGTTGTACGTCCGTTACGGTAAGCACGCTTTCGCAAACGGAAAATTTAATTTCAAATTGTGCAAAGCGCATTCCGTACACACGTTCGTCCGCTTGATAGGAAGGACGGGGATCGTCGGCAAGACATTCCGTCAAGCCCACCCGTTTTTCTTGGGGGATTTTTTCCAATAACGGTTGCGGAAAAATTACCTGTAATCGGTGCGTTTGGTTTTGCGCGGCATACCCGCCCGTGGCGTCCGCGTGTGCGTCCGTAAAGGGCAGATACGGCTTGATATCCAAAATAGGAGTTCCGTTTAACAAATCCGCGCCCGCTACCACCAAAACCAATCCCTCTGTCGGCGATTGCTTTACTTCCAAAAGCCGCACGCAGGACAAGCCGATATGGTTGGGTCGGAAAGGGGAACGGCTAGCGAACACGCCCACCCGTTTATTGCCGCCCAAGCGGGGCGGTCGGACGGTGGGAGAGAAGCCCTCCTTGCGCGTAAGCGAAAAATCGAAAAGAAGCCAAAGATGGGAAAATTGTTCTATCCCGCGTAAAAAGTCGGGGTGGCGAAAGCTGGGTAAAAACACGATTTCCGCCGTGAGAGAGGGGGCTCTGCCGCTTTGGCGGGGAATACCGAATTTTTCCTCGAAATCACTGCGGATATGCGCGATAGGTTGTATCAAAATTTGCGTTTCCATGCCTTTATTATACGCCTTTAACGCCTTTCTGTCAAGCGGGCATACGCACGCGCGCGCGTTCGCGCGAAAAAAGTTGGAAAATAGAGCAAAATGCCTTGCCAAATTAGATAATTTGTATTATAATGTAAATTGATAAAATACTGTCCTTTATCAAGAGGAATAACGATGAGATTAAGTACGCTTTTTCAAAACAATCAACGCAGCCTGTCTTTTGAGGTGTTTCCGCCCAAAACGGACGATTTATACGACAGCGTAAAACACGCCACGGAAGAAATTGCTCGGCTGCAACCCTCGTTTATGAGCGTAACGTACGGTGCGGGCGGCGGCACGAGCAAATACACGTTGGATATCGCGAAAAATATCAAGCAGGCGTTCGGCGTGGAATCGGTGGCGCACCTCACTTGCGTTTCTTCTACCAAGCAGACCGTTCGTGAGCGCATACAAGATTTCAAAAACGCAGGCATTGAAAACGTGCTTGCGCTGCGCGGGGATATTCCGCAGGAAATGCAGGGAGCAGACAGAAGCAAATGGGATTACCGTCATGCGGTGGATTTGGTTCGGGAGATAAAGGAAAGCGGCGATTTTTGTATCGGCGGAGCGTGTTATCCCGAGGTGCACCCTGAAAGTGCCAACCAAACGGAGGATATCCGTTATATCAAAGAAAAGGTGGACGCAGGGTGCGAATTTCTTACAACGCAGATGTTTTTTGATAACGATTTATTGTATAATTTCTTATATAAGCTTCGTGCGGCGGGCGTTACCGTGCCAATCGTGGCGGGAATCATGCCCATTACCAACGCAAAACAGGTAGAACGCGCGATAAAGCTGTCAGGCTCGTTCATGCCCAGACGGTTCAAAAGTTTAGTGGATACGTTCGGCGGGAATACGCAGGCAATGAAACAGGCGGGTATCGCCTACGCCACCGACCAAATTATCGATTTGTATGCCAATGGCGTAAACCACGTGCACGTATATTCGATGAACAAACCGGACGTAGCGGAGAGCATTCAGCGCAATCTTTCGGAAATTTTGAAAGACGATGTATAACGGCGTATATTACAAAACGTACTCGTTACCGCCCGTAAACGAACGGGAAGCGTTGCGGTATGCGGGCTGTAAAGGGGAGATAGGCAAGCGGGTAATGCAAACGCTTGCGCAGTGCGTAAACGAAAGTCAAGCCGCCTTTTCTCCGCGCGTTTGCTATCGCGTACTGCCCGCCCAAGAGCTTTTTACCCGCTTCCCCGAAAGCGGACTTTTGAAGCTTCGTTTGCAAGGCTCGAAAGAGGCGTTGGTGTTTGCGGCGACGGTGGGGATAGAGATAGACAGACTCAT
Organism: Candidatus Scatosoma sp.; assembly: GCA_045655725.1. Lineage (GTDB taxonomy): Bacteria > Bacillota > Clostridia > Christensenellales > Borkfalkiaceae > Scatosoma. The sequence goes on from JAZOPT010000086.1 coordinate 22,019, forward strand.
TTTGCGCTATGAAGAAATTTCCCCTGCAAAGGCGTTGTTGTTTCAAGGGATTGGCGCGGAGCGCATAGAAACGCTTTGCGACCTGTTTTGTGAGGATATGGCAGCAGAGCTAGCGCAAAAAGGATATACGGCAAAACCGCGGTTTAGCGCGGGCTACGGCGATTTTCCCTTGGAAGCGCAGCGGTGGTTTTTCAGTGTTTTGGATATGCAACGAAGGATAGGTGTAACGCTTAGCGAAAGCTTGCTGATGACGCCTACAAAATCGGTAACGGCGGTTGTGCCGCTGATACCGCTTCAAGAAAAATAATCAAACGGAAGAAACGGAATACAAGCATGGATTTCAGAACGTTTTTACAACAAAATATCGTGCTGTTGGACGGTGGAACGGGTACGCTTTTACAGGAAGCGGGGTTGCCGCTCGGTCAGCTTCCCGAGCGTTGGAATATCACGCACGCGGACGTACTGACGGGCATTCATCGCGACTATTACGACGCGGGCAGCAACGTGGTTTGTACCAACACGTTCGGCGCAAATCCGTTGAAGTTTGCAGAAGCGGAGTTAGAAAGCATTGTCGCCTCGGCTGTGGAGAACGTAAAGCGCGCCGCGGCACTTTCCACAGGAAAGCAGGAAAAATTTATTGCGCTGGATATCGGTCCTTTGGGTAAGCTGTTAAAGCCGTACGGAGATTTGGCGTTTGAGGACGCGGTAAACGCGTTCAAAACAACGGTAGAAATCGGCGTGAAAGCGGGCGTACATTTGATTTTCATCGAAACGATGAACGACAGCTACGAAACGAAAGCGGCGGTGCTTGCGGCGAAAGAAACGTGCGATTTGCCCATTCTTGTTTCGGGCGTTTACGGAACGGATAAAAAGCTGATGACGGGCGCAGACCCTGCCGCCATGACGGCGATGTTGGAGGGTCTTGGTGTGGACGGCTTGGGAGCAAACTGTTCGTTAGGTCCTAAACAGCTTGCACCTACCGTTGCGGAGTTCCTTGCCTGCGCGGAGATTCCCGTTTTGGTAAAGCCCAACGCAGGCTTGCCCGTTGCTTCGTTCAATGGGGAAAAGGGTACGAAATACGATATTACGCCGGAAGAGTTTGCGGAAACAATCGCTTTGTTTGTGGAGCAGGGCGCGCGGCTCGTCGGCGGGTGTTGCGGCACTACGCCCGAATATATCCGCGAGGTAAAAAAGCGGATAGGGCAGGTAAAACCCAAGCCCATAGCAAAGAAAAATATCCCGTGCGTGTCCTCTTACACGCACGCGGTGGCGTTAGACAAGCCTATCATTATCGGCGAACGAATCAATCCCACGGGCAAAAAACGCTTCAAGCAAGCGTTGATAAACGGGGAAACGGAATACGCTCTTTCGGAGGCGATAACGCAAAAAGAACAGGGAGCGCATATCCTCGACGTCAACGTGGGCTTGCCCGATATTGACGAAGAGTCGGTTTTGCCTTTCTACGTAGAGAAGCTGCAAGCCACGGTGGATTTGCCTTTGCAGATAGATACGTCCAATATCGCGGCTCTGGAAAAGGCGATGCGTTTGTATAACGGCAAACCGCTTGTCAATTCCGTCAACGGAAAGCGGGAAAGTATGGCAAGCGTATTCCCTTTGGTAAAAAAATACGGCGGTGCGGTGGTTGCGCTGACGTTGGACGAAAAGGGGATTCCCGATACCGCGGAGGGCAGAGTGGCTATCGCTCGCCGCATTATCGAAGAGGCGGAAAAATACGGTATTCCCCGTAAGGATATTTTGGTGGATACGCTGACGATGTCGGTTGCGACGGACAAACGAGCGGCGGAAACCACGCTTACCGCCTTAAAACAAGTGAAGCAGACGCTTGGCGTTAGCACCGTTTTGGGAGTTTCAAACGTGTCGTTTGGGTTGCCCGCAAGGGAAATAATCAATTCCGCGTTTTATGCTTTGGCTTTGGAAAACGGACTGATGGGCGGGATTATCAATCCGTGCTCCTTGGAAATGCAAAAAACCTATCGTGCGTATTGCGCGCTGAAAGGTTATGACGAAAATTGTCAAGGCTATATCCGCTTCGCAAATCAAAATGCAAATCAAAATGCAAACCAAGCGTTGCCCGTGTTGAACTCTGCCGTAAAAGCGGAGAACTTAACGGAGGCAAACACCTCGCATTCGCCCTTGCAAACGGCGATTATCCGCGGACTGAAAGAAAGTGCGGAAAAGGAATGCGCTGCGCTGTTGCAAGCTGTTTCTCCGTTAGAGATTATCGAAAAAGAGATTGTGCCTGCGTTGGATAACGTGGGAAAAGCGTACGAGGAAAAGCGTGCGTATCTGCCCGAACTGCTGATTAGCGCGGAAGCGGCGAAAGGAGCGTTTGAAACGTTGCGCTCGTATTGGTCGGCAAAAGGGGAGACGCAAGCCAAAAAATGCAAATTCGTGATAGCGACGGTGCAGGGAGATATTCACGATATCGGTAAAAATATCGTCAAAACGCTGCTGGAAAATTACGGCTTCGACGTGATAGATTTGGGCAAAGACGTGCCGTGCGAAGAGGTAGTAAAGGCGGTGGAAGAACACCGCGCTCCCTTGGTGGGGCTTTCCGCTTTGATGACGACGACGGTGGCGTCCATGCAAACTACCGTGCGTATGCTCCGTGAGAGAACGCCTTGGTGCAAAATTTTGGTGGGCGGAGCGGTACTTAACGCCGATTACGCGCAAAAGATAGGCGCGGATTTCTACGGCAAGGACGGTATGGAAACGGTGCGCTACGCCGAACGTTTTTATTCGGAAATGTATAAAAATATGCAAAAATAACGCATTTATGCAGATTTTATGCATTTATGCGGGATATGCAGAAAATATACAGAATAACTTAAAAATAAAGGGTTAAAAAGGTTTGACAAGCAAAAAAACAAGTTGTATAATGAATGCATAAAATGAATAAACATACAACAAAAGGAGATAACATTATGGAAAAGAAAGACATCAAAAAGGTAGTGCTTGCCTATTCGGGCGGATTGGATACGTCCATCATCATTCCTTGGTTGAAAGAAAACTATAACAACTGCGAAGTGATTGCGGTAAGCGCAAACGTAGGTCAGGCGGACGAATTGGAGGGCTTGGAAGAAAAAGCCATTAAAACGGGTGCGTCCAAGCTGTACATTGAAGACTTGACGGACGAATTTGTCGATGAATACGTCGTTCCCACGATGATGGCGGGCGCGAAGTATGAAGAATATTTGCTGGGTACGTCGTTTGCACGTCCCGTTATCGCAAAGCGTATCGTTGAAATTGCGAAAAAAGAGGGTGCGGACGCCATTTGCCACGGCTGTACGGGTAAGGGGAACGACCAAGTCCGTTTCGAGCTTACGATTAAAGCGTTTGCTCCCGATATGCCCATTATCGCACCTTGGCGTGAATGGTCGATTAAATCCCGTGAAGAGGAAATCGACTACGCGGAAGCGCACAACGTGCCTTTGAAAATCAACCGTGAAACCAACTATTCCAAGGATAAAAACCTTTGGCATTTGAGCCACGAGGGCTTGGATTTGGAGGACGCTGGTAACGAGCCTTTGTACGAAAAAGAGGGATTTTTGGAAATGGGCGTATCGCCCCTGCAAGCTCCCGATAAACCCACGTATATCACGTTGGATTTTGAAAAGGGTCGTCCCGTAGCGTTCAACGGCAAGAAGATGAGTGCGAAAGAGATTATTTTGGCTCTTAACGAGGTGGGCGGCAAAAACGGTATCGGACTTTTGGATATCGTAGAAAACCGTTTGGTTGGTATGAAGTGTCGCGGCGTATATGAAACGCCGGGCGGGGAAATTTTGTATGCTGCGCACAGCTATTTGGAAACGCTTTGCTTGGACAAATACACGGCGCACAAAAAGCAAGAGCTTTCCGTATGCTTTGCCGAGCTTGTTTATAACGGTCAGTGGTTTACGCCTTTGCGCGAAGCGTTGTCGGCGTTTGTAGATAAAACGCAGGAGAACGTAACGGGTACGGTAAAATTGAAGCTGTATAAGGGCAACATCATCAAAGCGGGCGCATGGAGCGATTATTCGTTGTATTCGGAAGAAATCGCAACGTTTGGCGAAGATCACGTATATAACCAAGCGGACGCAACGGGCTTTATCAACCTGTTCGGTTTGCCTATCAAGGTGCAGGCGCAGGTAAACGAAAAGAACGGCAAAAAGTAAGACGGATTACTTGCAAAAGCTTGCAAAAGAATAAAAAATAAATAAGGAATTGCCCGTCGCGGGGCGACGGGCAAACTGTGTTAAAAAGCTATGGAAAAAATGTGGGCTGGAAGATTTCAAAAAACGTTAGACGAAAAAGCGGACGATTTCAATTCGTCCCTCCGTTTCGATTGCCGAATGTATGCACAGGATATCAAAGGTTCTATGGCGCACGCGGCAATGCTTGCGGCACAGGGCATTTTACCGCAATCGGAGGTGGAATGCATTATAGACGGTCTGCAAGGTATTTTGGAAGATATCAACGCGGGCAAGCTCACGTTTGAAGCGGGCGGCGAGGACGTGCATATGTTTGTGGAAGCGGAGCTTACCAAGCGGATAGGCGACGCAGGCAAGCGTTTGCACACGGCACGAAGCAGAAACGACCAAGTGGCTTTGGATATCCGTTTGTATTTGCGCGACGAGGCGAAAGAGGTGGTTTCTCTTATCAAAAACGTCATCAAAGCAGTGGTGGATAAAGCGGAGGAAAGCGCGGATATTATCGCTCCCGCTTATACGCATTTGCAGCGCGCGCAGCCGATAAGCTTCGGTCATCAGCTTATGGCGTACGCCATGATGCTGCTCCGCGATATTTCCCGTATCGAGGACGCGGTAAAACGCATGAATTATTCCCCCTTGGGTAGTTGCGCTTTGGCAGGAACGACGTATAATACCAATCGCGCGTTCGTAGCGAAAAAATTAGACTTTGACGGCGTTACGGAAAACAGTATCGACGGCGTGTCCGATAGAGATTTTTGCGTAGAATTGTTAAGCGCGTTTGCCCTGCTCATGACCCACCTTTCCCGTTTCAGTGAAGAGATTATTCTTTGGTCTAGTTGGGAATTTAAGTTTATCGAATTGGACGATTCTTACACAACGGGCTCGTCTATCATGCCGCAAAAGAAAAACCCCGACATGGCGGAGCTTATCCGCGGCAAGACGGGCAGAGTTTACGGCGATTTAATGGCGATGCTGACGGTATTGAAGGGCTTGCCGCTTGCGTATAACAAGGATATGCAGGAGGACAAAGAAGCGATATTCGATGCGCTCGATACCGTAAAAATGTGTTTGGAAGTGCTTGCTCCTATGGTGGCTACGATGAAAATCAACGCCGAAAACACCTATCGAGCAGCGCAAAAGGGCTTTATCAACGCCACCGACTTGGCAGACTATTTAACCAAAAAAGGAATGCCTTTCCGTGCGGCGTACAAAATTGTCGGTCAAATCGTTGCGGAGTGTATCGCTACCGATAAAGTGTTAGATAACTACCCGTTGGAAGCGTATAAAAAGTACAGCGAATTGTTTGAAGCGGATTTATACCAAGAAATTTCCTTGGAAACGTGCGTGGGTAAACGGAATAGCGAGGGGGGCGCAAGTCCCGCTTCCGTGCGCAAACAAATTGCCTCCGTAAGAAGTAAGCTGTAATAAGTAAGTTGTAATAGGGCAGCCTTAAAATCTCTTGTAGGAGAAAGAAACAAAATGATGAAAAAAGTATTTATCGACGGCAGCGCAGGCACGACGGGGCTTCGCATTTACGAACGCCTTGCCGAGCGCAAGGATATACAGCTTGTAACCCTCCCCGAGGCGGTCAGAAAGGACGCGGGGGCTAGAAAGGACGCACTCAATAACGCGGATATCGCCTTCTTATGCCTACCCGACGACGCGGCGCGCGAGGCGGTTTCGATGATAGAAAACCCCAACGTAACGGTGATAGACGCCAGCACGGCGCACAGAACTCTGCCCGATTGGGCGTACGGCTTCCCCGAGCTTGGTAAGTCGTTTGCCGATAAGGTGAGAAATTCCAAGCGCATAGCCGTTCCGGGCTGCCATGCCAGCGGATTTATCGCGTTGGTATATCCGCTGATAGAAGCGGGCTTGCTGGATAAAAACGCCGAAATCACCTGTCATTCGATAACGGGATATTCGGGCGGCGGCAAAAAGATGATTGCCGAATACGAAAGCGAAGAAAGAAACGTACTTCTTGAAGCTCCGCGCCAATACGCGCTTGCGCAGCAGCATAAGCATTTGAAAGAGATGAAAGGCATTTGCGGCTTGGAAGTATCGCCTATCTTCTGCCCCATCGTATCCAACTTTTACAGCGGAATGACGGTTACCGTGCCCCTGTTCGCTTCCATGGTAAAAGGCGGCGTAGAGTCGGTAAAAGCGGTGTATCGGGAGAAGTATCAAGACTCGATAGTAAGCTATGCGGAAACCGCTGCCGAGGACGGATTTTTATCCGGTCTTGCGCTTGGCGGTAAGGATAGTATGCGGATATCCGTTGCAGGCAATGACGAACGCATTTTGTTGTTGGCGTCGTACGATAATTTGGGTAAAGGCGCAAGCGGCGCGGCGGTAGAGTGTATGAATATCGCCTTGGGCGTAGATAAAACCACGGGCTTGGTATTATAAAGAGTATTATAAACACGATTATAAACAGTAGAGGATAAGAATATGTTGAAACAGATAGAGGGCGGCGTATGCGCCGCGGCAGGATTTACGGCAAACGGAGTGCATTGCGGGATTCGCAAAAACAAAACCAAACGTGATTTGGCTTTGATATACAGTGAGAAAAAGGCGACGGCGGCGGCGGTATATACCAAAAACTTGGTAAAGGGCGCGCCTCTTACCGTTACCAAAAATAACATTCAGGACGGGTACGCACAGGCGGTAATTTGCAATAGCGGCAACGCCAACACTTGCAACGCCAACGGAATCGAAATTGCGGAAAGCACCTGCGCGTTGCTTGCCAAACAGCTGGGTATCGACAAAACGGACGTGGTGGTAGCCTCCACGGGCGTTATCGGTCAGCCTTTGGATATTACGCCTATCGCTTCGGGAATCCCCGCTCTTTGCGAGGGCTTGGGAAAATACAGCGAGCTTGCTTGCGAGGGCATTATGACGACGGACGTAGCGAAAAAGGAAATCGCGTTTTCGTTTGAAGCGGGCGGGAAAACCTGCCATATCGGCGGTATCGCAAAGGGAAGCGGTATGATTCATCCCAATATGGCAACCATGCTCGTATTCGTTACCACCGATTGCAATATTTCCGCAGAAATGCTGCAAAAAGCGCTTTCCGCAGACGTACAGGACTCCTTTAACATGATTAGCGTGGACGGCGATACGTCCACCAACGATATGGTAACGGTGCTGGCAAACGGAATGGCGGGCAATGCGGAGGTTACGGAAGAGGGAGCAGATTACGCGGCGTTCCAGGAAGCGTTAAGCGCGGTAACCACCTACCTGTGCCGCCAAATCGCAGCGGACGGCGAGGGCGCAACCAAACTTTTAGAATGCAAAGTATGCGGCGGCAAGGACGAAGCGGCGGCGAAAACGGTTGCCAAATCGGTGGTATGTTCTTCGCTGTTCAAGGCGGCGATGTTTGGAGCGGACGCAAATTGGGGCAGAGTTCTTTGCGCGATAGGGTACAGCGGCGCGGACGTGGACGTAAACAAAGTGGGCGTTTGCTTCCGTTCTTGTAAAGGCTCGGTGCTTGTTTGCGAAAATGGCGCGGGCGTACAATTTTCCGAGGACAAGGCAAAAGAAGTTTTGTCGGAGAAAGAGATAGAAATTTTAATCACGCTTGGCGACGGCGAAGCGAAAGCCACGGCTTGGGGCTGCGATTTGACGTACGATTACGTAAAAATCAACGGCGATTACCGCACCTAATGGAAGCGGCTTAACGATAACAAAAAAAAGGAAAACAGGGAAACAGTATGGAACTGACGAAAGATTTACGCGCGGAAATTTTAATACAGGCATTGCCGTATATCCAAAAATACAAAGACAAAATCGTGGTGGTCAAGTACGGTGGAAACGCCATGCTCAACGACGATTTGAAAGAAGCGGTTATGGGCGATATCGCTCTGTTGTCGCTTATCGGTATAAAAGTAGTGCTTGTCCACGGCGGCGGTCCTGAAATTACCGAAATGCTTGGCAAAATTGGAAAAAAATCAGAATTTGTCAACGGCTTGCGCGTTACGGACAAAGAGAGCGTAGAAGTGGTACAAATGGTATTGGCGGGTAAGGTAAACAAAAACCTCGTCAATCTTTTGGAAAGCAAAGGCGGTAAAGCGATAGGACTTTGCGGTATTGACGGTCATATGATCAAAGCGAAAAAAGCGGACGAGCGTTTGGGCTTTGTCGGCGAGGTAACCGACGTAAACGTTGCGCCCATTTTGGATGTTTTAAGCATGGGATATATCCCTGTAGTATCGACGGTGGGGTACGACGACGAGAATAACGTGTACAATATCAATGCGGATACGGTGGCTTCCCGTTTGGCAGGCGAGCTGAAAGCGGAAAGCTTGATATCCATGACGGATATCGTCGGCTTGCTTCGGGATAAAAACGACCCCTCCACGCTTATCCCCAAAGTATATGTTTCGGACGCGCCCAAGCTCATGCGCGACGGCGTTATCAGCGGCGGTATGATCCCCAAAGTGAATTGTTGTATCGAAGCCATTCGCCGCGGGGTACATAAAGTGTTTATCATCGACGGACGAATCCCGCACTCCATACTTATCGAAGTATTGACGGACGAAGGTGTGGGGACAATGTTTGTGTCGGGGAATCATATATAAAAACACAAGACTAAAAACGACGTATATACGTCGCAATACTACGTTGCGGTGCGTTTTCCTCACTCATGT
>JAZOPT010000087.1:0-5077 GCA_045655725.1 Candidatus Scatosoma sp.
CAGAACGGCTTTGTGGAGAACTTATAAACGAGATTATAATTAGATTTTACGTCGTAGATAGATTTTGCATACGCATTCATTTGTGAATATTCGTCTTCGGGAACGTTTACAGTCAACGCTCTTGCGTAATGCGTATCACGAAGGAAACGGCGAAGCATATCGTTGCTGGAAGTAAATTGTAAGAATTTCACGGCAGCCGCTTTCGTGCCTTCGTCCAACCCTTTTTTCATAAATGCGTAGAACATTTCTGATGCAAGCGTTTGCTTATATCCGTTCTTTTCCGCACGAGCTTCGTCGTAGTGAGGCATAGGCATAAAACCGAAACGGCTCTTGTCGAATCCGTATTTTTCGCCGTTCTCTCCATTCATCGAGTTGAACGTTGCCATCGCTTCGCATTGCCAATAAGATCCTTCAACGATCATTGCAATAGGTTGTTCACCATTTTTAGCCAAACGGCTCATCAAATATTTTTCTTGTGCGCCCGTATGCGTTAAATCGGTAAACGATCCAGTTGCGTAATAAGCGGAATTGCTCACGAGTTTTTGTGCGAACTCTAAAGACCTATAATATGCTTCGGATTTGCGAAGGTCATAACCGTTTTGCCAAGTAATTGCCGTGTCACCAAGCGACGTTACCGTCCCGTTTCCGTCAACGGACACAAGATTGTGCGCCGTTCCGTCAAAGGTGTAGTGCAACTTCAAATCGTTTCCTTCAAAGTTATTCACCAACCCATCCGTAAGCATATTCGCATACCGATATGCCCCCGTCCAAACAAACGGCGTTACGCTTTGCTCTACCATATTATCCATCATAGCAAAGAACTCATCGTACGTTGCAGGCAAACCGTCGTCATACGTGCCCGTTTGATTGTCAGGTCCTTTGGATTTTGCAGGTTGACCGCTTAAACCGCTCGTAAACGTGCCGTCTTCCGCCAAATAAAGCGCTTTTTCTTCAAAAAGATCGATATTATAAGTTACACCGCGATACATTTCGTAGGACGGAACTGCGTAATATTTCTCATCATAGTTGAGCATATACTCTTTTTGCTCGGCTTGCAATTTATCTTCAATCGTACCCGTGTCCTTAAATTCCGTCATTTCAGCGCGCATATACGGCGTAAGATCTTCCGCTACACCCGACGTTGCAAGCGCGTAATAGTCTACGTTATTAAAATAAAGCGCGTTCTCGGAGCGTTCCACTTGTCCGAGCATAACTTCGTCGTTGATTTGGTTTTTATCCAAACGCACCTGCACGCCTTTTTTGCCTTCTTCAAACGAGTGCTGTGCATACTTTTCTTCAAATTCTTTTGCGTACGTTTCCATCCATTCCGTACCAAACCCCGCTTCGTATACGGAAATGCGAAGTTGCGTTTTTGTGTCGTCGCCCTTGCTTTGTACCGTTTTACCCAAAGAGCAACCTGCCATAGAAAGCGTTGTCGCCGCCAAAGCAACGGCTATCACTTTTGCAGTAATTTTTTTCATATTTTTTTCCTTCTTGATATTTTTTGATAAGTATAGCGGGGAAATCGTTGAACGGTGTTCCCCGCTATCTTTCATTTTTTATCGAACGGAAGTCAATCCGTCTCTCAAACCAATCGAAGCCGCATTTTCGGTGATATTCCAAATAACGCCGTCCAAATTGTTGTTCGTTTGATACGCTTGATACATTGCCGCATAGTCGGCATTCCAGTTTTGCACGGCTGTCGTTCCCGTAAAGCTGGTATATACCGTATTCGACAAAGCATCTATCGTACCGCCAGCAAGCTTGCCATCATAATCAGCTTCCGCATACGTAAGCGCCTTGGGAATTGCTTTATACGCCGACGATGTACCCGTTCTCTTTAACAAGCTGTAACAGCCCGTAATTTCGCTACCTCTAATTGCATTAACGAACGCCCAACGCGTGGGTTTACCGTCTTGGGTACCTGCATCTTTGTCCAACGTTACTGTAGCAAGCGTCGATTCGCCCGTTAAATATGCGTTGTCGATCTTGTCTACCACACAGTTTGAAATCTTATAGCCGTTGATAGACGCAATCACGCCTTGCGCCGACAATGCGATTTCCGCAATCGACGCATATACGTTTACTTTATGGTAAAGATTTTGCAATACACCGTTATTTACTCCGACGATACCCGTTGCGCCGATACCTTGACTTCCCTTATGGGGATTGTATTTACCTGTAAGCGCAGTATGTACGCCGCCCTTGGAATGTAAAAACATCTTTTGTGCCGTTCCCGCATCATTCAAATACAATTCGTTGATTTTCTTTGAACTGTCTTGTTGTGTTTTGCTATATACACCGTTGTTATAATAATAGTTTGCAGGATTTGCCACGCTAACGTGCATTTCCAAGTTTTCAATCGTTCCTATATTGTAGCCAACGAAGAACCCGCCAAGCCCGCTATAACCTTTGGAATTTTGAGCAGCAACAGAACCACTACGCGCTTGTCCCTGTAAATTATCCATCATATAGAACGCGTTTTGAATGGCATAGCCATTGCCGTCTATTCTACCTGCAAACGCAAGCCCGTTAGGGTTAATTCCGCGGAATTCGTCTTCATACGTTCCGTAGACAACACCCTCTTCTTGATAACCTGCACCGCTTTCGGCAGTATTCTTCAAATAGTAGACGTTCGCCGTAGAACCAACCGTCGTCGTTACTTCTTCCAACCCCAACACGTCTTTCCACCCAACGCTATAATACGTACCGCGTGTAAGACCGCCCATGGAGAATTCCCCCGTGTCCGTTCTATCCAGGTTTTCATAATCTTCGCCTTGTATCCATTTCCCACCCGAATATTGATATCTGCCGTGTTCATGGTTTACGGAAGCAATAGGGAGAATGTAGTTTCTCTCATGCGTAGAATAGTCGATATTATCCGTGAACAAATAGTTCGCGCTCAAATATTTTTCCGCATCCGCTTTGCTATGGGTGTACGTTACCATAGCAAGATAGTCAAGCTCGCTTGCCGAAGAAATCGGATAGCTTACGCGTACCGCCACGGGAGTGCTCGTTGCAAAGCGGGATTTTACAACAACGCTCGTGTCGCCCGAAGCAACCGCATTCACTGTGTTTCCGCTCGCGCTTACCACGCCCGCATTTGCACTTTCTATCGTCCAAGCTTTTTCCGACGTTACGGAAAGTGCTTGCGACTTCTTAAAGTCATGGTCCTTATTATCCACCGTTTTCGGGGTAAGTAAAGAAACCGAGCTATCCGCCGTGATTGCGTAATCGTTATGTGCTACCCAGTTAAGATTTCTCATAACCAGTTTATCAGCAACCGTGATAGAAAGCGTGTTGTCCGTATCGTATAAATCGCTATTCACCGTTACGGTATACCAACCGTCTGCGCCCGCTTCGCTTTCTACGATAAACTCGCCGTCCATATCCGATTCGCTGTTTAATTGTAAACTTGCGTTCTTGTCGCCCGTAATCGCAAAGTCGATTGCGCTCGTTGCCGTTTTATACGTTTCCGTTGCTTTGATTTCAAACGTCAAATCCTTATCCGCGTTCTCGTTTGCCACCGTTACGGTTTTTTCGCCCGAAAGGCGCGCTGCACCGTCCGTGTAGAACCCAAAGCAGGTTTGCGCGTCGGTGGTATTGTTTTTCGCTTCCGTATCGTCGATCATTGCACCGAGTGCAACGTCGGAAATACTTCTTACGTTATCGCCTGCGTTTTCCACCGTCGCATACGTGTAGTCGTTTCCAACCTTCTTATAAGCGATACCGAAAAATTCTTGGTCGTAGTTGTCTTCCAATACACCGATAAGCGAGCCTCTAATCTTCCATTTGTTGCCGTCTTCTTCGTCTTGGAAAGGCGTTGCTTCTTTGATAGGTGCAACAACGTTGTTCGTGGCATCTTGGTCGTTATTCACGGCAAGATTATCAAATTTTTCTTGCACTTGCGGAACGTAGTTATCCGTGATATTCCAAGAAGTAAGCCAATCGTTTCTCACGATTAACATACCGTACTGTGCGCCTTGTTCCACTTCGCCGATTTGTGCCGTGAAACGGATACCTGCGTCTGCTTTATCCGTAGAGATACGCACACTTGCGCCTTCTTCCATTGCAAACGAAGCCGTGCTTGCCTGCACCGATTGATTGAGCAATACGCCACCGCACAAAACCGAGCAAAGCGCGGTTGCGGACATCAACAATAAACCTTTTTGTCTCTTTTTCATGATTGTGTAAATCCTCCTTCAAAAAGTCCGTCGCTTTGCGTGTCGACGATAAGCGCCTCTCCGCTACTTGTGATTAAATCACTGTTCTCATGCCAAGTAATCTTGACTTTTGGTGTTACGTAGTTTCTTTCCATCGTACTCCTCCTTTTTTTATTCAACAGCTTTTCGCTATTATAACATATTTTTTTACGCTTTTCAATGCCTGATTTTTGTCTATTCTTTATCCAAATTTTGGCTTTTGCGTATTTTTTATTTATTTTTGAGAAAGCTTACCGCTTTTTCAATGTCTTTTTCAGGCTCGTCGCCACATTCCCTTTCTATCGTCAAAAATCCGTCGTAACCGATTTCTTTTAGGGCTTTTAAGTAGTTTTTCCAATCTACTTCGCCTTCGCCAAGCGGTACTTCCTTAAAGCCTTCGCAAGCATTCAAGGCATCTACTCCGCCCACCGCAAATGCATGGTAAACTTCCGTCGGGTCTTGGTTTTTATCCAGCATTATCCCGTCTTTTGCGTGCGTATGTACGATATAGTCTTTAAGCAAATACGTCGCTTCCACCGCGTCCTGCCCCGTTACCATAGTAAAGTTGGCAGGATCAAGGTTTACCCCCACACCCCCTTTCGTATCTTGCAAAAAGGCAAGCATCGTTTTTGCTTTTTCAGGACCTGTTTCTATCGCCAACGTTACGCCTTTTTCCTTGGCGTACAAGCCGCATTCCGTCAACGCTCTGAGCATAACTTCATATCTTGGATTTTGTTTATCTTCGGGGATTACGCCGATATGCGTCGTTACCACTTTCGTGCCAAACTCCACAGCCAAATCCACGATAGCTTTCGTCTTTTGCACGCGCTCGGCGTTGTCTTCTTCCCGTTCAAAACCGTAACCGCCCATATCTC
>JAZOPT010000088.1:0-12335 GCA_045655725.1 Candidatus Scatosoma sp.
TAGGGGTGTTTTGCCCGAAGACGGCGCGAAAGTGGTGTTAGAAAGCTATGAAAAGGACGCAGAAATTACTGCGGCGGTATCCGTTTTATACCAAAGTGCTACCGTGTAAACGAAATATTTGCTGACAAACAAAAGCGCACTCTTTTAACGGAGTGCGCTTTTGCTATTATATGGAGGTGTTCGGTTGTCTGACGAAAAACGCCAGACTAAGGAAACAGGGTAGGCTATGTTTGATTTATGGTTGTATTATACAGGTACAATGCGAAAACTGCGTTGTCGTTTTGTGAAAATCAGATAAAAATAAAAACAAGCCCCGTTCACGGAAATTCGTGAACGGGGCTTTTGCTTACGCTGAGAAATTATTTCGTTTTCGCGATAGAAGCCAACGCTTTTTCTACCACGTTTTCTGCTGTGAAGCCGAAGTGGGGGAACAGCTTGCCCGCAGGCGCGGAAGCACCGAACGTGGACATACCGATAATTTCGCCCTTTTCGCCTGCATAGCGATACCAGCTGTACGGCGAACCCGCTTCCACGCATACGCGCGCTTTCACGTCGCAAGGAATCACGCTTGCTTTGTATTCGTCCGTTTGCTTTTCAAACTCTTCCATACAAGGCATAGAAACCACGCGCGCTTTCACGCCCTGTTCTGCCAACGCCGCTTTCGCCTTTACGCAGATTTCCACTTCCGAGCCCGTTGCGATAAGCAATACGTCGGGCGTACCTTCGCAATCTTCCAAGATATAGCCGCCCTTCAAAGCCGCTTTACCGCTGTTTTCGTATTGAGGCAGACCTTGACGGGTAAGCACCAAAACGGTAGGCTCGTTGCCGTTGATAGCGGAAACCCAAGCCGCCGCCGTTTCCTTGCCGTCCGCAGGACGGTATACTTTCAAACCGGGGATAGAACGCAGCATGATAAGCTGTTCTACGGGTTGGTGCGTAGGTCCGTCCTCGCCAACGCCGATAGAGTCGTGCGTCATGATATACGTTACGGGCAATTTCATAAGAGCCGAAAGTCGCATTGCGGGCTTGCAATAATCAGAGAATACGAAGAACGTCGCACAGTACGCTTGCAAACCGCCGTGCAGCTGCATACCGTTTACGATTGCTGCCATAGCGTGTTCTCTGATACCGAAATGGATATTTCTGCCCGCGAAGTTGTCAGGGGTAAACGTTCCGTATTTTATGGTATCCGTATCTTTCATGTCCGAAAGGTTGGAGGGAGCAAGGTCAGCCGAGCCGCCGATAAGAGCGGGCATTTTCGCCGCTAACTTGTTCAATACCTTTGCGGAGGTTTGACGGGTTGCCATGGGCTTGTCAAAGTCGTACAAGTCGTCCAAATCGGCGTCGCAGGGCTTCACGCCCGCCATTACCTTTTTGTATTCTTCCGCAAGTTCGGGGTATTCGTTTTCGTAATCGATAAACATCTTCTTCCAAGCGATTTCCGCTTCGTTGCCGCAAACCGCCGCTTCCGCACAGTGCGCAAACACTTCTTCGGGGCATTCAAAAGGAGGATATTCCCAACCCAATTTTTCTTTGGTCTTTTGCAGATTTTCCGCACCAAGGGGAGCACCGTGGCATTTTTCGCTGCCTTCCAAAGGCGAACCGTAACCGATACGGGTATGGCAAATGATAACGGAGGGTTTATCCGTTCTTTCTTTTGCCTGCGCCACCGCTTCCGCCAACGCCGCAATATCGTCGGGGGAGGAAATGAGGTCTACGTGCAATACCTGCCAGTTTTGCGCCGCAAAACGCGCGCCTACGTTTTCTTTGAACGTTACGTCCGTGTCGCCCTCAATCGTAATATCGTTATCGTCATAGAATAAAATGAGCTTGCCAAGCGCGTGCGTACCTGCAAACGAGCAAGCCTCGTACGCGATACCCTCTTCCAAGCACCCGTCGCCGCAAATGGCGTAGGTGTAGTGGTCAACTACGTCGTAGCCGGGGCGGTTGTATTTCGCTGCCAAGTTGGCTTCCGCAAGAGCCATACCTACTGCGTTGGCAATACCCTGACCCAAAGGTCCCGTCGTCGTTTCCACGCCTACCGTATGACCGTATTCGGGGTGTCCGGGCGTTTTTGAACCGAATTGACGGAAGTTCATTAAATCTTCTTTCTGCAATCCGTACCCATAGAGATACAAAAGGGAATAGTTGAGCATAGAGCCGTGTCCCGCGGAAAGAACAAATCTGTCGCGGTTGTCCCATTTCGGGTCTTTGGGGTTAAATTTCAAAAAGTTTTGAAACAGGTTGTACGCGATAGGCGCACAGCCGAGGGGCAAGCCGGGGTGTCCCGATTTCGCCGTTTCGATAGCTTCCGCGGATAAAATTCTTATCGCGTTAATAGTGGTTTGTTGAACGTCCATGAAAACTCTCCTAAAAATTTTTTCTTTATTATTTGTTTGATTGCTTTATTAGTTTGCTTTATCGGCAGCGTTATGCGCGGCAAACTTTTCTTTCAATGTTTCAATTTTTTCCGTTCTCCAATCGGCAATGGCGTTTTCGATAGGGGAGATGTCCAGAAAATCGTATTTGCGCAAGAAATAATACAAATCCTTGACAATTTTGATGCTGTCGCCCTCCGTGTCGCTTTCCACGTTGATAGGCAAAACAGGGTCGTGCAAGCTCATGCGGAGCAAAGCCCAGCCGTTGCCGTGGTGCTCGTCATAGCGCAAACGGAATCCCTCGTGGTTGTCGCCTGCGGGGATTGCGTAATACAGATTGCCTGCATACGCTTCAAAGTCGGAAATAACCTTCGCGCCGAGCGTCTTGAAATCGCAACCGGGCACAAATTTTACGCGCAGCTCACGCGCTTCTGCGGGCATTTCCAAAGCCGAGATTAAATCGGTGAGGTTTTTACCCTCTTTCGCTGCGTTCGCCATAGCGATAAGCAAACGGGTAATAAGGTACGCGCCGTCGTCCAGGAAATAGTTTTCCAGCAAAGCTGCGTGTCCGCTCGTTTCAATGGCAAGCGGAGCGTATTCGCCCGATTCGTTCAACCGAATGGCTTCGTTGATAACGTTTTTATAGCCGCGCTTAAAGCGTAAGTGCTTGCCGCCCCGCGCCGTGATAAATTTCGCTAACCCGTCGCTGGTTACCGAATCGGTAACAATCGTGCCCGCGCGCTCTGCCAGCAAAATAGCGGAAATCAAGGCGATTAAACGGTTGCGGTTGATTTCGCTTCCGTCGCTGTCCACCGCGCCCGCTCTGTCCACGTCCGTGTCAAAGATAATACCGAAATCCGCGCCCGCCGCTTTGACGGCGTTGCATACCGATTGCATAGCCTCCGCATTTTCGGGGTTGGGAATATGGTTGGGGAAGTTGCCGTCGGGCTCTAAAAATTGCGAGCCCGTTACGTCCGCGCCAAGCGGAACAAGCACCTTATCTGCAAAAAATCCGCCCGCACCGTTGCCTGCGTCCACGATGATTTTCTTGCCCATAAGGGGAGCTTCTTCGCCCGTCGCCGTCCGTACTTTTTCCACCAAGCTTGCGGCGTATTCGTCCAAATAGGGCAAATCCACTCTTTCGCCCACCGCCGTCGTTTCGGCAAAACGGTAGGTGGCTGCAACGTTCAAAATTTCCTTGACGTCCACGCCCTCCAAGCCGCCGTTGTGGGAGAAAAATTTCAGTCCGTTGCGGTTAAACGGCAAATGACTCGCCGTAATCATGATAGAACCGTGGCAATAACGTTCGGCATTCCGCTTTTCGTCCTTTAATAACATGAACATAGACGGAGTGCTGGAAAGCCCCGTAACCACGGCGTTATGACCGGTAGAAGTAATACCGCGCACCGCCGCTTCACAAAGTGCAGGGGAGGTGATACGGGAATCGTACCCAACCGCCACCGTTACCTGTGTTTTGCCCGTGCGGGAAATCAGCCAAACGCAAAACGCCTTGGCGATATTTTCCGCGGCCTCTTCCGTTAAAGTAATCGGCTCGCCCTCGATACCGTCGCACGCTACGCCGCGTACGTCCGTTCCGTTTCGGAGATTTAAGTAGTCTTGTAACGTCATAGTAGTTTCCTCGCGTTTCATCGCAGTATAGCTATATTATAACGGCTTTTCACTTTTTTTTCAAGTCTTTTACAGAAAAAAGTTTTATTTTTTTCTGCGCGCGCGCAACTTCTCCGCTTTTTTTGATTATTTTTTGATATTTTCCCCAATCCCGCCCTGTTTTTGAAGTTTACGCCGACCCCCTCGGTTTGTATTCTGTCATATTTTTTTATGACATTTCTGTGAAAAGATTTTTATTTTCCGTTGACAAGAACGACATGGCATGGTATAATATATTTATGACAGAATACACTCCAACCGTTGTGGCGGTTGGGATAGGAGAAAAAGATGGCATTGTTTGCGGTTTCCAGCGATTCCACTTGCGATTTGAAACAGGATTACGTCCAACAGCGGAATATTTGGTTTGTTCCGCTCACGTTCACGATAGAAAAGAACGGCGCATTGGAGGAGGGAGTGGATAATTTTGCCTCGAACGAAGAATACGCGGCGTTTTACCAAGCGGTGCGTGCGGGAGCGTTTCCCCGTACAGCAAAGCTTAACTACGAGGCGCATATCCGTCATTTTACGAGCATGGCGGAGGCAGGAGTGAAGGAGGCGGTACATTTTACCATTTCTTCGGGGCTTGCCAACACTATTGATATTACCAAGCAGGCGGCGGCGGACGTTCACGCCAAATACCCCGATTTTACCGTATATCCCGTCGATCCGTTGACGGCGACGGTAGGGCAGGGCTTGCTTGTGCAGCTTGCCGCAGATTGCCGCGACGAGGGCATGACGGCACAGAAGACGTACGATTATATTTTGGGTCTGCGTCAATATATACAACACTGTATTGTTCCCAACGATTTATTTTATTTGAAAAAAGGAGGCAGAGTTTCCGCTGTTTCCGCGGCGGTGGGAACGGTACTCAATATCAAACCCATGCTGACGTTTGATAAAGAGGGGAAACTGAAAGTGGTGGAAAAGTGCAAGGGTATGAAAAAGGCGTTTGCACGTGTGATAGACTATATGCAAGCCGCGCCTGCGGACGACAAAAAGCTGGCTGTGGTGGTGCATACGGATAACGAAAAGGGCGCAAGCGAGTTGGCGGCTTTGATAGAAGCGAAAACGGGCGTAAAACCGCAAATTACGGTAATGGGACCTGTCATCGGCTCGCACGTGGGGCCCGATTCGGTGTCCTGCTGCTGGCTGTCTGTAAAAACGCGCGATCAAGTATTGTCCGCATTGTAAAGGTTGTATAGATAAACGTTTGTATAGATAAAAATTAAATACCAACGTAACGGTACGAGTTTTGCGAAACTCGTTTAATAGGGAAGAGAGAATGCTTTGAAAGAGAAAATGCTTTGCTCCACTGCCCCCGCAACCGTAAGAACGTTTGCTTTATTTCACTGCGAAAGCGGGAAGGAATCAAGCGGCGCATACCGCGCGAAAACGTTGTAAGTCGGGAGACCTGCCGTACGTTGCAGAAGCACGGATTTTTTGAGGGGACGCAAAAAAGACGAAACGCACCGCCTAACAGGGGCGGCTGTTTCCGTATTGTTTTCGTATGTTTTTAAGTACGCTATTCCCAAACGCAAAATCCGCGTTCGGGAATTTTTTATTTTCGGAAATTTTTTTATTATGAAGGAGGTGCGTTATGAAACGTGTCGCAGTAACTGTTTTTACCTTTCTTTTTACTCTGTTTGCGGCAATCGGGATTGTCGGTTGTCAAAAGCCCGTTACGGTGGACGGCGAATACGTCGTTATCGTGGCAAAGGACGTATCGGCAGATACCACGCTGTTAGAATACATGGAAACGTTGCAGTCGGAGGGAGAGCTTTCCTTTACGGTGAAAAACGGAATGATAACAAGCATTGACGGCAAGGAAAACGCCGACGATTTCTCCTCGTGCTGGATGCTTTATACGTCGGATACGGAATTTTCCACGGCGGAATACGGAACGGTGGAATATGACGGCAAAACGTATCAAAGTGCCATATTTGGCGCGGAAGCTTTGGCTCTTAAAGAGGGCGAAACGTACCTTTGGGCGTACGTTACTTTTTGAAAAACAAGAAAATAGCCAAGCAGGTATGCGATGAACGGAAATTTTACTCCCAAACCTCCCTATAACAAAACGCCGCACCCCGCCAAGGAGTGCGCGTATATAGCCGTGTTCGTTGCGCTTTTAATTGCCGTGCAGCTTGCCTTAACCGCTGTTCCTGGGGTGGAGGCGGTAACGGTGCTTTTCGTTTCGTACGCTTACGTATTCGGGTGGAAACGGAGCATGGCGGCGGCAACGGCTTTTGCGCTACTTCGGCAAATGGTGTTCGGCTTTTATCCCGTTGTGCTTCTTTTGTACTTACTATATTATAACGGTATGGCGGCGTTGTTTGGCACAATGGGAAGTCGGAGAGTCGCTCTTTTGCAAAGCGTGGCGGCGGTAACGGTGTTGACTTGTGTTTGCACGGTAGGCTTTACGCTGCTCGATAACGTGCTTACGCCGCTGTTTTACGGTTTTTCAAGGAAAGTGGCAAAAGCGTACTTTTTGGCTTCCCTGCCGTTTATGCTTCCGCAAATTTTGTGCGCGGGATTAACCGTAGGGTTTCTGTTCGTGCCGATCGCTTCGGCGTTTCAACGTATAAAACGCGCCTTGTAACCCAACGGTAAAAGGCGCGTTTTTCTCTAAATAGGCAAGGCTTACGTTTCGTATAAAGAGGAAATATCGACGTTTTCCATCATGGCTTTGGTATCGAAAATACGGATATTGCAACCGAAATACTCGTAACGCGGCTTGCCGCCCGTGATTTTGTCGATGACGCCGTCCAAACAAAAACCTTTGCCAAACGTTTTTACCAAGCTTTTGGCGAGGTCGTTTTTCAAATACCCCAACAGTCGGTTGAGGTTGACGCTGTATATAAACACGTTAAAGGGATAGTCCTTCGTCGGCACGTGCACAAGCTGCAATCTGTCGCCCGACCTCGATTGCGCTATCGCGCCTTGGTAATCGCACGAGGTAACGCCGTGCGCCTTGCAGGCGATAGGGAAATATAAACCGTAGCGTTTGACGCGGAAACGGTATAAAAAGGCGCGAAAGGTGCGCTGAATGCGTGTACGTATGCTCATAGATACAGTGTAGCATATTTTCTTGATTTTGTAAACGAGGAAAGGGGTAAAAATGCAAAAAACGGGGTAAATTCTTACAAAAAAACGAACAGCGAAAGAATTCCACAAAAATAGATAAGATTTTTTTAATAAAATTTGCTGAAAAACTTGCAATTCGCGCCGTAATTTGTTACAATATCAGTATAAAGAATAATATAGAAAGGAGATACTTTCACATGACTTATCAACAGGCAAAAACGCTTTTAGAAAGCAAGGGTCAGTTGCAGCTTTTGCGTTGTTACGACGAATTGGACGAAGCAGGCAAGGCAAAATTGCTTGCGGCTATCGAAAATATTAACTGGGATTTCGAGGACGCTTTGAAAAACCCCGTAGATATGAGCGGTAAGGGCAGAGATATCCGTCCTATCAGCGGACTTCGCCGTACGGAAATCGTAAAACGTGAAGCAGAATTTGAAAAAATCGGCGTAGAGGCGATTAAGGCAGGCAAGGTGGCGGCTGTGCTTTTGGCGGGCGGTATGGGTACTCGTCTTGGCGTGGACGGACCTAAGGGCGCGTACGATATCGGCGTTACCAAGCCCTTGTATATTTTTGAACAGCAGATGAAAAATCTTGCCGAGGTAAACGAAAAGTGCGGCGTTAAAGTGCCTTTGTATATCATGACAAGCGATAAAAACCACGAGCAAACGACAAGCTTCTGGAAAGCGCACAACTATTTTGGATATACGGAAGCAGACGTGAAATTCTTCAAGCAGGATATGGCTCCCGCGGTGGATTTCAACGGTAAAATTTTCTTGGAAACGAAGGATACGCCCGCCCTTTCGCCCAACGGCAACGGCGGTTGGTTCAGCTCCTTAAAGCGCGCGGGACTTGTAGAGGATTTGAAAAAACGCGGCGTAGAATGGCTGAACATTTACGCGGTGGATAACGTATTGCAACGCATTGCCGACCCCGTGTTTGTCGGCGCGACGATTGATAGCGGCGTAAACTGCGGTGCAAAGGTTATTTGCAAAACCAATCCTTATGAAAAGGTAGGTGTTCTTTGCATGGACGGCACGCAGCCCGACATTATCGAATATTACGAATTAACGGAAGAAATGGCAAACCAAAAGGACGAAAACGGCGATTTGGCGTACATTTACGGCGCAATCATGAACTATTTGTTCCGTTTGTCGCAGTTGGAAGAAATCGTTAACAATAAAATTCCCGTTCATATCGTAGAAAAGAAAATCGAATGCCTTTGCGAGGACGGCGTAACGAGAAAGCCCGAAAAGGAAAACGGTAAAAAGTTTGAAACGCTTGCCGTTGACCTCATCAAACCTATGAAGAGCGTATTGCCGTTTGAAGTTGTTCGCGAAAAAGAATTCGCGCCTATCAAAAATAAGACGGGCGTAGATAGCGTAGAAAGCGCAAGAGAGCTTTTGAAGCTCAACGGGGTAGAGCTGTAATGGCAACGGAACTGGAAGGTAACGTAAAATTACAACGCTTTATCGAGCTTTTGGCAACGCTCAACCACCAATGCGTGGAGGTGTTAAAGACGGGCGATGCGAAGGTTTTGTTTGCGATGAACGACGTTGTCGAGGAGATGCATAGCATACAAAGCGTGGGAACGGAGGACGCATACACGGCGATAGAGGAGGATATGCAGATTGTATATCAAAACTTCAACGCGGTGGTAGCGATGATAAAAAGCAACGAAAAGGTATTTGCCGACAAAGCGACAAGCGAAGCGGTAAAGAAATTTGTGAAGAATATTTTCGACGCCACGGTTAGAATCGTATACGCCTACGGCTTGGCTTAACGCATAGAAATAGAATAAAAACCGCCTTTTTTACAGGGCGGTTTTTTCATGCAAAAATGCGCTTATTAGAAAATATTTTCAATACTGAACGTGTAGGCGTGGGGGATATTTTCGCACATTCCAAGGACGACGTCCAGCTTGGGTAAAGCGGACTGAAAATCGTGTACGTAAATAAAGCCTACCGCTTCGTACAGCTGATAATCTACCTCTTGAATGGCGGCGTGAGGCAGCCAAATTTGCAGAGTTTTCTTCTTTTCCTCCCAAAAGGTTTGTACGGCAGTGCCGTCCTCGTAGGTGGCTTTTCCTGCTTCCGTTTTATCGTATAACGCTCGTAAGGTTGCATCAAACAGAGCAAACGTATCCGTTACGTAAACGGCTTCAAAAAAACATACGCCAAACAGTAATGCCAAGGCAATGGCTACGCTGATAATCGTTCTAATCATAAAAATTCCTCTTTTTTCTTTTCAAAAAGCCCGTTATAGGCGGTTATGGCGGTTGGGGTGGTTAGGGCGGTTACCATACCTTCTCTTTCCAATCCAACGCAAAAGTCTTGTACTTCTCGCCCTTTTTCTGCAAATACACCTTTCCACCGCCGTCCACCGTCATAACAAGCACCTTCTTTACGTCGTCGCAACCCTGTTCTTTGAGTATGCCTAAAAAATAATCGCGCGTTTTGCCCGTTCGCTGAACGTTGGTGTCGTCAAACTTTCCCTCGTCCACCAAAATCAACGGCAAAGAGCTTTGCAGCTGTTCGTAATTTTGTTTGGGTAAAGCGGAAAAATTGCCCTCCGATTCGTATAAAGCGTAATCAACGGCGTCCAAGGCAAAATACCCCGCCGTGCGCAAACTTTCAATGAGGTCGGATACGTCCAAGTTGTTGGCTTTCAGCTGTGTATCGTCTATGCCGTTTTTGTTTATCAAAATAGACGGCGAGCCGCTCAGCACCTTTTTCGCTTTACGGAAATTGAGGTCGAGCAAGCAAATGATTTGGTGTAAAAGGTAAATGGTAACGATAGCGACGATTCCGTACAAAAGCGGAATGGACGGGTCGCCCATGGGAATACAGGCAAGCTCGGAGATGATAAGGGTGATGACAAGCTCGTACGGCTGCATTTCGCCTATTTGCCGTTTGCCCATAAGCCGCATGATAAAAAACGTGGCGATAAAAATAATCAGAGTTCGGATAAAAACAAGTCCCATACGATAAGTTTTTGTAAAAAAACGGAAGTTATGCGCAAACACGGCATGCAAACGCTTGCTTTTTTCGTGCGGCGGTTGTATAATAGGGATACGAAAAGTATGAGTAGCCTTTTGCGCGTGAAGTGTCATCGAACGGGACGTTGTCGGTGAACGAAAGAAAACAGAGTTCGGCAATCGCTTACGGTTGCGTTTTCTGCGGTGCAAGGGCGCGTCCGCTACAAAAACAGGGCATACAGGTATGCGTTGAACGTTATTTTCCCGCACCGATTACCGCTCTGCAACACTTCGCGGACCTTCTTTTTAAGGAGGTTTTATTTTATGCAAGAAACAAAAGAAAAAGAGCAACGTTCTTTATGGCAAAGACTGTTTTTTTCGGGTGCAGTGCGCAAGAAAAACAAGAGTCATAAAATTGCGTATATCGCGGTGGTTGCCGCTTTGTGCGTGGTGGTAAATATGTTCGAGATAAAATTTATCGACGTGCAATTTTCGCTCACCATTGCGGTATCGGCGTTGGCGGGTATTATTTTGGGCGGAGCGTTTGGGTTTGTCGCCTGCTTTTTAGGCGATTTGGTGGGATTTTTATACAATTCTAGCGGATATATGTATATGCCGTGGATAGGGATAGCCATGGGGTGTGTGGCGTTGGTATCGGGAATGCTTATCGGCGGGGTGCGCCTGCGTGTAAAAGGCGGTGTGTATATCAAGCTGGGTATCGTAAGCGTGTCAACGTTTTTGCTTTGTACAGTGGGGATAAACACCACGGCGTTTTGGCTGTTGTACGCCAAAGGAGTTCCGTACTTTACCTATTTGACGGCGCGGCTTTTCGTGCAGGGTCAGATATGGAACAGCCTGTTTAATTACGCGCTATTGTTTGTGGTTGTACCCGTCTTAAAAAACGTAAAGGCACTGAAACTGGATATACAATAAAGTAATAAAATAAGAAAAAAATCGTCGCGGGTTGTTGACGATTTTTTTCTTATGTGCTATAATAATAAAAATTCATTGTATATTTTACAAAGGAGTTACTATGTTACCCGATAAAATATTAGGTCTTTTTTATATGTACGGACTGATGATCGGTATCGGCATACTTGCCTGCTTCGGTGTGATTTTCTATTACGGAAAGAAAAAGAATATAGAAGAGAAGTTTATCGATTTTATCTTCTATAACGCCATTATTTCCATTGTCGTCGGCTTTGGAGCGGCGGCTCTGTTTCAGGCTACGTACGATTATATCGACAATCCCGCAGCGGGCTTCAATATCGGCGGCAGCATTACCTTTATCGGCGGTTTGATTGGCGGTGTGGCGTGTTTCCTCATTTTATATTTCATTTTGAGAAAACGCTATAAAACCAAGCTGTATCAAGTTCTGTCTATGCCCCCGTGCGCTATTTTGATTGCACACGCGTTCGGGCGGGTAGGTTGCTTTTTTGCGGGCTGCTGTTACGGTAAGGAAACGGATAGCTTTTTGGGAGTTCAATTCCCCGACCTGCCGCATCCCGTTCATGCAACGCAGTTGTACGAAGCGGTGTTTTTGTTTATCCTGTTCGCCATTTGCTTCTATTTGCTGATGAAAAAGGATTTCAAGCACAATATGTCCGTGTATCTCGTCGCATACGGCATTTTCCGGTTCTGTATCGAATTTTTACGCGACGACGACAGAGGCGCGTTGGTAGGCGGCATTTCTCCCTCGCAATTTTGGTCGCTTGTCATGATTGCGGCGGGCGTGGGCGTGTTCTTCTTGGTGGAATACCTGTATAAAAAATATCCGCAGGAAAGGGCGGTGCAGTCGGTAGCAGAAACGGCAGAAACGACAGTGGAAACGGCAGAAACGGCAGGCGAAACGGCGGAAGCTGTGGCGGCGAAGCCTGAAAAAGAAGAAAAACAAACGGAAGAAGTAAAAGAAACGTTACAAACGAAAGACGTGCAAACGGAGGATAAAAAAGCATGAGAAATTTAACGTTACTTACCGATTTATATCAGCTGACCATGGGTTACGGTTTTTACCGTCAGAACAAGCATGAAGAAGAAGTTGTATTCGATTTATTTTTCAGAAAGAACGCGCTCATAACGTATTCCCTGTTCGCAGGGCTCGAACAAGCGATGGACTATCTTTTGAGCTGGCGTTTTGATGAAGAAGACATTGCGTATTTGCGCGGTTTAAATCTTTTCGACGAAGGGTTTTTGGAATATTTAAAGAATATGAAATTCACGGGCGACGTATACGC
>JAZOPT010000089.1:0-3219 GCA_045655725.1 Candidatus Scatosoma sp.
AAAAGGAGAGCCGCATATCCGCGGCGGCTTTTACTTTATTAGCCAAACCGCAAGAAGACCCGATAATAAACGTTACGTCTTTGCCCGCGTCCGCACATTGTTTCAGCCTCTTTGCCAATCCCTCGCTGGACGTTTTTTCGCCCTCGACGGCGAGTGCGATAACGTACCCCTTTACGTTACGCAAAATATCGTCCGCTTCCGCTTCAGGATTTGCACCCTCCGCAAGCTCTTTGATTTCCACTTTTGCGAAACGGGAGAGTCTTTTTACGTATTCCTGCACGGCTTCACGGTAAAAGCTTTCCTTTATTTTTCCCACCACAACAAATTGTATCTTTTGCATAATTCCCTGCCCTTTCAACGATTAAAAGCCTGTTATCAGAACGAAAATCCAAGTCAAAACGCATACGGCTATCCCCGCCGCGGCAGTGATAAAAAAAAATTTTTGTTCTTTTCTCGCAAGACCCTTTTCGGCTTGCGGCGTAAAGTTTTTAGTACCGCCCGCTTTTTCTTTATCTATAAAAATCAAATATACCAACGTTCCCACAAGGCAGACGGTAGAAACGCAAATTATCGTCCAAAAAACGGGCGTAGGAAACGTTTCTATACCGTATTTAGTTAAAACCAAAATAAACGCGTTGTTGAGAAAATGCGACAACACGGTAGGCAAAATACTCCCCGATTTCAAAGCCACCAACGCAAAGGCGATTCCGCAACAAAATTGATACAGCGTTTGCGCGGGATTTTGATGATATACGGCGAACAATGCTCCGCATATAAGCACTGCCCCCACCTTACCGAAAGAAGTCAAACCGCGCAATAACACACCGCGAAAAATCAACTCTTCAAACACAGCGGGCAACACCGCAACGGCAATGAGCACGCCAAAAAAGCCAACCCCGTCCATATTCGGCAATCTTATCCCCGCATCTTGGTAGCCAAACCGTTCTAAAAACGTTAAAAAGTAAATGTTAAGCTCGGAGAGTGCCAACAGCCCTACCTGCAATAAAACGGCAACGAGATAATATTTGGGGTGGCATTTTTGCGTTGATAACGCAGTTTTGACGGTTGTTTTCGTGTATCGTAAATACCACGTGGCAACCACCGCAAAGGAAACGGGCGCAAGCAAATAGCTTACGTATAAATACCAATTTGAAGAATCGTAGCCCTCGTTATTAGATAATCCCGTTACCGCCAACAAGATAATAAACACAAAAGAGAGCACCGACGGCAATAAAACAGCAAACGTAAACGCCGCCCCCGAAGCTTTTGCAGGTGTGCATTCTCCCAATACGCTTTCCGTGAACGATTTTTTATTTTGTTTTCTCTTATCCTGTTCCATACGTATATTATAGCAGATTTTTTTACGTTTGCAAAGAAAAAACGCGTACCGTCGCCACATTTTCGGTACGCATTTTTTCTGTGTCTTTAACCTATCAGCTTTTCACGAAATTCTTTGATAATTCTGTTTTCAATGCGGGATACCTGCACCTGACTTACCCCTATCTTTTCCGCCACCTCGCTTTGCGTCATATCCCGAAAATACCTTAATACGATAATTTTTCTATCCCTTTCGGACAAGCTTTCTATCGCTCCACGCAACAACATTTTATCCAGCCAATCCTCCTGATTATCCTCCGCAGGCAACGTTTCAATGAGTTCTCTTTGCTTGCCGTCTTTGAAATCCGTACCGCTTTGCAGGGAAACAGGCATTTTCGACGAGCCCATGACAAACACCGCTTCCGTTTCGTCCATCTGAAACTGCTTGGCAATTTCCGAAAGGGAGGGAGCTTTATCGTGTTTGCGGGTATATTCCTCCACAAAAGCGTTCATTTCTTTTGCCGTTTGCTTCATGGCTCTCGACACCTTTACCGACCCGTCGTCTCGCATAAAACGCTTAATTTCGCCCGCTATCATCGGCACGGCGTACGTGGAAAATTTCACGCCGAAGCTTTCGTCAAAGCCCGTTATCGCTTTTAGGAATCCGATACAGGCGATTTGAAACAAATCATCGTAATCCACGCCCTTGCCCAAATACCGCTTCACGATACATTTTACAAGCGATACGTTATGCTCGATTAACGCTTCTTTGGCTTTGTTGTCGCCCGTTTTCGCAAGACGAATATATTCGATTGTCGATTTATCATCAAGCATCTACCCGTTCCCTTGTTTCGCTGTTTTCATGAGCTCCGATTTTTTTCGTCATTACTACTTTCGTACCGATTCCCTTTTTACTATCCACGCTAAAACTGTCCATAAACGTCTGCATGATTGTAAATCCCATGCCCGAACGCTCGTCGTTTTGCAGCGTCGTATAAAAAGGAGCAATCGCCCGTTCTACGTCGTCGATTCCGCAGCCGTAATCGGTAATGGCGATATGTAAAACGCCGTAAGCACCGTTTGCTTGCACCCCTCCTTTCCCCAAAGGAAACCCGTTTTCTATTTCACATTCCAATAAAATTTTATGCTCTACGCCGCCGCGTTTATATGCGTGCACCACGCAATTTGTTACGGCTTCGCTTACCGCCGTTTTGATATCCGAAAGCTCGGAAAGGGACGGATTGAGCGGCAATGCAAACGCTGCCACAACGCTACGCGCAAAGCTTTCGTTTTCGCCAACCGCCGCTATTTCAAGTTTCATATAATTGTTCATATCTTCTCCTCCTAACGTTGCTAAACGCACTTTTTACCGCTTAGGTATTAGCGTATATACGCCGCTCATGGTTAAAATTCTGTCCGTTGCCGCGCTTGGGTTGGTTATGTACGCCGCCACGCCCAAGCGTTGAAATTTTTTATACCTGCCTATCAAAAACCCTATCCCTG
Source organism: Candidatus Scatosoma sp. (assembly GCA_045655725.1). Taxonomy (GTDB): domain Bacteria; phylum Bacillota; class Clostridia; order Christensenellales; family Borkfalkiaceae; genus Scatosoma. The sequence continues at coordinate 2,821 of JAZOPT010000089.1, forward strand.
TCGAGTCCATAAAAGACACGCCGCCAAGGTCGAACACCACACTTTCGCAAACCGTTTCTTCCGCTATTTTATCCGCCTTGCGCCGCGATAACGCCGCCGAATGCTCGTCTATTTCGCCCGTCAGCCAAATATATAACACGTTGTTTTTTAACTGCGTTGCTATCTCCATTTTTCTCCTCCTCTAACGTACGACTCTATTATAAAAAATTCACGAGCAAAAATTTTGCCAATTTTTATCGAACGCTTTTTTATTCTGTCGAAAAAAAATTTGCTTTTTTTGTAAAAAACACTTGACTTTTCTATAAAAATCGTTTATTATATTCAAGCATTGTACGATGAGCTTTATCGTAAAAGGCACATTTTGGGCCTTTAGCTCAGTGGTCAGAGCTGTCGGCTCAT
>JAZOPT010000090.1:0-7575 GCA_045655725.1 Candidatus Scatosoma sp.
GGCAATCGCTGTAAACGCGGAGGAAGAAGTATGAAAATCATAGACGGAAAAGCTTTGGCTGCAAAGCTTCGCGCGGATTTGAAAACACAATTAGAGCAATCGAATAAAACGGTAGGGCTTGCCGTAGTGCTTGTCGGGAACGACCCTGCCTCTCAGGTTTACGTTAGAAATAAAATCAAAGGCTGCGCGGAGGTGGGCGTGCGTTCGTATTCTTACGAGCTGCCCGAAACAGCAACGCAAGACGAAGTGGAAACTCTGCTTGATACCTTAGCGGCAGATAAAAATATCCACGGAATATTATTACAATTACCGTTGCCCAAAGGCTTAAACGCAGAGCAGGCGATGGCGCACATACCCGCAGAGAAAGACGTGGACGGATTTTCGGCGGAAAATCTCGGGTTATTAACGTTAAATAAAAACGGATTGGTTTCGTGTACGCCGCTCGGTATTATGAAAATGCTTGAAAACGAGGGCATTGACTGTACGGGCAAAAACGCCGTGGTGTTGGGTAGAAGCGATACGGTGGGCAAGCCTATGGCTATGCTTTTATTAAACGCGAACGCAACGATAACCGTATGTCATAGTAAAACACGCAACTTAAAGGAAATCTGCAAAACAGCGGATATTTTGGTTGCGGCAGTAGGAAAAGCAAAATTTGTTACGGCAGATATGGTAAAGGATGGAGCCGTAGTCATTGACGTGGGTATCAACCGCGACGAAAACGGGAAAATGTGCGGGGACGTCGATTTTGAAAACGTAAAAGAAAAAACGTCCTATATCACGCCCGTTCCCGGCGGAGTAGGACCTATGACGATTACTATGCTACTTCACAACACCTGTTTAGCCGCTTTTAAGGAGTAATAGATTGAACGACTTTAATCTTCGCTATCAGCAGTATTTGGCAACGTTTGAAGAATATCTGAACACCTTTACAAACAAACTTACCACAAAACCCGCGGTTTTGGGCGAAAGCATGAAATATAGCTTACTTGCGGGCGGGAAAAGAATTCGTCCTGTGCTGGCGTTGGCTTGCGCAGACGTTTTACAGCTCGACAAAGCGGAAATTTTGCCGTTTGCTTTGGCATTGGAAATGATTCATTGCTATTCGTTGATACACGACGATTTGCCCGCAATGGATAACGACGATTTCCGCCGCGGAAAACCCTCCAACCACAAAATGTTCGGGGAAGCAAACGCCATTTTAGCGGGCGACGCGCTCTTAAACGAAGCGTATGCTATTTGCTTTGAGCAAAGCATGAAAGGGGAAAAATACGCCTTGGCGTCTAAATTCCTCAACGAATGTGCGGGCATTTACGGCATGATTGCAGGTCAATCGGCAGATATTCTGTTTTCCACAAGTGATGAAGCAGCGACGGAAGAGGCGCTTTCTTTCGTATATGAATATAAAACGGGAAAGCTGTTACTTGCTCCCGTTGCCATAGCAAGCATATTGAGCAATAATAAATATTATTTGGAATTGGAGCGTTTCGGCAAGCTGTTGGGTAGGCTTTTCCAAATGACAGACGATATTTTAGACGTTGTCGGGGATTTCTCCACGCTTGGGAAGTCGGTGGGAAAGGATGAAGAAGAAAACAAACTTACCTGCGTAAAAGTGTACGGATTAGAGGTTGCAAAGATACGAGCGGATATGTGTGCCGACGATTGCCATACGGTATTAGAGGGCGTAGAGGGCGACGTACAGTTTTTACACGAGCTTGTGGATTACGTGTTAAACCGTACCCACTGATTTGAAACGGTATTAGCTTGACTAACTACGGAGCAAACGTTATGTTGAAGAAATTACAAAACTCGTCCATTAAAGAGTGTTCCAGAAGCGAATTGAACGTTTTATGCGACGATTTACGTCATACAATTTATGATACGGTAATGCAATGCGGCGGCCATCTTGCGTCCAATTTAGGCGCGGTGGAATCTACCGTTGCTATGTTTTACGTATTCGATTTCCCCAACGATAAGGTGGTGTTTGACGTAGGGCATCAGTGCTATGCATATAAGTTGCTCAGCGGCAGGTTGGACAGGTTTTCTACCCTTCGTAAGGCAGGCGGGATTTCAGGCTTTCCCAAGCGCACGGAAAGTGAATACGACTGCTATGATACAGGTCATGCGGGGACGTCCGTTTCTGCGGCGATAGGGCTTGGAAAAGCGCGGGATTTGTTAGGTGAAAAGCGGAACGTCATTGCTTATATCGGCGACGGCTCTTTTAATAACGGTCTGGTATATGAAGCTTTGAGCAGCTTGAAAATTTTAGACACCAAGATTTTGATAATCTTAAACGATAACGGAATGTCCATTTCCCCAACGGTGGGCGGAATGTACGAAATTATATCGCAAATTAAAGACAGCGGTAAAGCGGAAAATATTAAGCTATTGGAAAGCTTTGGACTTACGTATTTGGGCGTCAAAGACGGCAACGACGTAGATGAAATGATAGACGCGATGGAGCAGGCGAAATCTCTTCTTGAAAACGGGTCTGTTCTGTTGCATATCGCGACGAAAAAGGGGAAAGGGTACGAATTCAGCGAAGAACACCCGACAAATACGCACGGCGTACCGCCCGTAGGTTCGCCCAAGGAGAAAGAATATTCGGAAGTATTAGGGGAAAGTCTGTGCTCTTTAGCAAAAGAGCACGCTAATATTACGGTGGTATCCGCCGCAATGAAAGAGGCGTTGGGCTTGGGGGAATTTTTTGCGCAATACCCACAACGGGCTTTTGACGTAGGTATTTGTGAAGAAAACGCCTCCGTGTTGTGCGCTTCCATGGCGGCAGGCGGTTTGAAACCTTATTACGCTATATATTCCACCTTTTTACAGCGTGCTTTTGATGAAATTATTCATGACGTTTGCGCGCAGGATTTGCCTGTTACCTTTTGTATTGACAGAGCGGGAATATCCGGTGCTGATGGGGAAACGCATCAAGGCGTTTTCGATTTGTCCTATCTTTCGATGATTCCCAATTTAACGATTGCCGTTCCCAAAGATACGGAAGAATTAAAATCATTACTTGCTTTCAGCGCAACCTATTCCCACCCGTTGGCAATTCGTTATCCGCGTTCGGGAAAGGTGCTGTTTGATTGCCCGCCACAACCCATACAAGCGGGGAAATGGGAGTATATACATCGAGAAAAGGTAGAAAAAGACGCAAAAGTAACGGTGATTGCCTCTGGAGAACGTTGTTTGATAATCGCTATGAAAGTCTTGCAAAACCTTCAAAAAGAGGGTAAGAGCTTTGATATAATCAACGCCCGTTTCGTAAAACCGCTTGATACGCAATTATTGCAAAATTTGCGAAGCGAATACGTAATCACCATGGAAGATAACGTATTTTTAGGCGGTCTTGGTGCGATGATTGACGGGGAATTGATCAAGCAGGGCAAGCGCTGTATCATGAAAAATTTTGCCTACCGTGATGAATTTATTCCGCAGGGCAAAGTGTGCGATTTGCAAGGGCAATACGGCGTAAATTGCGTGGAAATTCAACGCTATATAACGGAAATACTCTCATGAGAGCGGATAAATATTTCGCAGAACGTTTCGGTTCGAGAACGAAAGCGGCGGAAGCGATAGAACGCGGTCTTGTATGGATAGACGGCAAGCAAGCGAAGCCCAAAGACGAGGTGCGCGAGGGGGCTACAATTCAGCTGTTACAAGCCGAAGAATTGTTTGTTTCCAACGGCGGATATAAGCTGGACCGTGCTGTAAAAACGTTTGGAATTTCTTGTAAGGATAAGGTATTTGCCGATATTGGCGCAAGCACGGGTGGATTTACCGACTGTCTATTGCAAAACGGAGCAAAACGCGTGTATGCAGTAGATGTAGGAGAAAGCTTGCTACACGAGCGTATCCAGCAGGACGAGCGCGTAATTTGTATGGATAACACAAACGCGCGGTATCTGACGGAGAAAGACTTCCCCGAAAGCATAGAGGGTATTGTTACAGATGTAAGCTTTATTTCTTTACGCTTAATATTTCCCGCTATACAGGCTATTTTGAAAAAAGACGGCTTTGCCGTTGTTTTGATTAAGCCGCAATTTGAATGTGAGAACAAAAATATCGGTAAAAGCGGTATCGTGCATCCGTCGGCACATTCTGCTATTGTAAAAAAAGTGTTGGCGTATGCGCAAGAAAACGGCTTATATCCGTTCGGGATTGTCAATGCGCCTATTCGGAAAGGAAAAAATATCGAATACGTACTCTATATCAAGCCGCAATATTCAGGCGCAATGTCAGAACGTAGTGTATTAAATGAAGTGGCGCGCTTGCTTTCCTTGAACGCCGACAGCGCGTTAAAATAAGGATAAACGTTAAAGAAAACACACGTTGGAGAAAACGATGAAAATCGGTGTACTTGGTAAAATTTCAAAGGTAAAAAGCGAAAGCACCATAACGGAGCTGATTTCCTTTTTACAAGAGCTTGGTCATGAAACGGTGCGTTTTTCCTCTCCGTTAGATATTCAAGACGTAGATTTGGCGGTCATTCTTGGCGGCGACGGAGCTATTTTACATTCTGCCGTTATTGCGGCAAGAAACGGCGTAAAAATCGTTGGAATTAACTACGGAAACCTCGGTTTTTTAACGGAATACGAAAAGGACGAAAGAGAACGCATACAAGAACTGCTCACGCAATTAGAGGCAGGAAATTGCCGTATTTTGAAGCGTAGTTTATTGTCCGTTGAGATTGGCAACAAAGTGTATTATGCCTTAAACGAAGTGGCTGTTCAGCGCGACAATGGCTCGCTTACCGTCAAATTGCCGCAAATTTTGAAATTGCAGTTGCAAACACGCGAGGGAACAAGCCTTGTTTCAGGGGACGGATTATTGATATGTACGCCCACAGGTTCTACGGCATATTCTTTGTCTGCTGGTGGGGCGATTTTAACCCCCGAAATACCTGTATTTATGACGACGCCTATTTGCGCGTTTTCCACCCGTTCCAGACCCATGGTCTTTTCCGATACTGAAACGTTCAAGGTGTCGGTATTGCGCGGTAATGCTATGCTTATGGTGGACGGGCACGTTGTGGCGGGTTTAACCGAAAATGAGGAAATTACCGTCAAAAAAGCGCCTTTTACTGCGGATTTCCCCGTTCGGGAAACTTCTGCGTTTTTAGATAAAGTCAAAAATAAATTGAACGACTGAACTATAAAAATAAAGTAAGGATATACAAAAGGAATAAGGAGACAGGGAAAATGTTGAGATCGTCGAGGCACGCAAAAATTTTGGAGATTATCTCCCATAAAGAAATTGAAACGCAAGAGGAACTTTGTCAAGCGCTTCAAGCGATGAATTTAGTGGTTACGCAAGCCACCATTTCGCGCGATATTCGTGATTTACATCTTTTTAAGGTGGCAGGAGTGGAGAAAAAATACCGCTATGCCTATATTCGCGACGGCGAAAACGAAATATCGCCCAAAATGAAAGGCTTGTTCCGTGAATGCGTTACTACCGTTCGCGCGGCGAAAAATTTGGTAGTGGTGAAAACGTTGGCTGGAAACGGCGCAAATGCAGGTACGGTAGTGGATAAGTTAAACTACGAAGGAGTTGTCGGCACGGTTGCAGGCGACGATACTTTGCTGATCGTGTGCGAAAGCGACGAATGCGCGGAGATTATCGTTGCAAAAATACAAGAATTCATGCAATAAACTTCGGTTTAGGGATAAAGCAGGATTAAAGTAGGGTAAAGTATGCTGTCAAGACTCACAATAAAAAACGTAGCGTTAATAGAAAACGCCGATATTACGTTCGGCGAGGGTCTTAACGTGCTTTCAGGCGAAACGGGAGCGGGGAAATCGGTCATTCTCGATTCCGTTAATTTTGTTTTGGGGGCAAAAGCGGATAAAAGCATGATTCGCTACGGCGAAACGGAGTGCATGGTCAAAGCGGAGTTTTTTGTTCCTGATACCTCCAAAGCCTTACAGGAATTACGTGAAATGGATATTGATTCTGACGGCGAGATTATCATATCCAGAAAATATTCGGAAACGGGCAAAAATGCCATAAAAGTAAACGGAAATACGGTAACGGCGACAATGCTACGCAAGGTAACCGATTCGCTTGTGGACGTTCACGGTCAAAGCGAGCACTTCTTTTTGCTAAAGGAAAGCAATCAGTTAAAAGTGCTGGACGACGTGGTGGGAGAGCCGTTAATGGCGGAAAAACAAACGCTTTCCGACCTTATAAAAGAACGCAAAAATATCGACGAACAAATTGCTTTGCTTGGCGGCGACGAAGCGGAACGTAGCAGACGATTGGACGTTATCAGCTATCAAATTGAAGAGATAGAAAGCGTCGGCTTGCAGGAGGGTGAGGAAGAAGAGCTTCTTGCAAAACGCGAGAAAATTCATAATTTAGAAAAAATTATTACCGCTTTGCGTGACGCAATGCAAGCGCTTTCCGATGAGGGCGGCGTTTTGGACGGTTTACGTTCGGCGAACCGTGCCTTACATTCGATAACCCGATTGGACGATTGCTACGAAGCTGCTTATAATAAGCTGGAAAATCTGTCTATCGAAGCGGGGGACGTAGCGGAAACGCTTTCGGATATGGCTGACGAGCTGTATTTTGACGAAAACGAAGCGGAAGAAACGGAAGCGCGCTTGGATGCGATTCGCTTATTAAAGCGCAAATACGGCGCGAGTAAAGCGACAATAGACGAATATTTAGATAAAATCAAAACCGAATGCGCATTGTTGTCCGATTGCGAAGGTCAATACGCTGTTTTAACGGATAAAAGAGCGAAAATTTTGGCAAAGACGTTTACCGTTTGTCAAAGAATGACCAAATTAAGGCAAACGCACGGTAAAGCATTCTGTGAAAGGGTTATAAGCGAATTACAAACGCTGAACATTCCGCATGCACAATTTTGTATTGAAATGTCGGACTATACTGCCGCAGACGCTACTCGCGCAACGGTAAACGGATTGGATAGCATTCAATTTATGTTTTCGGCAAATGCGGGCGAGCCTGTCAAGCCGCTCGGTAAAATTATCAGCGGCGGAGAAATGAGCCGATTTATGTTGGCGATAAAAACGCAGCTTTCCGACGTAAACGAAATTTCCACCTATATTTTTGACGAAATCGATGCGGGAATCAGCGGAAAAACGGCGAAAGTCGTGGGGGAAAAGCTTGCCCGTATTGCGAAAAAAACGCAAATTTTGGCGGTTTCACACCTTGCGCAGATTGCGGCAATGAGCGACAACGAATACCTTATTGAAAAGACGGAACAAGCGGATAAGACGGTTACAAACGTGTATTTATTGGACGAAAAGTCTAAAAATAAAGGAGAGAATTACTAAGAGTTGGATTTTTGTTATATGTTGTTATACTTATTAACTCTTGATAATTCTCACCTTTTTATTTATAGAATTTGATAATTATTTCGTTTATTAAAGTTTAACAAGTGCATTAATTGATTTCATATAGTTTCAAATATTTATCTTTAATATTTTTAAATTCTATGTTATCTCTTACAAAATCAAATTCATTACAATCAAATATTTCTTGTTCATCAACAACTTTAATTCCTAGAAGTTCATCTGAAGATACATCTAAGTAATT
>JAZOPT010000091.1:0-25780 GCA_045655725.1 Candidatus Scatosoma sp.
AACGCAATTATAAAACGCCGTTTGGGGAAGCGGATATCATTGCCGAGGACAAGGACGAAATCGTGTTTGTCGAGGTAAAGACGCGTACTTCCGACAGCTTTGGAACGCGCCGCGAAGCGGTGGGAAAGGACAAACAGCGCAGGTATTATCAGATAGCCAAATGCTATTGGCTGCAAACGGGAGCAGAGCCAAACGCTCGGTTTGACGTAGCGGAGGTGTACGGCGACGGAGCAATAGAATATTACAAAAACGCATTTTAAGAGAGCAAAAACCGCGGAGCGCGCACGCTCCGCGGTAATTTTTTGAAAGTGATTATATTGTTTTGTGAAAATGTATTGACAAAAAAGGGAAAAGGTGGTAAACTGAAAATGCGACATAATTTAATATTTTGCACTTAGAGAAATATACTTCTATTAGTAGGAGTGTATCTTTTCGCGCTTACAACTTTCTCTAAGTGTTTGTAATTAAATTGTGTCGCAGCAAAGCGAGAAGAACATTTTTACAGATGTCGTTTCGTTTTGCGGAGCGACATTTTTTATTGGAGGTCTTTATGAAAAAGACGAAAAAATTATTGGCAGGCTTGTTGTGCATTTTAAGCGTGGGCTTTTCTGCGCTTGCGTTTGGCGCGTGCGAGGAAACGGTAAGCAATAACAGCCCGCAAAACAGTTCCTCTTCCACACAAAGCACGGAAAACGAAAGCTCCTCTTCGGGAGAGGAAACACCCGAAGAAACTCCTCCGCAAACACCGCCTCAAAGTCCACCTCAAACACCACCCGCAGAAGTGCAGGGAAGTGAGGGATTGGAATATACGTTAAGCACAGATGAAACGTATTACATAGTAACGGACATTGGCGAATGTAAGGATACAGATATTATTATTCCGTCGCAATATGAGGGTAAGCCTGTAAAAAGTATAGGATATAATGCGTTTAGAGGGTGTGCTGATTTAACAAGCGTAAAAATACCCGATACCATAATAAATATTGGAAGAGATGCTTTTTATTGTTGTGAAAGTTTAACAGATGTATATATTACGGATATTTCTGCATGGTGCGCCATTGCGTTTGATTTTGTGTATGCGCATCCATTGCATTACGCAAAAAATTTATATCTTAACAATATATTGGTAACAGAATTGGTTATCCCCGACAGTGTAACAAGTATTGGGAATTATGCGTTTTATAGGTGCAGTAGTTTAACAAGCGTGGAAATCCCCGATAGTGTAACAACTATTGGAGATAATGCGTTTAGTGGTTGTGACGGATTGACAAGCGTGGAAATCCCCGATAGTGTAACAAGCATTGGGTATGGTGCGTTTAGTGGTTGTAACGGATTAACAAGCATAGAAATCCCCGATAGTGTAACAAGCATTGGGGATAATGCGTTTAGTGGTTGTAACGGATTAACAAGCATAGAAATCCCCGACGGTGTAACAAGCATTGGGTATGGTGCGTTCTTTGATTGCGACGGTTTAACAAGCGTAGTAATAAGCGACGGCGTAATAAATATGGGGGCTATGGCGTTCTATGCTTGTAGCAGTTTAACAAGCGTGAGCATTGGCGATGATTTGACAAGTATCGAAGAGAATGCATTCGCGCATTGTAACAATTTAACAAGTGTGGTGATAGGCGATAGTGTGACAAGTATAGGGGAAAAAGCGTTTTATGAGTGCAGTAGTTTAACAAGAGTAGTAATTCCCGACCGCGTAACGAGCATTGGGAAAAGTGCGTTCTATGATTGCAACGGTTTAATGAGTGTGGAAATCGGTAATGGTGTGACATGGATTGGGGGTTATGCGTTTTATAAGTGCAGTAGTTTAACAAGAGTAGTAATTCCCGACAGTGTAACGAGCATTGGGCATAGTGCGTTTTATCAATGTGAAGGTTTAACAAATGTAGTAATTGGTGATGGTGTGACATTGATTGGGACTGAAGCTTTTTATTCTTGCGGGAATTTAACAAGCGTTGTAATAGGTGATAGTGTAGAACAGATGGGTACTGACGCATTTCTTTTTTGTTCTAAACTTATCGAAGTGTATAATAAATCCGCATTGACGATTAATGTAGGCTGGGAGGCTGTTCATTTTGCAGGCTATTATGCAAAAAATATTTATACGCCGACAAGCGGACAAAGCAAGCTGTCCACGGATAGCAATGGCTATATAATCTATACGGATAGTGAAGAAAAAATTTTAGTGGGCTATACGGGTACGGAAACGGATTTAATTTTACCAAGTGACATTACGGTGATTTATTGGTTTGCATTTAGTGGTTGCGGTAATTTAACAAGTGTAGAAATCCCCGATAGTGTAACAAGTATTGGGCGAGGGGCGTTCGCCTATTGCTACGATTTAACAAGCGTAGTAATAGGCGACGGCGTAACAAACATTGTATGGAGGGCGTTCGATGATTGCGACAGTTTAACAAGCGTATATTATAAAGGAACAGTAGAGGAGTGGAATAATATTGAAATTGATACTGACGATAACGAAGATTTAACTTCTGCGACGAGATATTATTATATCGAAAACGAAGAGGACGTGCCGACAGACGGCGGCAATTATTGGCATTACGATACGGACGGAAAAACCGTTTTGATTTGGTAAGCAGAGGCTTATCGTAAAAAACACGCAACTTTTGTTGTATTCTCGCATATATTGTTATACTGCGGAAACTCTCCGCAAAAACGGGAAAAGGCGGTGTAACGATGGAATTAAGCTTCTCACAGCTGAAAACAAAAGAAGTTATCAACACGCAGGACGGTAGAAAGTTGGGCAGAGTGTGTGATATTGTGCTCTGTTATCCCGAAAACCGTTGGATAGGAATCGTTGCGCCCAACGGACGCATTTTCGGTTTGAAGAAGAACGGCTTGTTCATCGAACTGAAAAATATCGTCAAGATAGGCGAGGACGTCATTTTGGTGAATATCGGTTTGCCTAAAAAGCAGTCGAGGCGGGGCGGAGCGCCTGCTTGCCCGCCACCGCCGCCACCTTCGCACCCGCACCCACCTGCTCCGCAGCCGTACGATATCGGGAATAAACCGCCCGAACGCAACGCGCCCATGCCAAGCGGAAGAAGCTTTGAAGAATACGAATAAAATGAAAAAAAGGGAGAAATGACCCTAAAAACCGATTGACATTTTATCTATGCAGTGCTATAATAACTATGCTTTTAAGAAGCGGAGGCATAGTCTCAGTTGGTTAGAGCGCTCGCTTCACATGCGAGAGGTCACAGGTTCAAGTCCTGTTGTCTCCACCAAAAACGGGCATTTTTTAGCGAAAAATCGTTAAAAAGTGCCCGTTTTCGTTGTTTTATTTTCTTTTTAGTTTCAAAAAGTGGGGCGTACGTGGGGCGCAATTACGCGCGCGGGAACGGCTAAAATTCGATTTTTGCCATTTCTTCCCGTTGCCATTCGTCCTCCCAATGCGTATATACTTTGTCCGTCGTGTTGCCGTTCGCCTTATGCCCCGTTACATAATCAACCCAAGCTTTATAGCAATGCGCTTGTTGCGCTATCGTGGTAAACGTATGCCGTAAGTCGTATAGCCGATATTCTGGGGGAAAATGCCGACGGAAAGCCCTTTCGAGTAAGACAAGCGCAACGGGCAATGCCGCGCGGATTTCTTCCACGTAAGGCAATACGGCAGGGTGTAACGGTATGCGGCGCACGTCTTGCGTTTCCCATTTCTTCCGCTTTGCCGTCGTGATTGAAACAAAGCCCACGTTGTCGAACGTAAGCGCGGACAATTCGCAAGGGCGCATACCCGTATAAATGAGCAACCGCAAACAAAGCTCCGCGCGGTTTTGTGGCTTGCGATTGAGAAAAGCGCGGACATATTCGCGCGGGATAGACTTTCCCACTGTGCGACGGTGCGGCAACGTCTGAACGTGCACCATAACGTCGGCGGGCAATATTCTATCCGCAACCGCCGCGGCGCATATCCACGAAAGCAAGTTTTTGACTTCTTCCACCGTGCGCCCTTTGCCCTGTTCCGAAAGCTCGTTTAATAGCTTTTGGCAGTCCGTAGCGGTAATATCCCGCATAAGCGTTTCCCCGAAAAAGCGGGCAACGTGGCGGCGCACAATTCCGCAAAGGTTGGAAAAGTGCTTTTCGGAAATGTTCGGACGTTTGAACGTTTCGAGATAATGCAAGGCATAATCGGCAACAGAAAGCGGCGCAACGTCGGGGACGGTTTGTGCCGTTTCCTTTTTCCCCGTTGCGCCGTGTTCGTTGTATTCCCGTAGCTTTTTAATAAAGCGTTCTTTCGCAAGGTCAAGATATTTTGCGCTTGCGGTTATGCGGTGTCCGTCTATCTGCATACGGATTTCGTAAACGTCGCCGTCCTTTCGCCTTACGTGCGCCGTTTGTTTGTTGGTGCGGAAAATCTTTCTAAATTTTCGCGGCATTTTGGAAACCTCCTCGTCTGAAAATAGCAAGGTTGTTTCCTCTTGTGAACGTTCCGCGCTTTTGGGTGGTTGCGCTCCATCGGCGCGGCCCGATGGAAACGAAAGGATTATGCAGCCGTCCTTTTTCGGCGTGGTTGTTTCCCGTGGAGCGTTCACGGGAAAGGATATCGGAGTAGGCGCAGGAGAGCTGCGCTCGTCCGAAAGGTGTTGCCGTTCGAGAATACGCCCGGCAAGAAAAAGAATTGTTTGCAAATCTTTTTCGTCTTGTGGTGTCATAAAAAATTTTACCTCGTTTTTTGACGGTTGGCCCGTCTGAAAGCGGGGATTTTTTATGCCTTTTTGCGCGTGCCGGGTGTCGTTCCCTCTTCCTGTTCTCGCATTAAATCGGCGTAAGCGGCAACGCGTGCTTTGCCTACGTAGGACAAGGCGCGGTAATTTTTTAATAATTCCGTTTCGTCCAACGGCAAAGCGGCGGGCGCGGGAGTGGTTGCGGCTTTGAAATCTAACAAATAATCAATCGAAACGTTGAAAAACCGCGCTATTTTCGCGAGTGTGTTATAGTCCGCTTGATGTTCCCCGCGTTCATACCGGGATAAAACTTGCGTGCTTGTTCCGAGTTCGTCGGCAAGCTGTTGTAATGTCATATTTGCGCTTTTGCGTAATGCTTTCAAATTCTTCATAGTCCTATTTTACGGCGTGGGGAAATTTTTTTCAACAAAATGGCGAAAAACCGTTGACTTTTCACTGAAACAGTGATATTATATAATTAGTTTTTCGCTGAAACAGTGAAAAATCCCCCACCGAACAGGCGAAAACCTGCAAACGTGGGGCAAGGTAAATCCTTTTGTGAACGGGGCGCGAGTGAGGAAACGCCGCGCCCTACCACGAGGGGGGGGAATCCACGGGCAAATAAAAAGCCCTTGCGAAGAAATGCAAGGACTTTTTGAAATAAAATGCGAATAGAAAAAAATTTTTTAACTATCGCATTTTTGGGGACTTGTGGCTTTTAATGCTGTTACATAAAAAGCACAGTTTCCGTGGGGGAAATTTCCAACGTACAAAGCGCAATCGTCTGTACAAAACGACACGCAATGTTTTTTGTTTACTTTGAAGGGGCAAACTTTTACATTCGCCGCTGTAATTTTGGAAATTCCCAAAAACTCATTGTCTTTCATTTTTTGACCTCCTTTGTGTATAGTAAATCATTATAGCAAATTTTGTCAAAAAATGAAAGGCGATAAGAAGCCAAAAAGAAAATATCACGGTATTTTCATTGGATATACACAAAAAGGGAAAGGGGACAAAAAACATGAGTGAATTCAAGGAACAAGCAGGCGAAGAAATGCGCCGCGGCGAGATTTACTGGTACAGATACGACGGCGTAGGCAGTGAACAGGACGGAACGCGTCCGTGTATTATCGTATCAAACGACAAAAACAATACGTTTAGCAAAACGGCAACCATTGTACCATTGACAACGCAAGAGAAAAAGCCGTTGCCTACACACATTGATATACAATCGGGCATTGCGCCGTCCACGGCATTGTGCGAGCAGGTACAAACAATATCGAAAAACAGGGTATCGCGCTACATAGGCGAATGCACGAACGAGGAAATGTCGCGTATCGAAACGGGCTTAAAAATTCAGCTTGGATTAGTTAGCGAAATAGCGTTAGAGCGTAAAAACAGCATACCTTTTCCTGCGCCCATAGCAAAAGAAACGAAGACGGAAGCGCAATGTACGGTGTGCGACGTTGATTTAATAGCCTTACGAACGAAAGCGGAAATCTTTGAAAAGTTGTATAAAGAATTGCTAACGCAAAGGATAGGACAATGAAAAACGAGCAAATAAAAATGCCAGCTCCGGTGGCGACGGTTAAAAAGGTAGCCGCGCCCGCGCCCGCAACTGACAAGGAAAAGGACGAGAAGAAGCGAAAAGCAGATTTGGAAGCGGCGCAAGCGAAAGCGGCAGAAGCCCAAGCCAAAGTGGACGCGCGATTTGAAGCGAAAGCGAAGCAAGAAGCGGAGCGTGTCCGCGAATTACGAAAAAAATATAAACCCGTCAACGGTAACGGGGTTGACGGTAATGTTTCCTCCTTATGTAGTACCGAACGGACGGCAGAGGAAGCGGAAGAGGTAACAACCAAGAAGCAAAAAAACCTCTGCCGAAAGTACGGTATTAGACGGGGCGAATTACAAGCGGAGATAGAAAAGGCGCGGAAAATCTTTGTGCCGAAGCTTGCAACGTCTTGCAAGGCAAAAGTTTTGGTGGCAATCATCGAGCTTTTAGAACTTGGCGACATAGCGGAACGTACAGAAAAACGAAAATAACTCAATATCGGAATAAAGGGGAATTATGCAAAACGAACAAATAGCAAAGTTGACAGAGGACGTAAGCGAAAAAATTGCGCTTTTGAAGTCGTTCATCAGCGCGCAGGACAAACAGCTGGAAGAAATGACAATCAGCGAATGGGGCGGCGTACGCGGTCAACAAATGCAAGGACAAGTAAACAGACTTTCGGCGGCGTTGGCGTACATGGAAGTATGCTTTGAACACTTAACCGAAGCTGCGAAATTTGAAGTATAACGGGCGCGTTAGTCCCGTCCCAACGGAGCAATCCGTATTTTCCCCTTTATTGGCGGGCAGGTTTTTTTGTAAAGTTTTTTATCTGCCCGCCTACCACCGAAAATAACCGCAGAAGCGGATAAAAAGGAGTTATATTCATGAAAGATTCTTTGAAACTTGCCCTTGTGGGCGGATTGGTTGCTTTGGTAGCGATTGCAGGAACAACGGCGTTTGTCGGTCGTCAAGATGAAAAGACGTTGACGGGCTGGGATTATCAAGCGTGTATGTTAGACGACGAAACAGGTAAAAAAGACAGCGACGACAAGAGCGGTATTTCCACGAAAGACTTTATTAAGGTTGACGAGCTGGTATCGGTAACGTTGGAAGACGAGGATATGGAATATTACGTCAACGTGTACGACGAAGACAAGGCGTTTTTGTCCGTGGTTAAATACACGGAAGATATGACGGACGAGGATTTCGCGGGCATAGCGGAGCAAGGCGGCGCATACGTGAAATTTGAAATTGTGGACGCCGACACGGACGAAGCGGGGACGTTTAATAAATTCTCCATTGCAAAAGGCGTAGAAATCACGATTGCGGAGGACTAAACCATGAAAGGAAAGCATATTCTTGCGCTTGTTCTTGGCGGTATATTCGTTATGGGTGCGGGAGCGGTTGCGGCGCGCGCCTTTGACAAGGACGAGGAAGAAAGCAAGCAGGTAACAGCGGAAACAACGGTTGAAAGCGCAGGTTTTACGCGTGAAGAGATACAGGAAAATATAGAAGAAGGCGATACAAAGCAGTACGATTTAGTAAGATTTGAGGAATACGAATACGTTGTAATTGAGATAAATGGAGCTGTATTCGACAGTAATTTCTCAGAGACGGGAATTTATTATACTGAAATTATACACGTAGAAGATTTTTTTGCGTCTCAATCAGGTTGTATTTTATTGGGGGTTGATTCTACAACTGGTGCTGTGTCTAAATGTTTAGAGTGGGAATTAGAGGATATAGACGGCGACGGGTTACATTGCATGATTACAGTAACTGCACTTTCAAGAACCGTTGGAGCCGAACTGCTGGGGGTTACCGTACCTTTTAAGCTGTACGGGATAAAATAAGAGGTAAAGAGAGATGAACAAATTCAAAAAGATAACATCGACGTTTTTTGCAATGTTGTTCATGGTGGCTTTTGCGATAACGTCATTCCTTTGTGGAATGACGTTTTTCGGCATGGAAACAAAGCAGGTAAGCGCGGACGGTGTAGATTATGACAGTTTGGAACGCTATGACAACAATTTCGGGTTTGCCGAGGGCGCGTCGTTTTTAGTCGAGAGCAACGTTTTTAACATATATACCGACAAGTCTATGCGTTTTGAATATCGGAATTATAATTCCGATATATTCAAAATAGACCATAAATACGACAGTGCGGTGTTTACGTTTACAATCGTGCGAAGCACGCCAGAGGCGAACGTGCCGATTTATGAAATCATAGTATTTCGGCAAAATAACTGCTTAGGATTAGCGCACAAACAGCTTGCCGTGGACGCAACGGGTATAAGTGGGTATGACCCCGAGGAAATGGGCAGTATCGAAATAATGCCAGAGCAATACGAGTATATGGAAACCGTAGTTACCCCTCGGGATTACAAAAACAGGTGGAAGCTTTCCAAGAAGATTGAATACTTGAACGCCTACAAAGAAGTTGCGGATTATTTCGAGGGAAAAGGATATACAACGGATTATGTGGCATGCGACGTTGCAGGCTTTGACGACATTTTCTATACGGAAGCAGGGGAGGACGGTTCTCCCGCCGTATGGTTACGCCTTAACTTAAATTCCATTTATAGTGAATACTTTGTAACGTCAACGTACGTTATCAATCAATATACGGGTACGAAGTGGTTCAAGAAGCAATACGACAAATACGCGGGAACGTTGAGAAGCTCCACGCGTTCAATATACGGGATACTTCAAAAAATGGAAGAAGCGGGCGCGTTAGAGGAAGAGTTAAAGACGGACGATTTGATTTATCAAGCAAATAAAATACTGGAAAACACAGTAGAAAAAACGGTTTCCGTATCGTATTTAGAGCAGATAGGCGAAACACCGTTTGCGCACAAGGTTGAAAAAGACGTAACGATAAAAATGGAAGACGGCGGCGATATAGCGTATGACGATATAGTAGGTGCGCTGGGCGAGGAACATTTGAACGTTGCGGGCGCGTCGGTAGAGAAATTCGTTTATAATTCTGCAAGCGACGTATACGAAGCACAGTATTTGTCGCCGACACGCGTCGAAGCAAAGACCGTTGACGGAAACAGGACGGATTATTTCCTTACGTTTAATAAAAGTTTTAATAGCTTTGTTAATGGCATAGCAGACGAGGGCGCGTTTGATGAGGAGTTTTCGTCGTTCATGTTAAACGAAATCAAAGGGAAATACCCCGATACTGCAAAATATACGGGCGATGATTTATACGGATTATTCGGTTACGTGGTTGTTCCGCAAACAACGTCGTTCAATTCCGTATTTGCCGATATATTCCAGTTGCCCGAAGATTGGACGGGAAGCTTGTTCAATTACAAAATCACGGGTACGTTGAGTGTAGGAACTTATCAAGCACTTTTGAAAGAACACAATTACACGTGGTTGCAAACGATATGGCAAACAATTTTGACGGGAACAACAAGCGGATTTTCGCTTCCTGCAACGCATTATTTATTTTATGCCGACCCCAAAACGACGGAAGTAAATATAGGCGAAAATAACGGTGCAATAGGCGAAGAAGACGGGGCAATTACGGAAACTGCAAAAGACGTATCAAAGGAAATTGCGGATTTGGCGGTAAAGGTTGTTGAACAATTAGGCGAAACGGTAAAAAACACGCAAGAGAGCACGGCAAGAACGGTAAAAATAATCGGCGCGGTAGCGTTAGGTATCATAGCTGTTGGTGCGCTCGTGTTTGTTGTAAACAAAGCCAAGGGAAAAGCGAATGGGTAATTTTGGGCGAATATTTGGAAAACTTGTTCTGTATGCGCTGGTAGTGTTCATCATCTGCTTTTTCGGCTTCGTATTTAATATGGCAGTTCAAATGACATTATGAAAACACGTATCAGAAGAACAATATTTTATACGTTGACAATCGCGATACTATGCATAAGCGTGGCGTTTTCGGTGTTTCGGTTTTCGGCGGTACTCGGCAGAACGGCGGCAGGGTTAAAGGATTGTTTGCTTTCATTGGCGTATTACGTGGCGTTTCTTTTCAAGCAAGAACGCTACGTAACGCCGACAATCGGCATATTCCCCGACGATATAGAGGCAATTTTACCGATAACGCTTGAACAATTTGAAGCGTTGATGACAACGTACGGGGAATTGTTGGCAGATTTTGACGTTTTCCTTGCCTATCTGGACGTAGTACGGGACGTAATAGGTCGAATTGCAGAATGGATTTTGCCTTTAACGTTGCTTTTTGCGGTTGGGTTGTTGCTTTTAGTGCTGTTATACAGTGAAAAAGAGAATAACGTGGGGCAAGATAGCAAGGCGTTGCGTTTTTTCAAGTGGTTAAACGGAAAAACGCTTGCACCGTTGCTGTTTTACACGAAAAAATTCTGGCGATTTTTGAAAGCTCGGAAATACCTGTTATATCCGATTATCGGAATATGGTTGTATAATCTCAACGTGTTTACGATAGCGTTTGAAGCGTTGGCGTGGCTTGTGTATTTCGTAGTATCGTATGACCTGGAAGCAACGCTGGTATTTATAGCGAAGTTTGCGGCAGATATGACGGTATCAATCTTTTTTCTGCCGCGTTGGGTATGGGCGATAATTTTATACAAAGTATTTGATTTTTTACGGTGTCGGTTGGGCATTAAAAAAATTAAAGCGGCGATAGAAAAGGTAAAGAAATTTTTGCAGGAGCGCAGGGAAGCAAAATTTATACTTGGTTTCCAGCGAAGCAAAAAAACGTCTTTGTTGGTGCAGCTGAAAACGATTTCAGAATGTTGCGTAATGCGTCCGCAGGCAAAAAAAGCGTTTTTGACGCGTGCAAAGCAATTTCCAAAATTTCCGTGGCTTGTATATTCGCGGTATCTGATGACGGCTCGGAAAAAGCATAAAATCTATAATTGGGCTTGCATACGACAATTTTTGCTGTTTTTGCAATGGGCACAGGCGACGGACAAGCTGCACGGGAGAGAAATTCGGCGTCAAATAAACCGACATTTGCGGCGGCGTTGGGGCTATACGTTCGATGACTACTGTTTCGGCTACGACTTAACGAAAAACGCGACGGTATTTGATGACGGATTAGACCTTGTAAGCATATACGACGCTATGGAGGGATACGGGAAAACGTTTTTCTTGTATTCGCAGGAAACGCCCCTTGATATTTCAAACTTTCCTATCCGTTCGGATTTTATTATTGAAGACGGCGGGAACATGCCCGAATTCAAAGTAAATTTAACGGAAAAAGACACGAAAAAATCCATGAAACGTACGAAGTGGGGACACCGAATAAATCGTGATTGTTTCCGATTGGGAGAGAAATTCGACCCTACCAACCCCGAAGTGAACGCCGTGGAGTACGGTTTGAAGTGTTCCATGGAAGACGCAAAGGAGCGGAAAAACCAAATAACCCGCAGGGCGACCAAAACGGAAGAGGGAGAGCCGACGCAGGACAACGATTTGACGGAAATGGAAGAAAAAATCCATACCCACGCGGCGACCGTTGACAATTTCACGTATTGGGACGATTTCCGCGATGACCACAGGGCAATGTCGCTAAATGCAGATAGCAGAGATTTGAAATTGATGATGTACATTGAAAAATCGGGCGCGGCAAAGTTCTATTTACCGTTTTTTGCGCTGGATGAAGCGGTGTTTGGTCTTACAACGTTGTTTTTTGATTTCCTTTACTGGATAATTACGAAGAAAAAAGGCAGTAATACGGCGTTAATTGCATTTTTACAGAAGCTATACACGCCGATATTCAAGCATTACACGCGCTATTATAATTTTTTCAGTTATTATCCGTTAGAAATAATATTGACAACGGGGGCAAGCGGCGATACGGAACGAATAAAAATGCCGTTAATTGCGCTTGTAGCGTATCGTGGGCGTTTCAGAACGGACGCATTAGGCGCGTTTTTCTATCAGAAAACGAAAATGTCCTTGTTAGGCTTGGACGATATCCCTATGTATCAGTCAAAATATATGACTGTACCTGAAATGGTAGAGCAAAAGTCGTACATGATACGCGATATGATGAAAGCGTTCAAGGGAATGGTGGCAGATAAGAACGCAAGCTCTGCGGCGGCGTAACAATGCCTTTATCCACATACGGCTGTGCCGTAAAGCTTTTTCGGGGTATAAGCGCGTCCCGAAAGAGTGGGGCGGGGGGTGCAATTTGCCGCATAATGCGGCAAATAAGAAACCCGTCTCCAATATTTCGGGCGCGCCCCCGAAAAAGCCTGTCGGACGAAGAAAACAAGGCGTATAAAAACAAGCCGCCGCGCGCCGCTTTATATCACTAAATTTTCGCCCGTAGTGGCGAAAATTTAGTGCGAAGCAGGAATGCACGTTGAGGTCAAGAAAAATGATAAAAAAAGCAGTACGACTAAACAAAATCGGTAATCTAAACGAGTCTGCCGCAAAGGTGCTTGACGCGTTGGCAGATGAGCTGGGAACAGGGAGCGGGCGTGTAGAATATCTCCGCTTGTCGGCGCTGACAGGCTTACCGCGAAAAACGGTCAAATATGCCGTAGAAAAGCTTGTATCAGACGGAACAGTGGCGTTCGATGACGGCGAACTGTCCGTAAAAGATAGTATAGTATGGTTTGATGAGGAGGAAAACGCATGAAAACAACGTATCAGAAACAATTCAAAATCTACAAGCCGCCATAACGCGCAGCTGACAACGCCGCATGATAGTGCGGCTGTATAAAAAAAGGCAAATCCCTATTGAAAAATAGGGATATTATTTTTTTATGGGGGTGTATGTGTGAAAGTATATATTATTTTAAGGCAAAAACATTTAATGTTAAGCACTTTACAATATAACAAAAATACAATTACATAGCCGACGGGAAGTTTCTTTTCGTCCGCAAGCGGAGAAGCCCTTAAACCGCGCTATAAATAAGGTCAGGTTTCGCGTAGCCAACGTAATAAAGTGCGCGTGAAACGTCGTGGCTGGCGACGTTAAACAAAAATAAACAAACAAGTGTGTAGGGTGCGCGTTGCGCCGAGAGGCGCAAGCAGATTTACATAAATCCATACGTAGGGCGTGCAGACGTTGAGGATTTATGACGCAACACGGAAGCGGAGACGGAAGAAGTCAAGCGTAGTGTTACGGTTTTGCCTTGACAAAGGCAGAATCACGCCCAAAAACGAAGCTCAAAAAAAGTCAAACATAAGAGGCGGACAAGCAGGAGCGCGGCGAAAGCCGCTCAGAGCCTTTTCCCCGTCGCTTGGCGACGGACAGAGACACCGCGCGAACACTTAATTGCTTGCAATTCAGGGTTTGTGAGGTGTGCCGCCGTAGGCGTTTTTTTGTATTTGCGGCGAAAAAGGACATTGACCTGGAAAAGCCATTCCGCGTTGTGGGGGGACGCGCGCGAAAACGCCCACTTTTTGCGTGGGGCGTGCGTGGGTTTTTTCTGCCGATTTCTTTTCAATGCCTTTATTTATAAGGGCTTGCGCCGTTTTGTGGGGTGCTTCAAGTCCTGTTGTCTCCACCAAAAAAGAAACACCCAAGCGGGTGTTTTTTTGGTGGAAATAGGTTTCGCCGAACGTGTGCATTATCACAGGTTCACGCGAGGGAGCAAATATAGGAAAGCGTATAAAAATCGCGCAAAAGTGTTGCGACCGCTGCCCTGCCGAGGCTCCGCTATGCGGAAACGGCAGATACCTGTTGTCTCCACCAAAAAATCGGCAAACTTCGTCAGGGGTTTGTCGATTTACTTATTACATCTTCACTCTTCACTTTTCACTTAAAAAAGACTGTCGATTTTTGAAGGTAATAAGTAATAGTGAATAGTGAAAAATTATGGCTGGAATTTAGAAAGGGGAAAAAGTATGCAAGAAAGTCTGTTTATTATTCATTGTAAAAAGCGGGGCATTGGAAGAAAAATTTGTAAAAAACTGTTGACGAACGCATAAAAATATGGTATCATAATTGTATGGGGATATAGCGCAGTTGGTAGCGCGTTTGAATGGCATTCAAAAGGTCAGGGGTTCGACTCCCCTTATCTCCACCAAATGAGGGCAAGGCTAACAAAAGAGGATACCACGGTGGAACAAAATTGTACGTTAGAGCAATACAATAGCAAAATCAAACGCGTAATCATCACGGAAGAGCAAATCAAAGAAGCCCTTACCAAAGCGGGCAAAACCATTGACGGGTGGTACGACGGCAAGCCCATTTTGCTTGTCAGTATCTTAAAGGGCGCGTTTGTGTTTATGGCAGACCTGTGCCGCGCAATCAGCGTTCCTTGCGAAATAGGTTTTATGTGCGCAAAAAGCTATTATAACGGCACGGAATCCTCGGGCGTTGTGAAAATCACTATGGACCTCGACCGCGATATTAGCGGTTATCACGTTATCATCGTAGAGGACATTATCGACACGGGCAGAACGCTCAACGATATCGTGAAAATGTTGAAAGCACGCAATCCGCTTTCGTTGAAGGTGGTAACGCTTTTGGACAAGCCCGACCGCCGTTTGGTGGATTTCGAGGCGGATATGGCGTTGTTTACCATTCCCGATTTCTTCGTTATCGGTTACGGCTTGGATTGCGGCGAATATTTCCGTAATCTGCCTTACATAGCGGAATACAACGCAGAAGCGTAAGCGAAAACGGCGAAGAAGTAAGAAAAACGATGAAAAATAGCAAAGGCGGGCAAAGGTTGTCCGTCTTTTTTCATGAACAATTCACGAAGAAATCGTGGGAAAGGGTTTACAAATACGCAAAGTTGTGGTATAATACACAAGTGAAAAAGGGGTAATTACCATGAAAAAAACCATAGTTAAAAAAATAGCCGCTTGTGTTTTGGGCGCGGTGTTTACGTGCGGGTTGGGTCTTGCGTTGTCGGGCTGTGAAATAGAAACCAGCCTTATACCGCTGAGTATCAAATCCATTGAAAAGACCTCCACGGACGGCTTGGTGGATACTTATACCATTTACTATTCTGACGGAACGGAGAGTACGTTTGAAGTAACCAACGGCGCGGACGGAGAGGCGGGCGCAGACGGCGTTGACGGGAAGAACGGCGAAGACGGTAAAGACGGCGAGGACGGCAAGGATATCACGGTGGAGGCTCTGTACGAAAGGTACGTAGCGGAATACGGCGCGATTGACTACGCCGACTTTTTGGAAATGTACATGACGTTGGAAGCGGAGGAATACCCTGCCATACATAACTGCTTGCAGGCCACGGCAAAGGTATATACGGCGTTTACGGAGCCTGACTCGCAAAACAATAACGCGCCCAAGCGGGTAAGCTATACGGGCGCGAGCGTGATATATAAAATAGAGGAAGAATACACCTATTTTCTTACCAACTATCACGTAACGTACGACGAAAAGGCGACGGATAGCAAAATATCGGAGGAGATACACTGCTATTTATACGGCAGCGAAAGCGCGCCGAAAAAAAACGAGGACGGACTTTCTTATTCCTATGACGATTACGCGATTGCTTGCGAATACGTAGGCGGTGCAGCTACGTACGATTTGGCTTTGCTTCGGGCAAGAACGGCAGACGTAAAGGCGGTAAATCCCAACGTGAAAGCGGTAACCTTTGCAAAGGATTATTACGTGGGCGAATCGGCGATAACGGTGGGCAATCCCAGCGGCGAGGGGATAAGCGTAACGAAAGGAATCGTCAGTGTGGACGCCGATAATATCACTCTTTCGGTGGACGGAACGTCGCGAACCTATCGCTCTATCCGAATCGATACGCCCCTCTATAAGGGCAATTCGGGCGGCGGGCTGTTCAATAGAAAGGGCGAGCTAATCGGCATTTCCAACGCAGGCGATTTAACCAAGGAGAATATCAATTACGCCATTCCCTTGCAGATAGTAAAATCGGCGGCGGAGAATATGCTCAGCTATGCAAAGGACGGTTTGGACGAAACGCAGGGAGCGTATAAAATCAAGCTGGGAATCACCGTTACGGCAACCAACTCCAAATACATGTACGACGCGCAGAGCGGGTACGGCAAGATAAAGGAAGACGTTTTAATCACGGCGGTAGAGGCGGACAGCTTGGCGTTTTCCATAGGTTTTGCCGATAGGGATATTATCACGGCGATAGTGATAGAGGGTGAAACGTACGAGATAAACAGGTATTACGAAATCGGCGATTATCTGTTGTATTTGCGCGAGGGAACAACGTTCAGCTTTTTATATAAGCGCAACGGCGAAAATTACGAAACCGCCGAACACACGGTGGAACGTTCACAGCTGAACGCAGTGGCTTAACGCCTAACTATACTTGATAAATACAGAATAAAGAACGGACGAGGCACAACGCTTCGCCCGTTTTTGTGTTTAGAATCCCCCTTTGCGGCGCAAAATATAACAAAGGGGAAAAAGTATGCATAAAAAAATATTAGAACAGGCAAAACGTTTGCAACCTACTCTGGTAGAATACCGACGGTATTTGCATCGCCATGCGGAAACGGGGTTTGATTTGCCGCAAACGCTTGCCTTTGTGGAGAAAACGCTAAAAGAAATGGG
Source organism: Candidatus Scatosoma sp. (assembly GCA_045655725.1). Classification (GTDB taxonomy): domain Bacteria; phylum Bacillota; class Clostridia; order Christensenellales; family Borkfalkiaceae; genus Scatosoma. The sequence goes on from JAZOPT010000091.1 coordinate 16,724, forward strand.
ATATACTCCCAAGCGCATAGGGAAAGCGGGGATAACGGCAACGGTATTTCCCGACAACGGAAAGAGCAACAAAAGCGAAACGTTTTTGCTTCGAGCGGATATGGACGCATTGCCCATAAAGGAAAAAACGGGGGAAAGCTTTGCCTGTAAAACGGGGAATATGCACGCTTGCGGTCATGATATGCACACGGCAATGCTGCTGGGCGCGGCGCGGCTTTTGCAAGAGAATAAAGAGGGTCTGCAAACGGGTGTAACTTTATTGTTTCAGCCCGCTGAGGAGATTTTAGAGGGGGCAAAGGACGTGATAAAGGCAGGCGCGCTGTCGGGGGTAAAAGGAGCGATGATGTTCCACGTCATGACGGATACGCCGCTCAAAAGCGGTACGGTGGTGGTTTCGCCCCCGGGAGTTACCGCTCCTGCGGCAGATTATTTTCGTATTCGCGTACAGGGAAAAAGCTGCCACGGCTCTGCGCCGCAAAACGGCATAGACGCACTTACAGTTGCCGCGCATATCCTGATTGCCATGCAGGAAATTTCCGCAAGGGAGTTGTCCGTCAATACGCCCGCTACGCTCACGGTGGGCAGCTTCCACGGCGGTACGGCGGGCAATGCCATTGCCGATAGAGCGGAATTGCACGGCACTCTGCGCGCCTTTGACGAGGATATCCGCGCGTATATCAAAAGACGCATACAGGCGGTTTCCGTGCAGATAGCCAAGGCATTCCGAGCCAAAGTGGAAGTGAAATTTGAGGGCGGCTGTCCTACGCTGGTCAACGCCGATTTTCTTTCAGCAGAAGCGGAAAAACACACCAAAAAGTTGCTTGGGGAAGAGTGGGTGTTGGGGGCAAAACAGCTGCAAGGCGGCGTTACCAACCGCAACGGCGGCAGTGAAGATTTTGCGTATATCAGTCAGGAAATTCCCTCTCTAATGCTTGCGCTGGCGGCGGGGAATACGGACGAGGGCTATGCGTATCCCCTGCACCACCCCAAAACGAGTTTTGACGAAAGCGTGTTGTTTGTGGGCGCGGCGACACTTGCTTATAACGCAATGTATTTTTCGGGGGAATAATATGTTCGCATGATATGCCCGAATGATATGCCCGTATCGCCATACGGCAAAAATCGACAGTCGAAGCGTGGCGAAATATCCCGTATGCCCTTTGCCGCATAAGCGGATAACCGCATAAGACAAAAGCTTGCAGGAAACGAGGAACGCCGACAATTTTCGCCAAAGTCTAATTTTTCAAGCGATAGGGGACTTTCTATGCATTGACCCGCATATAACGAAAAAATGAAAAATACGCTTGCGGCTAACCGCATGCGTTTGCGTTTCTATTGATAAATGATAGCAATCAATCCATTTTGGGCAAGCCCGCGAAGCCTTTGGCAAGGTCGCTTTCGTCGGGGATATAATCGCTCATTTTGCCGTCGTGGAACTTCTCATACGACATCATATCAAAGTACCCCGTACCCGTCAAACCGAATACAATCGTCTTTTTCTCGCCCGTTTCCTTGCACTTCAACGCCTCGTCCAACGCAACGCGGATAGCGTGCGCGCTTTCGGGGGCAGGTAAAATACCCTCTATTCTTGCGAAATATTCGGCGGCTTCAAACACTTTCGTCTGTTCAACCGAACGAGCTTCCATAAGACCTTTGTCATACAGCTCGGAAAGCGTAGAGGTCATGCCGTGATAGCGAAGTCCGCCCGCGTGGCTTGCGGAGGGGATAAAGCCCGACCCAAGCGTGTACATTTTGGAAAGGGGGCAAACCTTGCCCGTATCGCAATAATCGTAAACGTATTTGCCGCGCGTGAGCGTAGGACAGGAAGCAGGCTCTACGGCGATAAAGCGATAATCCGCTTTGCCTTGCAGCTTTTCCGCCATAAAGGGAGCAATCAAGCCGCCGAGGTTAGACCCACCGCCTGCGCAACCGATGATGATATCGGGCTTCACGCCGTATTTATCCAACGCCGTTTTCGTTTCCAACCCGATTACCGATTGATGCAACAGTACCATATTCAACACGCTGCCGAGTACGTAACGGTAACCCTCGCGGGAGGTAGCGGCTTCCACCGCTTCGGAAATAGCGCAACCCAGCGAGCCGCCCGTTCCGGGGAATTCTTCTAAAATCTTTCTGCCCACCGCCGTCGTCGTGGAGGGGGAGGGAGTTACGTTTGCGCCGTACGTGCGCATAACTTCCCGACGGAAAGGTTTTTGTTCATAGGAAACCTTTACCATAAACACCTTGCAGTCCAAACCGAAATACGAGCAAGCCATGGAAAGCGCCGTGCCCCATTGTCCTGCGCCCGTTTCGGTGGTAACGCCTTTCAAGCCCTGTTGTTTGGCGTAATACGCTTGCGCGATAGCGGAGTTCAGCTTATGGCTGCCGCTGGTGTTGTTGCCCTCGAATTTGTAATAAATATGCGCGGGGGTGTTAAGCACCTTTTCCAAGCAGTACGCACGAACTAACGGAGCGGGACGGTACATCTTGTAAAAATCCACAATTTCCTCGGGAATGGGGATATAGGGATTGCTGTCGTCTAACTCCTGCTTGGCAAGCTCCTCGCAAAAAATTTGGGAGAGCTGGGAAAGCTGCATAGGCTTTTTGGTGATAGGGTCAAGAAGCGGCGCGGGCTTCTCCTGCATAAAGGCACGGAGATTGAGCCATGCTTTGGGCAACTCCGATTCTTCAAGATAAATTTTATAGGGAATTTCCTGTGGCATATCACGCCCCTCCTTTTTAAGTAGTTACCAAGTATGTTATCATATTTTATAATAATAGTCAAGCAATCAAGCAACGTTTTCGATAAAAAACCGCGCAAAAAGCGCGGTAAAAAACGGGGAGATGGGTTACCAATCCGCTTTGTCAAACGTTTCGCCCGTGGCGAGGTCTTTCAGCTTCAAGCCCTCTTCGTCCAAAAGCAGGTACGAATGGGGGTATCCCGCTTTGGGAAGCGCAACCGAACCGCAGTTGGCATACAGCGCGCCGTTTTGCATGGTCGCAAACCGCGGGGTGTGGAAATGACCGTTAAACAGCACGTCGCCCGTGCGCAAGAGGGGTGGATTGTTTTCGTCAAACAAATGCCCGTGCGTTAAAAACAGCGTTTTATCTCCGTAGGGAAGTAAGGCGTAATCGGCAAGCATGGGGAACTCTAAAACCATTTGATCTACTTCGCTGTCGCAGTTCCCGCGGACGGCGCAAATTTTGTCCTTGATACCGTTCAGCATAGCGAACACCTCTTTGGGCGCATAGCCGTCGGGGAAATCGTTGCGCGGACCGTGGTAAAGTAAATCGCCAAGCAGTATCAGCTTTTGCGCTCCCTCCTTATCAAAGGCGGCAAGCAGCTTTTCACACCAGTACGCCGAACCGTGAATATCGGACGCTATTATATATTTCATATCGTTCTCCTTATAAGTGGTAGGGGTAGTAAAAAACCGCAACGCGCGGGTTGCGGCTATATTTTTTTTAGAAAATAAACTTGATAATGTCGAGCTCTTCGGGCATATTTGCGCCGCTGCCGAGGAGTGCGGAGAATTTCTCCATAAGCGAGGGCAATTCTTCCTCTTTGAAAGAGGAAATGGGGAACTCCGAATAGGTAACCGCTTTATTGGCAAGCAGATTGATAGCGGTAGAAACAAATTCTCTGCTTTCGGTGATGCCCTTTACCGTTACGTTGTTTTTCAAGGCGTATTCCAAATTGACGTGCAAATGCTTGCAGGTGGGAGCGCAAAACGCCACGTACGCGCCGCGCTTTACCAAAGGGAAGAGCACGGACGGCTCGCTTCGGTTGGAATAGGTGAGATATACGGCTCCGTCGGCAAATTTGCCGCCTGTAACCTTCAACACGTTTTCCCGCAGCGTTTCGTCGTTGGGGAAGGTGTAGTAGATACCACTTTTTTTGGCTCTTGTCAATCGTTCGGCGTTATTGTCCGCCAGAATGGGCACGGCACGGTGGTAAATCAAAATTTGGCATAACACGTTGGCATACAAACCGCCGCCAAGCACCAAAATATGCTGACCTACGGAGATGTGCATTTCATCTACCACGTGTTCGGCAAGCGCGATAGCGTCGATGAGGAACGCCGCCTCGTCGGAAACGGAGTTGGGGAGGGGATATACGTCGTCCACTCCTGCCAAAACGAAATCGCGGTAAAAGCCGTCCACCGTTTCGCCTGCGATATTAAGACCATCTAAGGCGAGCTCGTCCTCGGTAACGCCCGCCAAATACACCCGTTCGCCCTTGCGGATAAAGGAATCCTCATTGGCTTCCGTTACCTGACCGATAGCGAATCTGCCGGGGGTAAAGGGAGTTTTTACTTTAATCGCGCCCGAATACACGGCGACGTCCGATTCCGTCAATAAAGCCTTGGTAATTTTTACTTTCACCTTGTCTTGCGTAAGCTTCAAATCGGGAGCGCTTACGTGGGATAAATTGTGGGGATAAGCAAGTTGCCAAATTTTCATAATACAGAAAAAACCTTAAAAACGCTTATTTCGCCTATGGATTAGAATGGACGGAAAAACCGCCACACTCGGCGAACAAGATTAGTATAACGCATTTTCGGTAAATTTGCAAGTATTTTTTTATAAATTGCATTAAAAACAGTTGACGAAGATAAAAAAAAGCGTTATAATTGGAAAGCAAAATGAAAGAAAACGAATAGCGAGGTGAAAATATATGAAAGCGGAAATCCATCCTAACTATCACGAAGTTACGGTAACTTGCGCTTGCGGAGCAACGTTCAAAACGGGTACGACGAAAGATTGCGAAGTGTTGAAAGTAGATATTTGCAGCAACTGCCACCCTTTCTTTACGGGCAAGCAGAAGTTGGTAGATACCGGCGGGCGTGTTGATAAGTTCAAAAAGAGATACGGGCTTTAATCGGGATTTAGGGGCTTTAAGGTTGGTCTTAAAGCCCTTTCCTTTATAAAAACGACGTATATACGTCGCAATACAGCGTTGCGGTACGTTTTCCTCGCTCGTGTACAAAAAGTACACGTCCCGTCGGAAAGCCTCCCGCGCCTTGTCTTGCTCGTATCTCCGCCGTTTTTCGGGATAACTGACAGGTACGGTTACGAACAGTAACTTATCCCGTGCAAGAATGATAGAAAGATAGGGGAGCGGCAACCTGCCGCTGGCGAGCCTGATTTCTCTTCTTTTATTACACAAGGACATACTATGAAAGAAAAAAATAAACAACAAAAACCCGTTTCCATTGGCGGTCAAGCGGTAATGGAAGGGGTAATGATGCGCGGCAGAACGTCTATGGCAACCGCCGTGCGCGACCCGCAGGGCGAAATCCAAATAGAAACCGAACGCTTAACGCCGCCCGAAAAACGGAGCAAGTTTTTACGGTTTCCTTTTGTTCGTGGCGTGGTCAATTTCGTGCAGTCGCTCATTGACGGCAACCGTATTTTGATGCGCAGCGCGGACGTTGCCATGCCCGAGGAGGACGAACAGCCCTCCAAAGCGGAGAAGTGGTTACAGGAAAAGCACGGAATCAATTTAGGCAGCATATTAAATGGTTTTGCCACCGTCTTGGGCGTTGTGTTGGCAATACTCATTTTCGTAGCTCTGCCCCAATATTTGACGGGATTTTTGCCCTTTGACAAAACCAGTACGGGCTTGGACGGACTTTGGTTCAATCTCATCGAGGGCGGCGTGCGCTTGCTTATCTTCATTGCGTATATTTTGCTCATTTCCCTTATCCCGTCCTTAAAACGGGTATTTATGTACCACGGAGCCGAACACAAAACCATTTCTTGCTACGAATCGGGCAAGGAACTGACGGTAGAAAACGTCCGTACCTGCACGCGCGTGCACGACAGGTGCGGCACAACCTTTTTATTCTTGGTGATGATTGTCAGTATCTTGGTATTTTCGGTGGCAAACGTCGTCGTGGGCAGGTGGCTTTACACGGACAGCGATAAACTAAACGGCGTTATCCGTTTCGTATTCAAATTGCTGTTGCTGCCTGTGGTTGCGGGCGTGTCGTACGAAATTTTGCGCTTGCTTTCCAAAACCAAAAGTCCGTTGGTATATCCCTTAAAAGCCCCCGGACTGCTTTTGCAACGGCTCACCACGCGCGAACCGGACAATAGCATGATAGAATGCGCCATCACGGCGTTTGAAACGGTGCTTGCCATGGATGCGGACGAAAGCATTCCCGAACGCATTTTCCCCACGACGGGCAAGCTGAGCGCGCTGTTAAAGCACACCAAAAAACGCTTTGCCTCGAAAGGGATAGAAGAGGACGAGGCGGAATGGATATTCGCTATCACGTTGGGGATTCCCAAAAGCTCGGTGGCGACGGAAGAGCGCATTGTCAAGGCGGCGCAGGCGAAGGAGATACTCCGTATCGCGGACGAACGCCTGACGGGCAGACCCCTTTGGTATATCATCGGGGATACCGATTTTTGCGGCTATAAAATTAAAGTAGATGAAAGAGTTCTGATTCCCCGTCCCGAAACGGAAGAGCTTGCCATGATGGCGGTGGCTTCGGTGGAGGAAGAGGGTCAAAGCGTATTAGACCTTTGCACAGGCAGCGGTGCTATCGCGATAGCGGTAGCCAAGGAGACGGAAAAGCGGGGCAAAAAAGCCAAGGTAACGGCGTTGGATATCAGCGCGGAAGCCTTAACGCTTGCCAAGGAAAACGCCGAGGCGAACGGCGCGGAAATTTTGTTTGTGCAGTCTGATTTGTTTACCCGCTTGCGCGGTAGATTTGACGTTATCGTGTCCAACCCGCCCTATATTCCTAGCGCGGAAATAGACACATTGCAGCGGGAAGTAAAAGACTACGAACCCCGCCTTGCCTTGGACGGCGGCGAGGACGGCATGGATATTTACCGCAAAATCGCGGCGGACGCGTCCAAATACCTCAACCGCGGCGGAATGCTGATTATGGAAGTAGGCATAGGCGAAGCGGAAAAGGTTGCTCGACTGTTCAAGGGCAGCGCGTATTCTATGATTGTAAAAGACTTCAATGGCATCGACCGTTACGTAAAAATTATGATGTAACGCGCCGCCGTTATACTCTGTTTGTGTTTTGTGAATAATCTAATAAGGAGGAAACAAATTTGCTGAAAAAATTAGACGGACTCAAAGACAGATACGCCTACTTATCTGAAAAACTTTCCGATTCTGCCGTGATAGCGGATATGGAAACGTGGCAAAAGTACTCCAAAGAGCAGGCAGAGCTTACGGAAACGGTGGAGAAATACGAGGAATACCTTTCCACGGAAAAGGAAATGAAAGACGCGTTCGAGCTTGCGGAAGCGGAAACGGACGCCGAGATGAAGAAAATGCTTTTAGACGAGGGGTATGCCTGTAAAGAAAAGCTTTCGGCTTTGATATCCGAACTGAAAATATTGCTTTTGCCCAAGGACAAAAACGACGAAAAGAGCTGTATTTTGGAAGTTCGCGCGGGCACGGGCGGCGAAGAGGCGGCGCTTTTTGCGGGTCAGCTTTGCAAGATGTATCAAAACTATTGCGCGGCGCACCGCTTGCGCATGGAGGAGATAGACGTCAGCGCAACGGAGCTTGGCGGCGTAAAGGAAGCCGTTTACGGCGTAACGGGCACAGGAGCGTATAAGCTTTTGAAATACGAAAGCGGCGTGCACCGTGTACAACGCGTTCCCGCAACGGAAACGCAGGGCAGAATACACACCTCTGCGGCGACGGTGGCGGTGCTTCCCGAAGCGGAAGAGGTGGAAGTGGAGATAAACGATAAGGATATCCGAATCGATATTTTCCATTCGGGCGGAGCAGGCGGTCAAAACGTAAACAAGGTGGCTTCCGCTGTGCGTATTACCCATTTCCCCACAGGTATTGTCGTTACCTGTCAGGACGAGCGTTCGCAGCTGAAAAATAAAGAGCGCGCGTTTAAGGTGTTGCGTTCCCGTATATACGATTTTTATAATAGCCAAAATACCAAGGCGCGGGAGGAGAACCGCCGTAGCATGGTAGGTACGGGGGATAGAAGCGAGCGAATCCGCACGTACAATTTCCCGCAAAGCCGCGTAACCGACCATAGAATAGGGTTAAGCCAATACAATTTAGACGCGTTTATCATGGGCGATATCGACAGCATGGTAGAAGCGCTTGCCATTGCGGACAGAGAGGCGATGCTCTCTTCCCAAGAAGAATAAATAAATCCTTACAAAAAAAGCCCCGTATCCAAGCGTTTGGATACGGGGCGTGCTTTTGGTTGTGTTATGCCTGTTGGTTGGAGGCTGCCAGACTTTCGCGGCGTTTGTTGATAAAATAAAACGCCAAATCAGCGGATACAAACGTAAGATTGATAAGATATAAAACTAAGACGTAATTGATATTGCTGCCGACGATTTTTCCTGTAATGCCCGCTAAGTACCCGATAATAATCGCAAAGCTGAAAATCACGCTTTTGCCCTTCGTGCTTTTGGACGTAATGCTTTTGTACAGCGAAATGGGCCAAGAAATCCCGAAACAAATTAACATAATGCTTTCAAATACAGTAACCATAAAACTACCTCTTTTTTTGCGTTTTCTATATTATACACTTGACAAAGCATAATGTAAAATATATAATTATTATGAAATTCATAACAAACGGTTATTATTTTCACAAACGTAAAGAGGTCGGTATGGAACTTGCGAAATTACGGTATTTTTATACGGTGGCGAAGCATCAGCACGTAACGCGGGCAGCGGAAGAGATTCACATTGCACAGCCTGCGCTTACCAAAGCGATAAAACAGCTGGAAGACGAGCTTTCCGCTCCGCTGTTTTATAAAAAGGGCAGAAACGTGTATTTGACGGAATGCGGGGTATATCTGCAAAAAAAGTTGGAGGGGATTTTCGCGCAAATAGACGGAATCCCCGAGGAGATAGCTTCGGTAAAGGACGGCAGAAAACGGATAGTAAAGCTGAACGTTTTGGCGGCTTCTACTGCGGTAACGGACGCGGTAATCGGCTATAAAAAGAAGAATGCGGACGTGGTATTTCAGTTGATTCAAAACGAAACGGAAACCGATTGCGACGTATCGCTGAGTATGCGCGGCGTGGGGGCGGGGGATCTT